>DASWIQ010000085.1:0-7316 GCA_036397615.1 Steroidobacteraceae bacterium
GGAACTTTATTCGCTCACTCGCGGGTCCCGGCTGGCTTGTCCGCGCGACTGTCAGCGGCTCGGGACGAGACCGGCGGGAACGAGCGAAATGAAATCCTCGCTTGCAATGACCGACTTGGCTGCCGCGATGTCGGGCGCGAAGTGACGGTCGTGGTCGTAGAAGGCGACCTCGGCGCGCAGCAATGCGTGGGCCTTCTCGAGCGTCGCGCTCGATTTGAGCGGACGCCGGAAATCGATTCCCTGGGCGGCCGCCAGCAACTCGATCGCGATCACGCCCCGCGTGTTCTCCACCATCGGGCCGAGCCTACGCGCGGCGAAGGTCGCCATGCTGACGTGATCCTCCTGGTTCGCGGAGGTCGGCAGGCTGTCGACCGAGGCCGGGTGCGCAAGCGACTTGTTCTCAGACGCGAGCGCGGCCGCCGTCACCTGCGCGATCATGAAACCGGAGTTGAGTCCGCCAGGGCGCACGAGGAAGGCCGGAAGCTGGCTCAGGCTGTCGTCGATCAGCATCGCGATGCGCCGCTCGGCGAGCGCGCCGATCTCCGCGATCGCGAGCGCGAGGTTGTCGGCCGCGAACGCCACCGGCTCGCCATGGAAATTGCCGCCCGACAGCACCTCGCCCTCGCGGCCGAACACGAGTGGATTGTCGGAAACGCCGTTCGCCTCGAGCATCAGCGTGCGCGCGACGTCCTGGATCTGCTGGAGGCAGGCCCCGGCGACCTGCGGCTGGCAGCGCAATGAATACGGGTCCTGCACGCGATCGCAGTTTTCGTGCGAGTGTCCGATCTCGCTCTCGCCGAGGACCGCGCGGAACGCGGCAGCGATCGCGATCTGCGCCGGCTGCCCACGCACATTGTGGATGCGCGCATCGAAGGGAACGCGGCTGCCGAGCGCCGCGTCGACCGACATCGCACCGCTCACGATCGAACCCGCGAGCAGGTCTTCCGCCGCGAACAGCGCCTCGAGCGCGAGCGCGGTCGAGACCTGCGTGCCGTTCAGGAGCGCGAGCCCTTCTTTCGGCCCGAGCACGAGCGGCTCGATGCCGGCGGACCTCAGCGCCGCGGCGCAATCCTGCTCCCGGCCGCCGACGCGCACGCGGCCTTCGCCGATCAGCGCGAGCGAGAGATGCGCGAGCGGCGCAAGATCGCCGGAGGCGCCGACCGAACCCTGGCCCGGCACCAACGGACAGATTCCGGCATTGACCAGTTGCAGCAGTCGTTCGATCACGAGCGCACGCACGCCTGAGAATCCGCGCGCGAGGCTTGCGGCCTTCAGCACCAGGATGAGGCGCACCGTCGAATCCGCCAGCGGCGCGCCGACACCCGCCGCATGCGAGCGCATGAGATAGAGCTGCAGCGTCGCAAGCTCGTCATCGGAGATCCGGGTCTTCGCGAGCTTGCCGAAGCCGGTGTTGATCCCGTAGAGCGATTCGCCCGCCTGGAGCCGCGCCCGGACGGCAGCGAGCGACTGCTCGACCGGTTCGCGCCAACTCTCTTCGAGCGCAATGACATCGGCGCCGCGCGCGATGCGACGAAGCTCCGCCAACGAAATCGCACCCGGCTTGAGCGTCAGCGCCGGCATTTCAGCGAACCGACGGCAGGTCGAGACCCTGCTCTCTCGCGCAGGCGATCGCGCGCTCGTAGCCGGCATCCGCGTGGCGCATGACGCCCGTGCCCGGGTCGTTCCGGAGCACGCGCGCGATGCGCGCAGCCGCGGCCGAGCTGCCGTCACAGACGATCACGACGCCCGCGTGCTGCGAGAAGCCCATGCCGACACCACCGCCGTGATGGATCGATACCCAAGTGGCGCCGCTCGCCGCGTTGAGAAGCGCATTCAGGAAGGGCCAGTCCGAAACCGCGTCGGAACCGTCTTTCATCGCTTCAGTCTCCCGGTTCGGGCTCGCGACCGAGCCCGAATCGAGATGATCGCGGCCGATCACGATCGGCGCCGACAATTCGCCCGTCGCCACCATCTCATTGAAGGCGAGGCCGAGACGCGCGCGGTCCTTGAGACCCACCCAGCAGATTCGCGCCGGCAGGCCCTGAAAGCGGATGCGCTCGCGCGCCATGTCGAGCCAGCGATGCAGGTGCGCATCGCCCGGCATCAGCTCCTTCACTTTCTCGTCGGTTCGGTAGATGTCCTCGGGATCGCCCGAGAGCGCGACCCAGCGGAATGGCCCGATGCCTTCGCAGAAGAGCGGGCGGATGTAGGCCGGCACGAAACCGGGGAAATCGAAGGCGTTCCTGAGCCCCTCTTCGAGCGCGACCTGCCGGATGTTGTTGCCGTAGTCGAAGACGACGGCGCCCTGCGCCTTGAGGTCGAGCATGGCCTGCACGTGAATCTTCATCGAGGCCCGCGCCTCGCGCTCGATGCGCGCCGGGTCCTTCACCCGAGCGTCCGCGGCCTGCGCCATCGTCCAGCCCCGCGGCAGGTAGCCGTTCCGCGGATCGTGCGCCGAAGTCTGGTCCGTCACCGCGTCCGGCACGACGCGGCGGCGCGCAAGCTCCGGATACACGTCCGCCGCGTTGCCGAGCAACGCCACGGACAGGGCCTTCTTAGCGCGTCCCGCCTCCTCGATCATCGCGAGCGCATCGTCGAGTGTCGCCGCTTTCCGGTCGACATATCCGGTCCGCAACCGGAAATCGATGCGCGACTCGTCGCATTCGACCGCGAGCATCGAAAAGCCCGCCATGGTCGCCGCAAGCGGTTGCGCGCCGCCCATGCCGCCGAGGCCGGCGGTGAGAATCCAGCGCCCGCGCGCATCGCCGCCGAAATGCTCGCGCGCGCAGGCGCCGAATGTTTCGTAGGTTCCCTGCACGATGCCCTGCGAGCCGATGTAGATCCACGAGCCCGCCGTCATCTGCCCGTACATCATGAGACCCTTGCGGTCCAGCTCGTGAAAATGCTCCCACGTCGCCCAGTGCGGCACGAGATTCGAGTTCGCGATCAGGACGCGCGGCGCGTCCGGATGCGTGCGGAACACGCCGACCGGCTTGCCCGATTGCACGAGAAGCGATTCGTCGTCCTTGAGCCGCTTCAGCACGCCGAGGATGCGATCGAAGGCATCCCAGTCGCGCGCGGCCTTGCCGATGCCGCCGTAGACGACGAGCTTGTCGGGATGCTCCGCGACTTCCGGATCCAGGTTGTTCTGGATCATCCGGTACGGCGCTTCGGTCAACCAGCTGCCGCAACTGAGCTTGTTGCCGCGAGGCGATCTGACGGGGCGCGGAACTGCCGCGGATACTGTCGATTCGGCATTCATGGGCTGCGAGGATACCGCGCCGCGCCGTGACGGCCCACTCCCCGAGTCAGGCATAATTGGCGCGTACCCCCCGCTGCGGCCTCGCAGGCGCGGCCTGGCGACAGGAGAATCGCCCGTGAAAGCGACGCGCCTGTTCCTGCTTGTGTTCATATTCACGACGACGGCCTGCGCCGGTCTCCTGGGCGGCTCCACGCGCGAGGGCGTCTCGAGCAGCCTGGTCGACTACCTGTATCCCGAGGGCGAGAAGCCTCCGACGCAGTCGGGCCAGATCCCGCACCTGCAACTCCCATTGAAGATCGGCCTCGCATTCGTTCCGGCAAGATCGGGAAATTCGCAGGGCCTGTCCGAAGCGGAGCGGATGAAGCTCCTGGACGACGTCAAGACCACGTTTTCCGGCCGCGACTTCATCGAGGAGATCGCCGTGATCCCGGAAGCGTACATGCGCACCGGCCGCGGCTTCAGCGCGCTCGAACAGACCGCACGCCTCTACGATCTCGACGTCATGGCGCTCGTCTCCTACGACCAGGTCGCGAACACCGCGGAGAAAACCTCGTCGCTGCTCTACTGGACGATCGTCGGCGCCTACGTCGTCAAGGGCAACAAGAACGACGTGCAGACGTTCGTGGATACCGCGGTCTTCGACGTAGCGACCCGGAAACTCCTGTTTCGCGCGCCGGGCGTCAGCGAGACGAAGAGCAGCTCGACGCTCGTCGATGTCCAGCACGACGTGCGCATGGCGCAGCGAAAGGGATTCGAACAGGCGATGGCCGACATGACCGTGAATCTGGAGAAAGAACTCGCGCTGTTCAAGGAGCGTATCCGCACCGATGGCAGCGTGCGGGTCTCTCGCGCCGGAAGCAGCGGCGGCGGCGGCGGCGCGGCGAATCCCGCATTCCTCATCCTGCTTGCGGGACTGCTGTGCTATCCCGCAGTTCGCCACAAGCTAAAATCGTAGTCGCATGACCCAAGCTCGAGCACTGTCGGGCGCCACGCTGGGCGCACTCGGCATCGTCTACGGCGACATCGGCACGAGTCCGCTCTACGCATTGCGCGAGGCAACGGCCGCCGCGGGCGGCGCCGCAAACCCGGCGACCGTCCTGGGCGTCGTGTCGCTCATCTTCTGGAGCCTGCTGCTCGTCATCTCGCTCAAGTACGTCGCCCTCATCCTCCGCGCCGACAATGACGGTGAAGGCGGCATCCTGTCGCTGGTCGCGCTGGTGCAGCGGCACGTCGGCACATCGGGTGTCTGGGCGACGAGGCTGATCGCGATCGGCGTGATGGGCACCGCGCTCTTTTATTGCGACGCGCTGCTGACGCCCGCAATCTCGGTCCTGAGCGCGGTCGAAGGCCTCGAACTGCTCGACCCACGCATGCACCAGGCCGTGCTTCCGGTCACGATCGTAATACTGGTCGCGCTCTTCGCCTTGCAGCGCCGCGGCACGGCGCGCGTCGGCCGGCTCTTCGGGCCCGTGATGATCGTGTGGTTCGCGGTGCTCGCCCTGTTCGGACTGCGCGCCATCCTGGCCGAACCGGGCATCCTCGCGGCCTTGTATCCCGTGTACGCGATCGCTCTGCTGCTCGCCCATCCGGGACTCGCTCTCGCGATACTCGGCGCCGTGTTCCTCGTGGTTACGGGCGGCGAGGCCCTGTACGCCGACATGGGACACTTCGGGCGCACGCCGGTCCGACTCGCCTGGTTTACCGTCGTCTGGCCGGGGCTGCTGCTCAATTACTTCGGGCAGGGCGCGCTGCTGCTCGCGAATCCCGCCGCCGCCTCCAATCCATTTTTCGAGCTGGCGCCCGCCGGCACGCTGCCGGCACTCCTGATCCTCGCGACGCTCGCGACGGTGATCGCGTCGCAGGCGACGATTTCAGGCGCCTTCTCCATCACGCGGCAAGCCGTGCAGCTCGACTTGCTGCCGCGAGTGACAATACTCCAGACCTCGGCGGACGAGCGTGGCCAGATCTACGTGCCGGCGACCAACACGATCATGTTCATCGCGGTCGTCGCCTTCGTGCTCGGCTTCGGATCCTCGAGCGCGATATCCGGCGCATACGGCGCTTCGGTCATGGGGACGATGCTGATCACGACCTTGCTCGGCGCGGTCGCGGCCTCCGCGGCCTGGAAATGGCCGGCCTGGCGCATCGCGCTCGTATTCGGAGTGTTTCTCGTGATCGATCTCGCATTCGTCGCCGGCAATGCGAGCAAGATTCCGACCGGAGGCTGGGTGCCGCTCGCACTCGCCGCCGCCATGTTCGCGATGTTCGTGACCTGGCGCGACGGCCGCTCGCTGCTGCGCGCGGAACTGCAACGGCGCGCCGTGCCGATGTCCGAGCTGCCCGCGCTGTTGCGGGACGTCTCCCGCGTGCCCGGCACCGCCGTATTCCTGGTGAGCCACCACGGTTTCGTGCCGACGGCACTGCTCCGCAATCTCGAGCACAACCGCGTCTGCCACGAAACGATCGTGATCCTGCACCTCGAGATCCAGCGCAGCCCGCGCCAGGATCTCGTTTCGCGCAGCTATCCGGAGGAAGTGCTGCCCGGCGTCCACGTCGTGCACGCGCGCTTCGGATTCATGGAGACGCCGGACGTCAACGTGGCGCTCGCCGGCGCTGCACGGCGCGGATTGCGGATCGACGACGATTGCACGTTCTTCCTCGGCTGGCACCTCGTCCGGGCGCGTGCGCGCCATGGACTCGCCGGAATGAAGATGCGGCTCTTCGCCTACATGCAGCGCCGGAGCGCCCAGGCGGCCGAATTCTTCCGCATGCCGACGCGCCGCGTCGTCGTGCTCGCGACCGAAGTCGAGATCTGAAGCTCAGGGCGCCGCGGCCCCCAGGCGCCGAATCGCAGCGAACGCGCGCTCGCGCGCGGGATCGGGATGACCGTCGATGATCAGGACGCGAATTTCCGCTCCACCGCTTCGTAGTGATCGATGATCTGGCGCACGTACTGGCGCTTGCTCAGGTAGCTGCCGGGCCAGAAGCTGCGCTTGAACCCGTAGATGACGATCGACTTCAGGTCGTGGCGGTCGAGACCGAGGTGCTTGACGGCCAGCATCAATTCGTTCGTCACGGTCGTGTTGCTCATGAGCCGGTTGTCGGTGCAGAGCGTGGTCGAGATGCGCGCCGCGCGGAGCTTGCGGAACGTGTGATCCTCCAGCCATTTCATCGCGGGATTGGTCTGGAGATTGCTCGTCAGGCAGATCTCGAGCGTGATGCGCCGGTCGGCGATGTAATTGCCGAGCATTTCCACATAACGCTCGCGATCCTCGATTTCCGCGTCACGGATCTCGCCGGCTTCGAGCAGGTAGGTGCCGTGACCGATTCGATCCGCGTGCAGGTCCGTAATCGCCTGGAAGATGGACTCCGGCCCATAAGCCTCGCCCGCGTGCACGGTGCGCTTCAGGAAGTGCTTGTGCGCGTACTCGAAGGCTTCCTTGTGCGCGCTGGCCGGGTAGCCGGACTCTTCGCCGGCGAGATCGAAGCCGACGACCTGGAGACCCAGATTGTCCCGCGCGAGCACCGCCGCGCGCGCGAGATCGAGCGAGGCCATCGCATAGAGGTCCTTGGGCCGCGTATACGGGTGCGCCGCGAACAAGGTGTCGTAGTAGCGGCTGAATCCCGCCGTGAACATGCGAAGCGCGCAGCAGATGATGCCGTACTCGAACGGCGGCTCGCGGCCCGCGACGATCTCGGGATTGCGGTTGTAGGCATCCCGCGCGCGGCGGAGCCCCCGGTCCACGGCCGCGATCACCTGCACGGCGTCCAGGCCGGATCGCACATGCAACTGCGGCGCGAACCGCACTTCGAGATAACGGACGCCCTCCGCCTGGTTGTCGTCGGCGAGTTCGGCCGCGATCCGTTCGAGCGATTCCGCGGTCTGCATGACGGCCACCGTGTACTGGAAGCCCTTCAGGTAGTCGCCGAGGCTCGAATATCGCTCTTTATATACAGTCTCGCGCAGTCCGCCTTCCGTGTAGCTCGGCAACTCCACCCGTTCCGCGCGCGCGAGCTCGATCAGCGTCGAGATGCGGAGCGACCCATCCAGATG
>DASWIQ010000086.1:0-11853 GCA_036397615.1 Steroidobacteraceae bacterium
GCAACTGCGGAGGCGTCGGAAATCCAACGGCGATCGGGAGTTTCCCGGCGACGGGTTGGCCGTCCCTCTGCGCGGGCTCGAATTTCATGGTCACTGCAACGCACTGTGCCGCCGCGGCGAGCGGCTCCGGCGTTCCCGGCTCACTCATCGCGCCGGTGACGCGGCCTTCGGCATCGACCGACACGGTCACCTGCGCCTCGCCGGCGACTTCCCCCGCGCGGCTGTGCAGTCGGTAGCAGTTATCCGTGGCGTTGCTGGGGTTGCCGAGCGCGCGTGGTGGCCGGTTTTCAGAATCCGGGGCGGCGGCCTGCTCGTTGCCGAGCGCTACAGTGGCCGGCAGGCAGAGTGCAGTGCAACAGATGAAGCTGCGCATGGAGATTCGGCGGCATCATAGATATTCTCGCCGCCCAGGGGGAGCATGAAGAGATTCCTCAGAATCCTGGGCTGGTCGCTCGCCGCGATCGTCGGCATTGCGGTCGTCGCCTATGGAGTCGCCTGGTGGATTGCGATATCCCGCTACGACCGGCATTGGGTCGCCCATGAGGCCGCCTTTCCGATTCCCTTCCCGCTCGGCGAATCCGAGCTGGCAGCGCTCCGGGAAGAGCGCATCGCCGCCGGCGCATCGGCGGACGAGCCGCTCGTCGGCGTCGATCTCGAGGCGCTGGCGCTCGCACGCGCAACTGCCCGCGGCAAGCACCTGATCGAAAGCCGGGTTTCATGCCATGTCTGCCACGGCGCCGATTTCGGCGGCGGCGCTGTCATCGACGTGCCCATCGTGGGGCGCTGGATCGCGCCGAATCTCACGAATGGCGCGGGGAGCGTCACGCGCGACTACACGGCCGCCGACTGGGACCACGCGGTCCGGCACGGCTTGCGCCGCAATGGCAGGAGTTCGTCGATGCCGGCGATCGACTTCGTGAATCTCTCGGATCGCGAGTTGTCAGACATCGTCGCCTACATCCGGAGCCAGCCGCCCGTCGACCGGGACCTTGGCCCCGTGAAGCTAGGCCCCGTCTTCACATTCCTGATCGCGACGGATTCAGGGGCTTTCTCCGCATCCGGGATCGACCATGACAAGGCGCATGCGGTCGAGCCGCCGGATTCCGCGCCGACACCTCAATACGGCAAACATCTCGTGCAGGTGTGCCGCGGCTGCCACGGCGGGCGCTTGTCGGGCGGCAAGCTCAAGGGCGACCCGAACATGCCGATCGTCGCGAACCTGACGCCGCACGCGACCGGGCTCAGGGACTGGACGGAAGCCGATTTCATCCGCGCGATGCGCGAAGGCAAGCGCAAGGACGGGACCGCGATATCCGCGTACATGCCCTGGAAAGCGTACGGGCAGATGGGTGACACGGAACTGATTGCAATGTACGCGTACCTGCGGACGGTGCCGCCGCTCGAGAAAGGAAATCGCTGACCGCTTGATCAGCCTTTGGCTCTCGAGAGCTGCCGCCGTTCTCGATCGAGATCAACGGCCCGCCAGAGATACCATGACGCCGTGGTCCGGTAGGGCGCCCACCGCTCGCCGAACTTCGCGAGCGCCTTCGGCTTCGGGATCGTGCGTTTGCCGTAGGCGATGCGGTACCCCAAGCGGATGCCGTAATCGTCGACCGGTAGGACATCCGGCCGCCCGAGCGTGAACATCAGGAACATCTCGACCGTCCAGCGCCCGACGCCGCGGGCCGCTATCAGTCGTTCTATGATCGCCTCGTTTTTCATCCGCGCGAGCGAGCGTCGCGGCGGGATCGTGCCGTCGAGCGTCTTCGCGGCGATGTCCTTGAGGGACGCCGCCTTGGCGCGCGAGAAACCGCAGTTGCGCAATGCGTCGTCGGAGGTTTCGGCGAGTCGCGCGGGCTCCGGGCAGCATTCGGCGCCATAGAGTGCATAAAACCGGCTGAGGATGGTTCTCGCCGCCTTGCCCGTGAGCTGCTGGTGCGCGACCGCCTGAACCAGCGCTTGATAGGCGCCGACCCCGCGTTCGGGTTTCATCGTGTGCGGGCCGGCGCGGCGGATGAGCTGCGCCATCACCGGATCGCACCGGCGAAGGAAGCGCAGCGCTTCCGTCATCCGCGCTTCATCGAATCGAAGAATTCCGCGTTGGTCTTCGTGTCCTTCATCTTGTCGATCAGGAACTCGACCGCCGCCAGTTCGTCCATCGGATGCAGGAGCTTCCGCAGGATCCACATCTTCGCGAGCTCGTCCGGCGCCGTGATCAATTCCTCGCGGCGCGTTCCGGAGCGGTTGATGTTGAAAGCCGGGAAGACGCGCTTCTCGGAAATGCGCCGGTCGAGGTGGATTTCGCTGTTGCCGGTGCCCTTGAACTCCTCATAGATCACGTCGTCCATGCGTGAGCCGGTGTCGATGAGCGCGGTCGCGATGATTGTCAGCGACCCGCCCTCCTCGACGTTTCGCGCTGCGCCGAAGAAGCGTTTCGGACGCTGGAGCGCGTTCGCGTCGACACCGCCCGTCAGCACCTTGCCGGAGCTCGGAACCACGGTGTTGTAGGCGCGCGCGAGGCGTGTGATCGAATCGAGCAGGATCACGACGTCGCGCTTGTGCTCGACCAGGCGCTTGGCCTTTTCGATCACCATTTCCGCGACCTGCACGTGCCGGCTCGCGGGCTCGTCGAAGGTCGATGCGACGACCTCCCCTTTTACCGTGCGCGACATCTCGGTCACTTCCTCGGGCCGCTCGTCGATCAGCAGCACGATGAGGTAGAGGTCGGGATGATTCCAGGTGATGGAGGTGGCGATGTTCTGGAGGAGCATCGTCTTGCCGGCTTTCGGCGGCGAGATGATCAGGCCGCGCTGGCCCTTGCCGAGAGGCGCCATCAGGTCGATCACGCGCGCGGTCAGGTCCTCGGTCGAGCCATTGCCTCGTTCGAGCTTGAGGCGCTTGGTCGGATGCAGCGGCGTCAGGTTTTCGAACAGGAGCTTGTGGCGCGCCGACTCCGGCGTGTCGAAATTGATCTCGCCGACCTTGAGGAGCGCGAAATACCGTTCGCCGTCCTTCGGCGGGCGTATCAGGCCCGAGATCGAGTCGCCGGTGCGGAGATTGAAGCGGCGGATCTGGCTCGGGCTGACGTAGATGTCGTCAGGCCCGGCGAGATACGAACTGTCGGAGGAACGCAGGAATCCGAATCCGTCCTGGAGGATTTCGAGCACGCCGTCGCCGTAGATGTCCTCGCCGCCGCGCGCATGCGCTTTCAGGATCGAGAAGATGACGTCCTGCTTGCGCTGGCGCGCCATGTTCTCGAGTCCCATGGACTCGGCCATCGTGACGAGCTCGTGGACCGGTTTGGTCTTGAGCACCGTCAGGCTCATGGCGCTGCGGGATGCTGCAAGCTCCTCCGGCGAGATGATGTCGGCTTCCCCGCCCTCCATCATGTGGTCGTCGACCGGGAGTCCCTCCTGCCCGTGCCGTGGACCGCCACCGCCGCGATTGCGATGTCCCTTCTGGCGATTGCGCGCCTGGTTGCCGAGATAGCCCCTCATAGGTGCTGGTCCAGCAGGGCCGCCAGCTTCGACTTCCCGACCAGGCCGACCTGCTGCGCCTCGGGAGCGCCGTTCTTGAACAGGATCAGCGTCGGGATGCCGCGCACGCCGTACTTCACGGGCGTGTGCCGGTTGTCATCGATATTGAGCTTCGCCACCTTCACCCGGCCCGCGTAGTCTTTCGCGATGTCGTCGAGTATCGGGGCGATGGCCTTGCAGGGGCCGCACCATTCAGCCCAGAAGTCGAGCAAAACGGGCGTTTCGGATTTGAGGACGTCGGATTCGAACGTCGCGTCGGTCGTATGGACGATATTGCCGCTCACGCGGGCGATTCTCCTGGTCTGAAGTTGATCGGTGACGGGCGAATGCCCGATACGGCACAATGTTTGGCGCGGTAGGGGGCGTTACGTGCGGGAGTCCGCACCGCTAGGATGCTTTTGTAGCGCGTCGGAGAGCATTTTTCAAGTGCAGCAATTTTCGGACCTTTCCTTCACCGGCCTGCATTTGCCTGAATCAGTCGCCCGCGGAGTCGCCGACGCGGGCTTCGAGCGTTGCACGCCGATTCAGGCCGAGGCGCTCCCGCGGGCCCTCGCGGGCCTCGATGTCGCGGGTCAGGCGCAAACCGGCACCGGCAAGACCGCCGCATTCCTGGTAGCCCTCTTCGCCCATCTGCTGCGCTATCCGGCATCCGCGGGGCGGCCGGGAACGTCGCCGCGCGCGCTCATTCTCGCGCCGACGCGCGAGCTCGCGATCCAGATCCATCGCGACGCCGAGATCCTCGTGCAATACACGGGTCTCACGCTCGGCCTCGCTTTCGGCGGCGTGGATTACGACAAACAGCGGCGCACGCTCGCGGCCGGCGTCGACGTCCTGATCGGCACTCCGGGCCGGATCATCGATTTCTTCCGTCAGCATGTATTCGACCTGCGCCACATCCAGGTCATGGTTCTCGACGAGGCCGACCGTATGTTCGACCTCGGGTTCATCAAGGACATCCGTTTCCTGTTGCGCCGCCTGCCCGACCCGGAATACCGCCTGAACATGCTGTTTTCGGCGACGCTCTCGCATCGCGTTCTCGAACTCGCCTATGAGCACATGAACGACCCGGAGTTGATCCGCATCGAGCCCGAGCGCATCACCGCGGAGCGCGTGCGGCAGGTGATCTATTACCCGGCCATGGAGGAAAAGGCGGCGCTCCTCGTCCACCTCCTGCACACCGGGGCCGCGACCCGCACCCTCGTGTTCGTCAACACCAAGCGCCTGGCCGAAAGGCTCGAGCGCCTGTTGCGCGCGAACGGCGTCGTCGCCGCGGCAATGTCGGGCGACGTGCCGCAGAGAAAGCGCATGCGGATGCTCCGCGAGTTCCACGACGGCAAGCTCGCCGCCCTCGTTGCGACCGACGTCGCCGCGCGTGGCCTGCATATTCCCGACGTCAGTCACGTGTTCAATTACGACCTGCCCCAGGACCCCGAAGACTACGTGCATCGCATCGGGCGTACGGCGCGCGCGGGCGCCGCAGGGGACGCCGTCAGTTTCGGCTGCGAGCAGTACGTCGAATCGCTGCCCGACATCGAGGCCTTCATCGGCAGCCGGATCCCGGTCGGCAGCTACGATCCGGCACTGTTGCCGCCGTTGAAGCCGGCGCACTACGCGCCGCGTTCCTTTGGCGACGAGGAAGAGGATGGCCCGCCGCCGAGCCAGATTCATCGGCCGCACGGCCGGCACGAAAGCCGCGGCGGACGACCGGCCCGCCATGCGCCTGCCCCGCCGAGCGACACTGCGGCGGCGGCGCCGAAGAAGCGGCGCCGGCGCGGGCGCCGCGGGCGGCCGGGCGGCGGCCCTCAGGCGCCATCGGCCTGAGACCGCGCCACGGGCGGCGCGAGGCCCGTCGCCAGATCCTGCACGGACTCGATGCCGGGAAACTCGATCGGCGCGCGCATCGGTGCCCGTTGCACGGGGCGGCGCACGGCGTAGAGCCAGCGGATGCCATGTGCGCCTGCCGCGCGCAGGACCGCGGGGCTGTCGTCGGCGAAGAGCGTCCGTGACGGGTCGAACGATTCCCGCGCCGCCAGGCGCGGCCAGAATGCCACGCTTTCCTTGGGCTCGCCGAATTCGTGCGACGTATACACCGCATCGAAGCGGCTCCGGATGCCGAGATGCGCGTCCTTGATCGCGAAGATCTCCGGATGGGCATTCGTGACGAGGACGAGCCGGCGTCCGGTGGCGCGCACCTGCGCGAGGAAGGCGCGCGCCTCTGGCAACCAGTCGATCTGGTGCCGCATCGAGCGCTTCAGCGTCACGATGTCGAGCGACAGGACCCGGCTCCAGTAGTCGACGCAATACCAGTCGAGCGTGCCCTCGGTCGACTTGCTGATTGGGCGTATCAAGCGGTGCGCCTCGTCGACCGAGATGCCGCGGCTTTCAGCGAATCGGCGCGGAAGGAGTTCGCCCCAGAAGTGGTGATCGACTCCGAGATCGAGCAGGGTACCGTCCATGTCGAGGAGGACGGTATCGATCGATTGCCACTCGGGGGAATGGGCGCTTCCCTGCACACGCCTATGATATAACGCGCCACTTTCCGGAGCCGAAATGACGTCCGATCCGAACCAGCTGCTGCTCGAAGTGACCGCCCTCGCGCGCGAGGCGGGCCGCGCCATCCTGGAAGTCTATGCCTCGTCATTCAGCGTCACGGAAAAAGAAGATCGCTCGCCTCTCACCGAGGCGGACCTGCAATCGGAACGGCAGATTCTCGCCGGCTTGCGGCGCATCGCGCCTGAGATCCCGGTCCTTTCCGAGGAGTCCGGCCAGGTGCCCTACGCCACGCGCCGCAAATGGAGCAGGCTCTGGGTGGTCGATCCGCTCGACGGCACGAGGGAATTCGTGCAGCGAAACGGCGAGTTCACGGTCAATATCGCGCTCGTCGACAACCACCGGCCCGTGCTCGGCATCGTGCACGCGCCCGTGCTCGAGCGCGATTACTTCGCCTGCGAAGGCATCGGCGCCTTTCGCTCGGACTCGCAGACGGCGGCGCGGCCGCTCCGGGTCGCGAAACGCGGCACCGGGCCCGTGCGCGTGGTCGGCAGCCGCTCGCACCGCGGCAGCTCGCTCGATGCATTCCTCGGACGTGTCGGCCCGCATGAATTCGTCGAGGTCGGGAGCTCGTTGAAGCTTTGCCTCGTCGCCGAAGGCCAGGCCGACGTCTATCCGCGGCTCGGCCCCACCAGCGAATGGGACACCGCCGCGGGTCAATGCGTGCTGGAACAGGCGGGCGGCGTGGTCCTCAAGCTGGACGGCGAACCGCTCGATTACAACGCGCGCGAGGAAGTGCTCAACCCGCATTTCGTGGGCATCGCCGACCCGGACGTCGACTGGCTCGCGATGATGCGATGACCTGGGAGCTCCTGATCGGGGTCGCCGTGCTCGCATTGCTCGCGGGCTTCTGGCACTCGAGTCTCGCCGCGCGCGAGCTTGCCAACCGGGTCGCAATGGAAACCTGCGAGAACGCCAACGTCCAGATGCTGGACGGCACGGTCGCGATCCATCGCCTTCGCCTCGTGCGCACGGGTGACGCGCCGCTCGCCTGGCATCGTACGTACGTATTCGATTACACGTCGGACGGCTTCAGCCGCCAGCGCGGTTTCGTGGTCCTGACGGGCGACACGATCGACACCGTCGGCCTCGGCCCGCAAGCCGTATGAACGCGCAGTCACGCGTCGATCTGCATCTACACTCGACGGCCTCGGACGGAATGCTTGGTCCGGAAGAACTCGTTGCGCACGTGGCCGGCTGCGGCGTGCGCCTCATGGCCCTCACCGATCACGACACCGTCGCGGGCATCGAGGCGGCAGCCCGGGCCGCCCGCGAGCTCGGCATCGGCTTCGCCGCGGGCGTGGAACTCTCCGCAACCTGGCGCGGCAAGGCCCTGCACGTGCTCGGCCTCGCGATCGATCCCTGTTCGCCCGTGCTCATGCGCGCGCTGGGCGGCCAGCGGGCCCTGCGCGACGAGCGGGCGGAACGAATCGCCCTGAAGCTCGAGGCCGCCGGAGCGCCCGGACACGAAGCGCTTGCGAGCATCCGCTCGAGCGGCAGCCTGCCGACCCGAACCCATTTCGCCCGCGCGCTCGTCGCGCTCGGCGCCGCGGCCGATTGCGGCAAGGCATTCGACCGCTGGCTCGGTCGCGGCAAGCCCGGGCATGTCGGGAGCGCCTGGCCGACGCTCGCGGAAGCGACCGCCTGGATCGTCGAATCCGGCGGCAAAGCCGTGATCGCGCATCCGATGCGCTACCCGCTTTCAGCCGGCGCGCGACGCGAGCTCTGCGCCGATTTCGCGGCCGGCGGCGGCCACGGAATCGAAGTGGTCACGGGCGGCGGCAGCGTGCGCGATCGGGAGCAGGCGATCTCGCTTGCCGTGCGTTGCCGGCTCGAAGGCTCGGTCGGCTCCGATTTCCACGATCCTGCACTGCCGTGGAATACTCCGGGTCGATTGGCTAAGCTTCCCGGGTCGGTCCGCCCGGTATGGTCGGACCCGCCGTTCCCCGTGTTCGAGACCGACGCCGAGCCGGCATGACGGACGAAGACAAGGTCAACACCCAGCTGTTCGAGCGGATGACGCGCCTGCGAGAGCTGCGCATCGAGCACCGCGATCTCGACGACGTGATTTGCCGCCTGTCGCTCGATATCTACGTCGATGAACTCCAGCTTCGGCGCCTCAAGAAACGGAAGCTGATGCTCAAGGACCAGATTTTGCGGCTCGAAAGCGAACTGATTCCGGATCTCAACGCCTGATGGAGCGCGTGGACGCAATCTTCGCCTCGATCGCGGAAATCATCGGGAATTCGCAATTTCCGGTCATCGCATTCACCGTGGTGCTGGTCGCCGCCGGCGTGCTGTGGGGCAAGCGCTGGTATGTCGACCGCTCGAACGGCGGCCACGCACGCGGCATCCTGACCGACGCGTTGGCGGTCATTTCGCCTTACCTCGCGGGGCTCGCGATCATCGGCGTGTCATTGCTGAACGCCGACGGCACGCCAAAGCCCTGGCTCGAAACGGCATGGACCCTGCTCGCCCTGCTCGCGCTGATCCGCCTGCTGACGTTCCTTGTCCGCCTGTCGCTCGGCAAGAGCAGGGGTATCAGGGCCTGGGAGCTTCGCGCGACGCTGATAGTCTGGGCGCTGATTGCGACGCAACTGCTCGGGCTCCTCGATCCTGTCATCGCTGAACTCGACTCGATCGGGCTCACGAAGGGCGCGACGAAGATCACGATCTGGTCGGTGCTGAAGGCGATCGCGACGGTGACCGTATTCGTCGTCGTGAGCGTCTGGATTGCGCGCTGGATCGACCGGCGCATCGGCAGGGTCCAGGAACTCGCGCCGTCGACGCGGATCGGCATCGGCAAGTTCGCCTATGCGTTCCTGATCGCCTTTGGCGTGCTGTTCGGTCTGCAGGCCTCCGGCGTCGACCTGACGACGCTCACGGTGTTCTCCGGCGCCATCGGCCTCGGCCTGGGGTTCGGATTGCAGGCGATTGCCGCTAATTTCGTGAGCGGGTTCGTGCTGCTGATCGACCGCTCGATCAAGCCCGGCGACGTCATCAGCTTCACCGGCACGACCGGCACGAGCACGACCGGTTTCGGCTGGGTCGAGGAATTGCGCGGCCGCCACATCGTGATCCGCGACCGGGACGGCGTAGCGACGCTCGTGCCGAACCAGAACGTCATCACGAATCCGCTGATCAACTGGAGCTACGGACACCCGCGCGTGCGGCTCCGCCTCCCCGTGCGCGTCGCCTACCACGACGATGTCGAGCTGGCGCTGACCCTGCTGCTGGAGGCGGCAGATCATCCGCGGATCCTGCGCGATCCGCCTGCCGTGACGCGCCTTCTCGAGTTCGCGGACTACGGGATGGAAATCGAACTGCGCTTCTGGATCGGCGATCCGGCCGAGGGTGTCAACAACGTGCGCTCCGACGTCAATCGCCGGATCTGGGCGCTGTTCCGCGAGCACGGCCTGACCATTCCACCCGCGCAGCGCGAGATCCGCATCCTGGAAGGCAGCAAATCGGCCTCCGCGCTCGCGCCGCGCAGTTCGGCGCCGATCAAGCCTTCCGCAGACGGCCAGGACTGAAATGGCCGGCGACGACGGGCATCGCGTCGCGATTCCCGAAGCCGAGTACACGCTTTCCTACGTGCGCAGTCCCGGACCGGGCGGCCAGAACGTCAACAAGGTCGCAAGTGCCTGCGAGCTGCGCTTCGACGTCGGCAGGACGGCACTGCTCAACGAGGCGGGAAAGGAAAGACTGCGCGTCCTTGCGGGCCGACGGCTCACCCAGAACGACGAGATCGTGCTCGAGGCGCATCGTCACCGCGGCCAGGAAGCGAATCGTCGCGATGCGATCGGTCGGCTCGAAGAACTGGTCATTCGGGCGATGCGGGCCCCGAAAGTGCGCAAGGCGACGCGGCCGGGACGGGCGGCGAAAGCCAGAAGGCTACTGGGCAAGCGCATCCGCAAGGAAACGAAGCGCCTGCGGGGCAGGCCGAACTTCGAGTGAGTCCGCTCAGCCCGCCGCGGGCTTCCGCGGCAACAGCCATGCCCCGAGCGCCGGCAGGAGCAGCATCGCGCCCAGCATGTTGACCAGGAACATGAACGTGAGCATGAGGCCGACGTCGGCCTGGAACTTGAGCGGCGAGAACACCCAAGTCGCGACGCCGATCGCGAGCGTGACACCCGTGAAAAAGATGGCGGCGCCCGTTACCCGCAGGGCGCCGAGATACGCGTCGTGCACGCTCTGGCCGCGGTTCAGGAATTCCTGCATGCGACTGAACAGATAGATGCCGTAGTCGACGCCGATTCCGGCGCCGAGCGCGACCATCGGCAGAGTGTTGACCTTGAGCCCGATGCCGACGAAGGCCATGACCGCGTAGACGAGTACAGAGACGAGCGCGAGCGGCACGATGACCATGATCGTGCCCATCACCGACCGGAAGTTGACCAGGCACATGATCGTCACCGCGGCAAACACCCAGCCGAGAATCACGAACTCCTTGGCTTTCACTTCCTCGTTCTGCGCGGCCATCACGCCGACGTTGCCGGTCGCTAACCGGAAGGTCACGCCCGGCGTCGGCTCCCTCTCCCGGTATTCCTTGACCGCGGCGACGACCCGCTCGATCGTCTCGGCGCGGTGGTCGGTCAGGAAGAGAATCACCGGCATTACGCTGCAATCGCGGTTGAGGAGCCCGGTGCTGGTCTCGATGTAGTTCTGCGCCTGCACGAGCTGGCGCTCATCGCGCGGGAGATTGCGCCATTTAAGACTGCCCTCGCTCCAGCCGGCACTCACGACTTTCGACACGCCGGCAAGCGACATGACGTCGCGCACGCCCTCGACGTTCGCCATATGCCAGGCGAAGCGATCGATGGCGTCGATGATCTGAAAATCGATGCAGCCGTCGGCTTTCGTCTCGACGATCACGTTGACCATGTCGGTGCCGATCGAGAAACGCCGGCTGATCAGGTTACTGTCGCGGTTGTAGCGGGAATCCGCGCGGAGCTCGGGCACGCCGGCCTGCGTATCGCCGATCGGCGTCTCGAGGCCCTTGATCGCGCCCGCAATGCCGAGCAGGAGCGCGATGCCGATGATTACGGCCGCCGGGCCGCGATTCGTGATGCCCGCGAGGTGGTTCCAGACCTTCTGCAGCGCCTGCTGTCGGCGCGCGACGCGCTCCCGGAAACGCGCCGTGATCGGCACAAAGGAGACGAGCACCGGCAGGAGGATCAGGTCGGTCAGGATTATCACGCCGATGCCGAGACTCGCGGTGACCGCCATCTCGCGGATCACCTGTACGGGGATCAGGAGGATCGTCACGAATCCCACGAGATTCGCCAGCAGCGCGACGATTGCGGGAAGGAACAGCAGCCGGAACGTACGCCGGGCCGCCTCGTTGCAGTCGGCGCCGCTCATCGCGGCGTCGCTCACCGCGCTGATCTTCTGCACGCCGTGGCTCGTTCCGATCGCGAAGATGATGAATGGCACGAGGATGCCGAGGGGGTCCACGCCGTAGCCGAGAATCACCAGCAGTCCCAGCATCCAGACCATCGCGACGAGCGACGAGATCACGGGCACCAGCGCGATGCGTAGCGACTGGATGTAGATCCACACGAAGATCAGGGTGAGCGTCACGGTGGCGATCGCGAAGGTCACGACCGATAGCGCGCCATCCGCGACGTCGCCGACGACCTTGGCAAAACCGATCATGTGCACCGAAACCGGCGCCTCGACCTTCACCTGCACCTTGTCCTGCTCGATCCGCGCGCGGACTTTCTCCTCGAGCTCCTTCGAAATCGCGATGTAATCGACCGGCGCG
>DASWIQ010000087.1:0-10066 GCA_036397615.1 Steroidobacteraceae bacterium
TCGGGTCGAAGGCCATGGCGCCGCTCCGCTTTGCCCGCAGCATCCCGATCGCCGGCGCCTGCGTCAAGCAATGCACTGCGAAAGGGCAAATCGATGGCAGCGGCGCACCGCGACGGTGCGGACAGCGGTCTCAGGCCGACTTCACTCGATCTTAACTCGTTGATTTACAGATCCTTCGCGGCTGGCACGGATGCTGCACTGCATTTGCAAACGCTAGACGGTTCCGGTCGCGGACGACACCGTTCTATCTGGGAGAAACGCGTTGAATGACGCCGTGCCAGCCATCGATAGCGGCGACACCGCCTGGATGATCGTCGCGACCGCGCTCGTGCTTCTGATGACCCTCCCCGGCCTCGCGCTGCTCTACGCCGGAATGGTCCGTGTCAAGAACGCGCTGTCCGTGCTGATGCAGTGCTTCGCGATCGCGGCTCTCGTATCGGTGCTGTGGGTCATCTATGGCTACAGCCTTGCGTTCGACACGACAGGGACATTCATCGGCGGATTCGGAAAGGCGTTGATGGCGGGCGTCACCGTCGACTCGGTCGTCTCGACAATCCCGGAGTCCGTGTTTGCAACGTTCCAGTTGACGTTCGCGATCATCACGCCCGCCCTCACAGTCGGGGCCTTCGCCGAGCGCATGAAATTCGCCGCGCTGATCGCGTTCACGGCGCTCTGGTTCACCTTCGTCTACGCGCCGATGGCGCACATGGTCTGGAGCGGACCGGGTGCGCTGATGTGGGACTGGGGCGTGCTCGATTTCGCGGGCGGCACCGTGGTGCACGTCAATGCAGGCGTCGCGGGGCTCACCGCTGCGCTCGTGATCGGCCGCCGCCACGGCTACCCCGCCGCCGTGATACCGCCGCACAACGTGCCGTTCGCACTCGTGGGCGCCGCACTTCTCTGGGTCGGTTGGTTCGGTTTCAACGCGGGCAGCGCCCTCGCCGCGAATGGCACGGCCGGAATGGCGATCCTGGTGACGCAGGTGGCGACAGCGGCTGCCGCGCTCGCCTGGATGAGTTTGGAATGGGCCGCACACGGCAAGCCGAGCGCACTCGGCGTCGCGACCGGCGCCATCGCCGGGCTCGTCGCGATCACGCCTGCCTCCGGTACGGCAGGCCCTGCCGGCGCCCTCCTGATCGGCGTCACCGCGGGCGCGCTGTGTTTCCTGGCGGCGACCCGACTCAAACGCGTGCTGGGATATGACGATTCGCTCGACGTGTTCGGCGTGCACGCCGTCGGCGGCATGGTGGGCGCGCTCATGACCGGTGTCTGCGCGGGGGCGCTCGGCGGCACGGGACTCGCGGAAGGCGTCACGATAGGCGCGCAGGTCTGGATCCAGCTGAAAGGCGTGCTATTCACCGTCGCCTGGAGCGGCATCGGCACGTTCGTCATCCTGAAGCTGCTGGATGCGACAATCGGCGTTCGCGTGTCCTGGGAGCAGGAGGTCGAGGGCCTCGATCTCGCGCTGCACGACGAGCGCGCCTATAACCACTGACGCCGGTTTTCGTTAAACTCCGGCCGGGGTCGGGCCCCAGTGTGACGGACGTCAAGGGTTTTCAGGTGCCGGAAAGCCACACTGTGCTGCGAAGTCGGGGGTGGAACATGGTCCGGATTCACAGGGTCGTTTTGGCGTTTCTGCTGGCGGGCCTCGCCGCGATGGCTGCGGCGGAAACCGTCTACAAATGGGTCGATTCATCCGGACAGGTCCATTACACGGACCTGCCGCCGCGGCAGGGCGACGCCAAGATTCTGAGCATTTATCAGCGGGAATCCGGCATCGCGGACGAAACCGAGTCCGACAACGGCGACTTCACGGAAGAAGGCGGCGACGCGGGCACCGGCCCGGCCGCGCAAACGGGCGCGCCGACCACGCCGGAACCGCCGGTTTCGGAAGAGGCGATGGCAGAGGCGGAAGCCGACGCCGCAAAGGCCAAGGTCGAGATGTGCAAGGCCGCGCAGGATCGCTATCAGCGATACATCGATTCGCGCCGGCTGTTCCGCGAAACAGCGGACGGCAAGCGCCAGTACCTGACGGACCAGGAGCTCACCGAAGCACGCGCGCGTGCCAAGCAGGCCGTCAACGACTACTGCGGCTGATCCGCCGGAGCGGGCAGAATGGAGCCCGCCATGCAAGCCGGATTCATCGGTCTAGGAGCCATGGGCCAGCACATGGCCCGCAATCTGCATCGCGCCGGCTTGCTCTCCGGCGTCTGGAATCGCACTGCCTCGAAGGCCGCCGCACTCGCCGCCGAAACCAGCTGCCGCGCATTCGCGACACCGGCCGAACTTGCCGCCGCCTGCCCGATCGTCGCCGTCTGCGTCTCCGCCGATGACGACCTGCTCGCAGTCGTCGATTCGCTCCGCCCCGCGCTTCAGAGAGGATCCATCGTCATCGATTGTTCGACCGTCGCCGCGGACACCGCCCGCGAGGCGGCGCGGCGGCTCGCGAGCGTCGATGCCGGCTTTCTCGACTGCCCGGTCAGCGGCGGCGTCGAGGGCGCGAAGAACGCGACGCTCGCCGTCATGTGCGGCGGCCCGCCGGAAGTTTTCGAGCGGGCACGACCGGTGCTCGCCGCCCTCGGCAAGACGATCGTGCTGATGGGACCGTCAGGCGCCGGCCAGGCCACCAAGGCGACCAACCAGATCCTGTGCGCCGGTGCGATCCAGGTCGCCGCCGAAGCCATGGCCTTTGCACAGGCCGAAGGGCTGCCGCTCGAACGCGTGATCGAGATCCTCGGCCAGGGCGCCGGTTCTTCCTGGTACTTCGTTCATCGCGCGCCGTTCATGGCGCGCGACGCCTACCCCGCGGGATTCCGCGTGCGGCTGCACGACAAGGACTTGCGAATCTGCCGCGACATGGCTGCGCGGCACGGCGCGAAGCTCCCGGTCGTCGAGTCGACGCTCGCGGACTACGCTCGCCTCCTCGCCTCGGGCCATGGCGAAGACGACATCTCGACGATATTCCGGCTCAAGACGCCGCTCTTTTCCGGAAACGGCTCCGATGACTGAGCGTCCAGGCTTCTATCTCCCCGATTTCTGCCGCGCCCAGAGCGTGCTGGCGGTGATCCTGATCGCCGCGCTCGTCGCGCTTCTCTTCACGCTGGCGCGTCACGGCATTTCGCCCAGCTTCTGGCCCGATCTGGCGCAGATCTCGCTGTTCCTGCTGTGGGCGGCTCTCGGCACCGCGGCCGCCTGGTGCGCCGCGCGCGGGCTGCTCTCGAAGCTGGATGTTCTAGCGGGCTCCGCGGTGGCGCTCGCCCTGATGCTCGTCATCACCGCGGCCGTCACCGAAGGCGCCTGGTGGCTTTCGGCCTATACCAACCAGCTCCTCGGCGTCGATGAACGCGACACCGGCGCCGATCACCTGGAACTAATGCTGCGGAATCTCGCGGTCGGCACGATCGCCGGCGGATTGGCGCTCCGCTATTTCTACGTCGCGCACCAGTGGCGCAGCAATATCGAGGCCGAGGCCCAGAGCCGCGTGCGCGCGCTCCAGGCGCGGATCCGCCCGCATTTCCTGTTCAACAGCATGAACACGATCGCGTCGCTCACCCGCACCAATCCGCGCATCGCCGAGCAGGCGATCGCGGACCTGTCCGACCTGTTCCGCGCATCGCTTCGCGAGCACCGCGAGCGCATCCCGCTCGCGAGCGAGATCGAGATCGCGCGCGCCTACGAGCGCGTCGAGCGGCTCCGGCTTGGCGATCGCCTGCAGGTCGACTGGCAGATCGAAGACCTGCCGATGGATGCGTCGGTGCCCGCGCTGATCCTGCAACCGCTGCTCGAAAACGCCGTCTATCACGGCATCGAGCCGCTCGACAAGGGCGGCACGATCCGCGTGATCGGCAAGCGCGAAGGCTCGATGGCGGTCCTGACGATCGACAATCCCGTGGCGGAGAAACTTGTGGCGCGCCGGAAGGGGCATCAGATCGGCCTCGACAACGTGCGCCAGCGGCTCGAGCTCATGTTCCATGGCGACGCGCAGGTCGAAGTGTTCGATGCGCCGGAGCGCTTCGTCGTCACCCTGCGTTTCCCCGCGGGCGGTACGCCCACATGATCCTGCGCGTCCTGGTCGTCGATGACGAGCCACTCGCGCGCGAGCGGCTCTCGCACCTGGTCGAGGAACTGCCCGCGGTCGAACTCGCAGGCGTCGCCGCGAGCGGAGAGGAAGCCTTGCTGCTCGCGGGACGCCTGCGGCCGGAAGTCGTGCTGCTCGATATCCGCATGCCGGGCATGGACGGGCTCGAGACTGCGCATCATCTCGCGCGCATGCCGGAGCCGCCGGCGGTCATATTCACGACGGCCTACGAGCAGCACGCGCTCGCGGCCTTCGACGCCCAGGCCGCCGGTTACCTGCTGAAGCCGGTGCGGCCGGACAAGCTCAAAGAGGCGCTCGAGCGCGCCCGCCGGCCCACCCGCGCGCAGCTCACCCGCATTGCGGAAGGCCTGGGCGGTCCGCGCACGCGGATCGCCGTGCGCGCGCGCGACGAGCTCCGCCTCATCCCGCTCGAGAACATCCTCTGCTTCATCGCCGAGCAGAAATACACGACGCTCCGCCACAAGGCCGGAGAGGAACTGATCGAGGAGTCGCTCAAGGCGCTTGAAGAGGAATTCGCAGGGCGCTTCGTCCGCGTGCACCGAAATTCGCTGGTCGCGATCGAGCACATCGTGGGGCTGGAAAGAAACGCCGAGGGTCAGCAGGTCGTGCGCCTGCAGGGCGGTGGTTCACTCGCGGTCAGCCGCCGGCTCGCTCCCGAAGTGGCGAGACGACTGAAAGGCTAACCTTCAAGGGGGCGTCAGTCCGGCGGCCAGGCCAAGTGAACGGTGCTCCACAACTGAGCCGCGTTCGATTCCGTTTCGTGTCCCCGGCTCTGACCGAACGGCTCCACTGCGTACTCACCATCGGTCTGCGACCAGGACCAGAGCTCGGAGCCGCGCATCGACTGCGCCGCGCCGATCGCGTGAGTCAGCTTCGCCCGCGCCCGCATGAGGGCGGCTCGCGTGGATTCAGCGAGCTCGCCGCGAGCGAGCTGCCGGTCGATTCCCGCGCGGAGCACCGCCTGCTGCCATGACCAGACCACGGTTCCGTGATAGTGGTTGCGATCGAACGCCGGCTGCAGCGGAGCCGGCGCAAACGCAGGATTGGCGACGAGCAGGCCGGCATCGGTCAGCAAGCCAGCCGGGAATGCCCGCAACAACGTCTCGGCAATCCGTCCCGCCTCGGCCGGCGTAATGTCGCCAAAAAGCAGCGCGAATGCTTCGTCCGAATTGAGGACAGGCACTGGTCGGCCCTGGTCATCGAGGGACACGGCGCGAAATTTCACCGGCTTCGTGCCCATGTCCGACAAAGCCGGCGCGGGATCGATTCCGATCGAATCGGCGTAAGCGATCACCGCGGAGCGCGCGGCGCCGGTTGCGACCTGCACGTCGAATAGTCGCGGAGCCTCGCGTCGCCAAACCGCGGCCATTGCAGCGGCCGCCGGCATCTCATCCTCGCCGGGCGGATCGAGATAGGGCTCGAGCAGCCCGCTTCCATGCAATCGGGCGATCGCGTCGAGTGCGGCCGGGACGAGAATGCCGTTGACGTCGTAGGGAAATATTCCGCCGCCGAGTCCCAGATCGCTGTCCCGCCAGTTTCCGGCGTTTTGCCCCGGCTTCAGTGAGACCAGGCGCCGCCACTGCGGGTCTCGCGCAAACGGCGCCGCTTCTGCGAGCACGAATCGGGCATTTCGCGCGAGCGCCGAGCCGTTGGCCTCCCCGGCGCCAGCGGTCCGCGCCAGAAATGCCGCCGCGCGCGCGCGGCCGTCTGCCGTATCGAGCAGGTAATGCGCGGCAACGACGGCCAGCATGAAATCGTCATCGATCATCTTGTAGTCAAACAGCGGCGCGTCGCTCATCGGCAGACCCGCGCGCTTGCGACGGAGCACCGCGTACTCGCCGACGTCCTCCTCGTGGGCAACTTCGCCCTCGGCGTTCAGTCGCTTCAACACCGCGCCAAGGCCGGTCTCCATGAGCCGCGGCTGCAGCACCGACGCCAGCAACCGCAATGACATGAGCGTGTCGCGGCCAAAATAAGTGCCGAACCGCCAGGAGCCCGCGAGCAACTTTTCCTCGTAGCACAAGAAGTCGAGCATCTGCTGCAATCGGTCGTTGGCGCCGGATGCTGCTGTCACGAGCTCTTCCCCTTCCAGGGGCGTGAGCGGCGTGTCGCCCGTGAGCGCGGTGACGCGCAACCGCATTCGGCCATCTGCACCCGGCGACAAAACGGTCGACTCGCTCATACCGCTTGTCACCGCGCCCTCCAGTGCCTCAACCGATAGGTAATAACCGGAGGCCCCGTCGAGCCGACGCCGCTGCCAGGTCACCTCCCGGCCGGTCAATTGCCGATAAGTTTCAACCTCTGACGGGAGAGTGCGCGAATACTCGAAGTCGCGTATCACGCGAACGCTGCCGACGATGGCCCGCTCGACCGAAACGGGCCCACCCTTCGCCACGACCTCGAGAATCACGCCGCGTAGCATTCCGCCAGCGGGCAGGAGTCGTTCGGCAGCTTCAATCTTGACGATTGGCTGCCACTCGAGCGCGGCCCTCTCATCAAACCAAAGCGCTAGGCCGCTGTTGCCGGCCGGAAAGGCGATGACGAGCCGCGAGTTCGTGCCGGATCGCAGGACCACATGCGCCGCAACCGGCCCTTGCCGGAAGAATTCGTTGAACAGGCTGCCTTCGACGACGGAGAAACGCAGCAGCTCGACCGGCGGCGCAGCCCCTGTCAGGGAAACGACAGGCAATAGCGCGAGAATCAACCGCCTCGTCGCGTTCAAGCCGGCTTCGTCAGCGCTGGCGAACCGACCGAATTGCGAATCACCAGCTCGTATTCGAACCGCTGAATGACGGATCCCTCGGCAGCAAGGCCCGACCGCTTCCGTATCGACCTAATAAGGCACTCGACCGCGCCATGCGCCATCGCGCGAATTGGTTGACGTATGGTCGTCAGGCCCGGAAAGACGTAGCGCGCGATCGGCGTGTCGTCGTAACCAGCTACCGATAGCCCGTCGGGTACCTTGAGCCCCATTTCCTGGGCGGCATGCAGCACGCCGGCGGCCATATCGTCGTTGCTCGCAAAGATTGCGGTCGGACGTTCCCGGAGATGAAGCAGCCGGCGCCCGCACTCGATGCCGGATTCAAAGGAGAAAAGGCCGCTGGCAATCAGCCTTTGATCCACGGCAATGCCATGCTCGGCATGTGCATCCAGATAGCCCAGAAGTCGTCGGGATGCTGCGCCGTGCAGGGGATGCCCCTTGATGAACCCGATGCGGCGATGGCCGCGGCTCAGCAGATACTCCATGAGATCATGACTTGCGCGCCGATCGTCGATGGCCACAAAAGGATTGTCCCGATCCTCGTCCTTGGGGGAAATGGACACGTAGTCGATCGAATCAGCATTCAGCGCGCGCACCAGTGCCTCGTGATCGCACAGCGGAGGCGTCAGTACCAGCCCACTCACGCGATGCTGGGCGACCATTTCGAGGACCAGATCGACAAGTCGTGGGCCGGTGACATCGAAGGGCGTCAGCAGGACGCCGTAATGGGCCGTTTCGCATGCCGCAAGCACGCCATGCAGCACGCTCACCATGTAATTGTCGCTCGGATTGTCGTAAAGGACATTGACAAGGTACGCACGCGGGCTTGCAAGATTTCTTGCCGCTAGATTGGGTCGATAGTTGAGTTCGCGTATTGCCTGAAGCACGCGCGCAGAGGTCTGCTCGCGCACATTGGCTTCGCGATTCACGACGCGGGATACGGTCTTGATCGAGACGCCAGCCCGCCCGGCGACATCATGGATCGTCGGCGCCCGCATTTTGCGCGCCCGGGCGCGAGTCATACCTTGTCCGGATTTGCCCATCACATCCCCGTGGCCGGCATGCGATCCAGAGACCGACAACGCGCGGAGATGATAGCGCTGTCTCAACCGGGAACCCAGATCCACTTGTCCGACGATGGATTCCAGGCGCTCGCGTCTCCGCCTGTGTGTCGGCAAAATGATTACACGGGCATCGGTGCGCTTGATTGACAGAGAAAATCGAAAGTGCTACAGAAGACAGCGCTGTCATCCTTTCGATGGCTCCGCGAGGTTCGAGGCCAGGCCTATACCCGACTGCCCAGCACCAAAGCACTCCACCAAGAACAAGGGGGAACCATGGAACTGCGTCCCATACATGTCCACTGCTCGCGCGTACTCAGGCACGCCAGCCATGGCGCACTCGGTATCGCCGCGCTGATTTCCGCGCCGGCGCTGGCGCAGGAACCTGCCGAAGTGCTCGAGGAAGTCGTCGTCACTGGCACGGCCGGCGGCGCCGGCATCGCGCGGCAGGATGCGAGTTTCGCGATCACGACAATTCAGTCGGAGGACCTCGAGCGTATTGCACCGCAAAGCACGGCCGATCTCTTCAAGTCGATCCCGGGCGTCTGGGTCGAGAGTTCAGGCGGCATCGCGGGCGCGAATATTGACGTCCGCGGCCTGCCAGGCGGCGGCGACGCGCCGTTCGTCACGCTCGCGATCAATGGCTCGCCCTTGTACGGCACCGAGATGCTGTCGTTCTTCGAGCAGAGCTCGATCTTCCGCATCGACGAGACGGTCGCCTCCGTCGAGGGACTGCGCGGCGGACCGAATGCGGTCTTCGGAAAAGGCGAGCCGGGACTCACCGTCAATTTCAATCTGCGCGAAGGCAGCGAGGAGACCGAGGGGCGGGTCAAGTACTCGACTTCCGACTACGATTTGCAGCGGCTCGACGCCTATATGTCCGGCCCGATTTCCGACGACCTCTTTTACATGATCGGCGGTTACATCCAGTCCTCCCCGGGCATCCGTGATCCGCAATTCACCGCCGAGGAAGGCAACCAGTTCACGGCCAACCTGACCAAGCTCTTCGACAATGGGAAGCTGAATGTCTTTGCGCGCATGACCGACGACCATGGCCAGTGGATCCTTCCGCAGGCGCTTTTTACCGGCAACGACGAAGGCAACTTCGCGCAGCTCGGCAATGCGACCCGCTTCCGCGAAATCCAGACCAACACGGCCGGCAACACGGAGATCTTCGATTTCTCGAACGGCCGCGGCTGGGACGGCCTCGTCTCCGGCGGCAGCGCCGAATTCGATCTGGGCAATGGCTTCACGATCCGCGACCAGTTCACCTTCATGGACGGCGACGCGGATACTTACGGATTCGTGCCCGCCGGCAGCCCCGTGACGGCCGGGGCGGTCAGAGCGGCAACCGCATTGACGACCCAGGCCCCTGTGACCGTGGGCGGCGTGCCGCTCGCGGACGGCGAGTTCGTCCAGACCTACGGTCACTGGGTCGTGCAGAAGGATCTCGAGGCGATCATCAATGACTTGAGTCTGAACCGAGTCTTCGCCGAGAGCCACGATGTCACGCTCGGCTACTACCGCGCGAGCTGGTCTTCGGACGATTTCTGGCTGCTCGGAAACCCGATCCCGGTGCACAACGTGGCGAACGGTCTGCCGCTCGACCCGACGACTACGCCCGCCGACATCGCGGCCGCCGGCGGCGACCCGGGGTTCCTGTTCGGCCTCCAGTCGGCGGGCGACGCGAACTCGGAGGCAATCTACCTGGCGGATTCCTGGCAGATGACGGACCGGCTTCGCCTCGATCTCGGCATCCGCTACGAGGAACTGACGATCGACTACGTGCTCGACACGGGGCCCGGCTTCGCGGACGGCACGCTCGATCAGTCGACGCACCTGAAAGGCGACGAGACTGCGTATACGGCGGCGGTCAACTATGATTTCACGGACGAGCTCGGCGCCTTCGTGCGCTATACCGAAGGCTTCCTGTTCCCGCACTTCGACGATATCCGCGAAAACCGGAACTCGGTCGACGAGGTGAAGCAGTTCGAGGCCGGCGTCAAGTACAACACCGGGCCGCTCCAGCTCTACGGCACGGCGTTCTACAATGAGAACGACGCGTTCTCGTCCACGGTCGGCGGCGTCCTGCCGCCCACGGCGTTCACGACCGAGGCCTACGGCATCGAGCTCGACGGATCCTTG
>DASWIQ010000088.1:0-16634 GCA_036397615.1 Steroidobacteraceae bacterium
CCTGGTCGATCGTGCCGTACACGTTGTCCCGCAACAGCCGGCCGCGATCGTCATGCAAGCGGTCGAGCCTGTCGTCGTCAGCTTCCTCCATGCTCTCGTCGGTGACGCCGTCGAGATCGGGCTCCGGCGCCATCGGTGCGCCGGCGGCACGGAAGGTCGCGACCTCGATGATCTGCTGGCCGAAGCGCACGTGCGCCAGCCGGAAGCGCCGGCCGATCAGGCGGCTGTTGCGGAAGAGTCGCCGGACCTCCTCCGGGGAAGCGTCGGTCGCGACATCGAAGTCCTTCGGCTGCATGCCGATCAGGAGGTCGCGCACGCAACCGCCGACGAGGAATCCCTGATAACCGGCGTCCTTCAAGCGGTAAAGGACCTTGAGCGCATTGCCGGAGACCTGCGAGCGCGAGATGGGATGATCCGGCCGTGCGACGATTACCGGCGCTGGCGCCCGGTCGTTCAGTTGATCCAAGGAGTCGGGTCCGCTTGAGGTCGAATGTTGGGCCGATATAATACCAGCCCCCTTGCGGGCCCCCGGCCGGATGCAAAGGCGCACAGCTCCCATCGTCTAGAGGCCTAGGACACAGCCCTCTCAAGGCTGGTACGAGGGTTCGAATCCCTCTGGGAGCGCCAACTCTTTCAATGAGTAAGCACCGTTTCCCGGGACTAGGCTTCGCGGTAAGACCGGGTGCCGTAGTACTCGCTGACTGCGACCGTCGCCGAGCGCACCATTTCGCGCTCGGCTTCGCTCACGAAAGGGCTCCAGATGTCGAAGATCAGCACGGCGCGCGGCAGGTCGCTTTCGTTCCAGGCTTCGTGCTCGATCGTGTCGTCGAATACAAAGGCCTTTCCTGGCTGCCATTCGCGTCGTTCGCCGCCGACCCGGAAGCCGCAGCCGGGCGGGACAATCAGCGGCAGATGCACGATGAGTCGCGTGTTGCTGACGCTCGTATGCGGCGCAATCCGTGTCTTCGCACCGAGAATGGAAAACACGGCCGAAGCGGAATAGCCCGGCACGTCGCAGGCTGGCCACGCCTCGAGTGCCGCAGCCGTTCGCGGGCAGCGCGCCAGGTTTTCAGTCACTGCTACGCCCTCGCGCCAGAGATAAAACACGCTCAAGCGACGCGAGTCATTGAGGTATCCGCAAAACCTCGTGGTCATCGGCGTCCAGCATCCTGGTCGCAACGAGGTTATTGCTGCACAGGAGAATTACTGGCGCAAGGTGACGGAAACACTGATCGGCCCGGCACCCGATAGCCGCATTTTCGTCTCCGGCCGGGCATGGACCTTCGCTGATCTTGACCGCGTGCTCGCGTCCACGGTCGGATTCCCGTCGTGCATCGAGTCCATACCAATGCCCAGGGCGATCCGCCCGAATTGCCAGAACTTTACCGAGGCTCGCATGCAAAAATTTTGCGGCGCGGGCTATGATCAGCGTTTCAAATTGATTAAAGACGGCGTGAGCCGCTACATGAAAAGCTACGTCGCGACCTGTGACCGGAACCGTTGAGCCGGCCCTGCCTTACGCCGTGGACGTCCGCCACCTGATCCTGGACCGGGACGGTGTTCTCAATGAGGAGGCCCCGGCCCAGAGATACGTGATCGGACCGGATGGATGGCACTGGATTGCCGGCTCGCTCGAAGCGCTTGCGCTAATCTCCGGTGCCGGTATCCGTGTCTCGATCGTGACCAACCAGTCAGGTGTCGGGCGCGGGTTGATGACCCCGGAGGACCTGGACGCCGTCCACGGGCGCATGATGCGCGAGTCGGAATCGGCGGGCGGCCATATCGACGCGCTGTTTGTCTGTACTCACGCACCGGACACCCGCTGCAACTGCCGCAAGCCGGCTCCCGGGCTGATCAAGGCGGCTGTCGCAGCTTCCGGCATCCCGGCCGCGCAGACGCTCGCCGTCGGCGATGACGAGCGCGACATCGAGGCCGCCCACGGAGCTGGGGTCGCGGCAGCGCTGGTGCTGACCGGCAAAGGTCGTGCCGCGGCCAGCTCGTTTCCCCGGCACGCGGTCCCAGTCTATGATGACCTGGCCTCCCTCGCGCGGGCGCTACTCGCGGACAGTCCGGGCACTGGAAACGATTGACCGTGAAGACGATCAAGAACTCCTTCGAGGAGCACGCGCGTGTCATGGCGGACGCCGCGACTGTCCTCCCGGCAATCCTCGACCGTGTCGCCGCCGACCTGCACGCCTGTTTCGCGCGCGGCAACAAGTTGCTCGCCTGCGGGAACGGGGGTAGTGCGTCAGATGCGGAGCACCTTGTGGCCGAGCTGGTCGGACGCTATCGGGATGAGCGACGTGGACTGCCCGCGATCACGCTCGTGTCCGGATCAGCCACGGTCACCGCCCTTGCCAACGATTACGGCTACGAAAGAGTTTTCGCCCGCCAGGTGGAAGCGCTCGCGCGGCCGGGCGACCTGTTGTTCGCAATCAGCACCAGCGGCCGGTCACCTAATATCGTCGAGGCGGCGCGTGCTGCACGCATTCTTGGGTGCGCCGTTGCCGCCTTTACCGGCGCCGCGGGAGGGCCTCTTGCTGCCGAGGCGGACATCGTTATTGCGGCCCCGTCCACCACGACTGCGCGCATCCAGGAAGTTCACGCGCTGTGCATCCACGCCATCTGCGAATCGTTGGACGCGCGGCTGCGGGCGAGCATGGCTGAATGATCGACACGACGCGATCCGACGAGCATTTCAGGCTTTCCGAGATACTCGATCGCTGTCAGGGTCGAGAAGTCTGGGTTGTCGGCGACCTCATGCTGGATCAATACGTTCAGGGCGCAGTCGAACGGATTTCCCCGGAGGCGCCGGTGCCCGTCGTAACTGTCCGCGACGTTGAGTATCGCGTTGGCGGTGCGGCAAACGTCGCGCAGCAGATCACGGCGCTGGGAGGTTGCGCTGTACTCGGCGGCGTCATCGGCGACGACGATACAGGCAAAACGTTACTTGAGAACTGCGCTCGCGCAGGTATCGATACCCGCGCCGTGCTGACGGAAAGCAGTCGTACCACGACGCGTAAATTGCGAGTACTCGGGCACGGACAGCAACTTTTGCGGCTGGATTGGGAGTACGCAGTGCCAGTCCCGGACCCGGTATCGCAACGACTGTTTCAGCGGCTGTTGTCGGGCCCCAATCCGGAAGTGATCATCCTTAGCGATTACGCCAAAGGTGTGCTCACAGACGGGATGCTCGCAATGGTGATCGATCGTGCGCGGGCTGCGGGTGTCAGAGTGCTGGTCGATCCCAAGCGGCAGGATTTCGCGGCGTACCGCGGTGCGAGCATGCTGACGCCGAACCTGAAGGAACTTGCGCTCGCCGCGGGCAGAAACCTCAATCCTGACGACACCGAGGCGATTGCCGCGGCAGCCCGGCCGCTGGTTGCCGCCGCGCAGCTCGATTGGATGATCGTCACGCTGGGGCACCGCGGCATTCTGCTGGTTCCCGCTGACGGATCTCCGCGGCACATACTGGCTGTGCGCCGGGCTGTCTCAGACGTGACAGGCGCGGGTGATACGGTTATTGCAGTGCTTGCCATCGCGCTGGCCGGCGGCGCAGAAGTCGGGCAAGCTGCGGAAATTGCCAACGCAGCCGCCGGCGTCGCCATTGGCGAGGTCGGCGCTGTAGCGGTCCAGTCAGCCCAGATTCGTGACGCGCTCTCAGGCCGGAACGGCGGCAAGGTTCTTGACCGGGCGGAGCTCGCGGCGCGCGCTATATCCTGGCACGCCGCAGGCAAACGCGTGGTATTCACCAACGGCTGCTTCGACCTGCTGCACGCAGGTCACCTGTCGCTACTGCACCAGGCAGCGCATTTGGGCGACTTGCTTGTGGTTGCCATCAACAGTGACGAATCGGTGCGCCGGCTGAAGGGCCAGGAGCGGCCCATTCTGCCTGCCGTCGAGCGCGCCGCGCTGTTGGCGGCTCTTACCTGTGTCGACGCAGTCACAATTTATGATGAGCCCACGCCGCTGGAAGTGTTGCTCATCGTCCGTCCTCGCGTGCTGGTGAAAGGACAGGATTACAAGCCCGAAGACGTCGTGGGTCGCGAGCTGGTCGAGTCCGCGGGCGGGCGCGTCGTGCTCGTCCCATTGGTCGAAAGCAGGTCCACCAGTGCCCTGATCCAGCGGATCCGCCAAGACGCGTAGACCCGCCAGTGCGGCCCGCCAGGCGCCGTTCGTCTGGACCCAGCATTATTACTGGTTACGTCCGCGGCCCGATCGAATGACAGTCCAGGTAGCGCGCGACCCAAATACGCTATCGGCAAATACCGATCTTTAGTGCGGTGTCGGAACCGGATTCGGCGACTATGCCGCAGCAACAAAACGCCTCGAAACAATGTCGGCGCAATTTCTGGCCACCTCTTGCGGAGTCATGCCGTTTACAATCATCGCCACATCTTTCGGCCCGATTGGTCCGAACACCGCGGGATGCGTCCAGTTGAAGAACGCGATGGTGGGTACGCCCGCTGCGCTGGCAAGATGCATTGGGCCCGTGTCAGCGCTGAAAAACCCGCTGACATGTGAGATCGTCGCTGCAAGCATACGCGGCGAAGGACAGTGTACGGTGGCAAATTCGCCGTTGACCGGCGGATGGCTCGCGTTCGGAAGCACCTCTAGCGGCGCAGTGTCCGGGCGCACCTCAAGGTATGCCCGCCAGAAGTCCCGCCACCACTGCATCCCAAGGTTTTTCTGGCCGCGCGCACTGGCGAAGAATCCGATTACAGTCGAGCCGCCGACCGGCTGCCTGGCGGCCTGGCCCAGACGATCCGACAAGAGTTCCGCGCCCCGTTCGATCTCACGGTCACTGTTCGCGACGCGCATGCGCGACTTTCCCGGCTCGACTTCGTAGCCGAAAGCCTGCTGCAGCAGCGCGAGTGGACGCAGGACTTGATGTCGGAGTCCCGAGGGCAGTTCGGCCGCAAAGTCGAGGTGGAGCCACTGTGCCTCGCCGCCGAAACCGAGACGCCAGCGAGCCCGGCACAGGCGCAGCGCGATGCGCCCACCCAGCGAAAATGGCACCGGGTCGATCGCAAGGTCGTACTGCGTCGCGCGGTAGGCCCTGAGGACCTTCAATGACTCGCCCGGTCGCCGCCAGCCCCTGTTCGAGAGGACCATGACCTTACCGAGGCCTGGTATGCCATGTAGGAGATCGACGGCATCCGCATAGGTCGTCAGCACGTCGATGCTGGCGCCAGGCATCGTATCGTGCAGGGCGGTGAGCAGCGTAGTCATGGCCAGCGTATTTCCCAGGCGGCTGTTCATGCGTACGACCAAGACCCGGCGGATGGACGTCGGATCCAGGCGCGCAGGCGCAATGCTGCGGGTCACGCTGCCGCTCGTGAGAACCTGCCCAATCAACTTGCGAAAGCCGGCGCGCAGGCGTCTTTCCGTCTTCCGGAACGCGTTTTTGAGCGCCGTCATGACTCGACTCCGGCTTCCCGTGGCGCGGCGCCAATCCGCGACCACACATGGAGTAGTCTATCTGACGGGTCCGCCGGGATGCGATTCCAGGACCAAGGAGTTCGTGAAACACGGTCGTTTTCGGCGGGCGCGGACTAAATATTCACCTGCACCACGAAATTTGTCGCCGAATTGCTCCGCTATGTCGACGCGCGCTGTCGAATCGACACCCTGATGCACTCGGGCGGATGCCGGTCACGTTGGCCTCACGTATCTCACGCTGATCTCGCTGCACTGCTTGAGGTCCTGGTCGCGCTTGCAAATCACATAGGGCAGATGAATCAGATCCATTACGCCTGGCTATTTGCAGCTGCATCCGGCGATATCACGACGCCGGCGTGTGTCATGCGGACGTGCGGAAGCTGCCACGGCACTTTTGCTCTTCCGAAAAAGGCCGAGAAGTATTACTTATATGCCCGAAATCCAGCATTACCCTTCGGTCAGGATCGGCATTCATGGCTTTTATCGACGACAATGCGTTCCGCATCGCGATGTGGTCCGGCCCGCGCAATATTTCGACCGCAATGATGCGTGCATTCGGCAGCCGGCTCGACACTTCAGTCACGGATGAGCCGCTCTACGCGCACTACCTGAAAGTCACCGGCGTCGCCCATCCGGGCCGCGACGACGTGCTGGCCGCGCACGAGTCCGACTGGCGCAAGGTCGCCGAATGGCTGACCGGGCCCGTGCCTGAAGGCCGGGCAATCTGGTACCAGAAGCACATGGCGCATCACCTGCTGCCGATGATCGATCGCGGATGGCTCGATTCCCTCACACACGCCTTCCTGATCCGCGAGCCGGACGAGATGCTTGCCTCGCTCGTCAGGACCTATCCTGGCGCGGGCCTTGCGGATACGGGCCTCCCGCAGCAATGCGAGATCTTCGATCGCGTCGCGGATCGGATCGGCCGCGCGCCGCCGGTCGTGCTCGCGAGCGACGTGCTGAAGAATCCAGGGCCGATGCTGGCGGAACTGTGCGATTCCCTCGACATCCCGTTCTTGCCGGAGATGCTCGCCTGGGCGCCGGGCACGCGCGCGACGGACGGCGTCTGGGCGCCGCACTGGTACGCGGCAGTCGAGGCGTCCACCGGCTTCGAACCCCACCGGCCGCGACGCGTCGATTTGACCGCTTCGCTCGAGGGGCTGCTGGACGAATGCCGGCCCTGGTATGAGAAGCTTTACGCCCTGCGCCTGCGGGCCTGAGGAGCGGCGATGCTGCAACAGTTCGACGAGCGCAATCGCGACCTGATCGTCAATATCAACGGCAAGCTCGCGCATCGCGACGAAGCGGGTGTGAGCCCCTTCGACAGTGCGGTGCAGGGCGGCGACGCGGTCTGGGAGGGACTTCGCCTCTACGACGGGCGAATCTTCGCGCTCGAAGAGCATCTCGCGCGCCTGCGTTCGTCGGCGCTCGCGCTCGCCTTCGAGGGCATTCCCGCCGACGAGGCGATCGTGAAGGAGATCCGGCGCACGCTCGAAGCGAACCGGATGAAGGACGGCGTGCACATCCGGCTCACGCTGACGCGCGGCGTCAAGATCACCTCCGGCATGGATCCGCGGCTCAATCGCGCCGGCCTCACGCTAATCGTGCTGGCCGAGCACAAGCCCCCGGTCTACTCGAAGAATGGCCTCAACCTGATCACGAGCAGCCAGCGCCGCTCGCCGCCCGACTGCCTCGATCCGAAGATCCATCACGCCAACCTGCTGTCCTCGATCCTGGCGAAGATCCAGGCCAACGCCGCCGGCGCGGACGACGCGATCATGCTCGATGTCCGCGGCTTCATTGCCGAAACGAATGCGACTCACCTCTTCATCGTGCAGGACGGCACGGTGCGCACGCCGACGCTCGCGGCCTGCCCCGAGGGCATCACGCGAGCGACGATCCTCGATATCTGCCGCGCGCAAAAGATCGCGCACGAGGTTTGCGACCTGTCGCTCGCCGAGCTCTACCGCGTGGACGAGGCGTTCTGCACCGGGACCATGGGTGAACTCGCGGGCGTCACGCGCGTGGACGGCCGGACCGTCGGCGACGGCCGGATCGGCAGGATGACGGAGCGGCTTTCTTCGCTCTACGCCGAGCGCACCGCGAGCGGCGGCACGCGCGTCGTGACCTGATGATTCCTCCCCGCAGGCCACCCGCCTGGCTTGCGTTGGCAATCGCGCTCGGCGTCGCCGGCTGCGCGACGCAACCGGCGCAGCCGCCGGCACCCGGAGCCTCGCCGAATCGTTGTGGCGCCGCGCCCGCGTTCGCCGCGGGCGGCGAACGCGCGACGCTCTGGATCCGGACCTCCTCGGTGTTCCGCGCGGCGAGCGAGTCGATCTATCGCGCCGCGCGAGCTTCGCTCGAATCGGGGCTTGCCGATCCCGCCTGGACGGCGGAGCCCGCGCAGACGGGGAACCTCTCCGCGTTGCCGCCGGCGGTCGTCATGGACATCGACGAAACCGTGCTCGACAACTCCGCGCCCCAGGCGCGGATGCTTCTGGAAGGAACCTGCTTCGCGGAGTTTGAGTCCGTCTGGGATGCCTGGGTTGCGAGCCGAAGCGCGCCCGCCGTACCGGGGGCGGTCGAGTTCATCCGCGCCGCCCGCGCGCTTACGGACCCGCAGGGCCGACCCGTTCGTGTCTTCTTCATCACGAACAGGGAATGCATCCGCCGCGACGGAAACGAGTCCGCCTGTCCGCAGCAGGATGACACGGCGGCCAATCTGCGTTCGCTCGGACTCGATACCCCGACGCTTGCGGAAGACCTGATGATCAAGGGCGAGCGCGCGGATTGGGGCAGCGAGAAACTTGCGCGACGTCTCGAGATCGCGCGTCAGTATCGCATCGTCCTCAATGTCGGCGACGATCTCGCGGATTTCCTGCCGGAGGTGCGCCGGCAGTCCCCGCTTGTCCGCGAGCAGGCGCGTTGCGCAGCCAGCGCTCATTGGGGAGTTCGCTGGTTCATGCTTCCAAACCCGATGTACGGGTCCTGGCTTGTCGCGCTCGGTCCGGACGCCGGGGCCGCGCTCGCGGCCGAACCCCAGGTTCTCGAAGACTGCAACGGCCGCTGAGCCGCCCGCCACTGTGACGGGCGTCAAGAACTGCCGCAATAATGGCTGCGACAGCCGTCGTCGTGATTTATGTTGACTGGCATGACGCCGGCCGACGATCGCGTTCTGCAACTGCTGCAGAAGTGGCAGAAGAGCCTCGACCTGCATGCCCGTTACGCGGACCTCCCCGAGGACCAGTACTGGCTCGTGCAGCCGTGGCCCAGTCACCAGCGCCCGACCAAGTGGGTCATCGATCTCGCGCGCCAGCGCCTCGCCGATCTCCAGAGCATCGTCCAGACGCGGCTCTCGGCCGCCGACCCTTCACTGTCCGAAGCACTCGAGATGATGTCGTTCCTGACGAATCTCGTCGGTTCGCAGCATGTCGAGCGTTTCGTGCCGATCGCGGAGCCCGAGCGCGAGCGCCAGCTCGAAAAGGCGCGCCCGCCGAAGACGGGCGCGACCTCGACATCCACGGTGCTGAAGCCTGCCCCCGCGGGAAAGCCGGCACGTGCCCCCGCCGCCAAGCCGAAAGGCACGACAAAGGCGCCGAAACCGTTCAACGACACGACCGTCACTGCGGTCGTCAAGGACGCTGCCCGCCTGCTGAGCTGGGGTCGCGACTGGCACGAATTGCCGGAAGCCATCGCGCGCATTGCCGGCCGGCCGAGCGTCCAGCAGGTGCGCCAGATCCTGCGCGGAAGCAAGGACGCCATCGAACAGCACGTCGCCCAGCAGGACAAGCACTAGACAGGCTCCGACCGGCTTCTCTGCAAGCCGCGTTGCATTAGAATCCGCGCCCTCATGGATTCGGAATCCACGATCGGCGTCCCCGCCGGACTCTTTCGCCGCCTCGCGGCCTTGTCCTATGACCTGCTGCTCACGATCGCGCTCGCTTTCGTTGCGACATTCGCGCTGTTGCCGCTCTCGCGCGGCGAGGCGATATTGGCCTCCACGCAAGGCGTTGCCGCTCATCTCTATCACGCGTTGCTCTTCCTGCTCGTGTTCGGCTATTTCGGGTTGTGCTGGACCCGCGGCGGCCAGACGCTCGGGATGAAGGCCTGGCGAATCCGGCTGCAGGCGGCGGACGGCCGGCGCTTCAATTGGGGCGACGCCGTGGTCCGGTTCACGACCGGCGCCGCGTTCACGCTGATGGCAGTCACCGGTTCCGTATTGCTCCTCCGCCACGACCGGTGGCCGGAGTTTCTGGTCGGCGGACTACTGTGGGTTCCCGCGATCGGAAATCTCGCGTGGATCGCGTTCGACGGCTCGGCGCGAAGCTTGCAGGATCTCGCCGGCCGGATGCGCGTGATGCGACTCGGTTAGTGCGTCCGCCAGATCGCCACAGCCGCGATGGCTGACAGCAGAAGCGTCGGTCCCCAGGCGACGAGCAGCGGATTGAGGCCGTAAACCTGTCCGCTGTTTTCGAGCGTCTGCGTCAGCAGAACGAACAGCACGCCTGCCATGATGCCGAGCACGGTGCGCGCGCCGGCGCCGGCCGAGCGGAGCGGCCCGAAGGCGAACGGGACCGCGAAAACGCAGACGACGACCGCGGCCACGAGTCTCGAGATGCGCGACCAGAACGCGATTTCCCAGACTGCCGAATCGAGGTCATTGGCCTTCAAGTGTTCCTTGTAGGTGTACAGGTCGGCGAGCGGCATCGATGCGGGCTCTGTGACCGCGACTCCGAGAAAATCCGCGTTGAACTTCGCATCCGTGACTAGCCTCTCGCTCGAGTGCGCCTGGACACGATCATTTTCCAGGCGCGTCTCCGCATAGTTGGACAGCACCCAGCGCCCGTTCCCATCCTGCGTCGCCGTTTCCGCGCGCCCGACCAGCCTGAGACGCCGGTCGGCATCGAGCTCGTAGACGAACACGCCGCCGAACAGGTTCTCCGCGGCCTGCCGGCGCACATTGATGAACCAGGATCCCTCGCGCACCCAGGAACTTCGGCTGCCCGTGAATTCAAGCTGGGAGTAACGGCTGAAGATCTTGTACTGGCGCGCGTACTGGTCCGCCGGCGGCGCAAAGTACTCGCCGATGACCCACAGCAACCCGGCCACGACGAGTCCCGCGAGCGCGGCGGACAGGGCGATCCGTCCGACCGACACGCCGGCCGCGCGCACGACCGTCAACTCGCTGTCGCGCGCGAGTCCGCCGAGCCCGGTGATCGCCCCGATGAGTGCGCCGATCGGCAGCAGTTGATAGGCCTGCTGCGGCAACTCGAGCAGCGTCACGAGAAATGCGCCGGACACGTCGAAGCTGCCCTGGCCGATGTCGTCCTGCTGTCCGATGAAGGTCACGAGCGTCATCAGCGCGAGCAGCACGGCCATGACCATGAGTGTGTGCACGAGCACCGTGCGCGCGAAATACCGGTCGAGAATCGTCATGCCGCCGCTCCGGCCTGCCGTCGCCAGCCGGAAATCGGGCTCTGCCGGTGCAGCAGCACGAGTCCGCCGGCCAGAAAAAGGGCGTGGACCCACCAGGTGCCGGCCTCGGGCGGCAGGCGTCCCTTTTCGATCCAGACCTGGGCGGCGGATACGAGATTTGCGTAAATGAAATACAGCAGGATCGCGACTGCCACTCGGGCGTAGCGACCTTCGCGCGGCCGGAGCGCGGCGAGTGGCACCGCGATGAATGCGAGCACGAGCACCATGACCGGCACCGAAATCCGGCGCTGGAGTTCCGCAATATCGACGAGCGCCGTGGAGCCGAACAACTCGCGGCTGGCCTTGCGCTCGGGAACCGTGCGTCCGGAGCCCGCCTCCGGCACCACCACCGGAATGCCGTGCTCGGCGAAGCGTATGCGCCGGAAATTCGCCTGCCCCGGGACACCCTCGATGCGCTCCCCATCGTGCAGCACGACGATCTGGGTGCGGCCCCCTTGCAGCACCCGCTGCTCCGCCCAGGCGGCGGTCGCGACCTCGATCCGGTCACCCGCGTGGTGCTGCATGAAGACGTTGATGAGCCGGCCGTCGGCACCGCTCTGCTCCGCGTAGAAAACGGCCTTTCCGTCTGCATAGGTCCGGAAGGCGCCGGGTTCGAGCTGTCCGAACTGCGCATCGCGCATGCCGCGTCCGCGCAGCGCCTCGGCGTCGTTTCGCGCCTCGGGACCGACCACGAACGTGAGCCACGCGAGTCCGATCGCGACCGGCAGGGCGAGTGCATAGACCGGCAGGTAAAGCCGCTCGGGCCCGATGCCGCAGGCGCGAACGGCAGCCATTTCGCTCTCGTGATAGAGCCGGCCGAGCGCCAGCATCGCGGCGAGCAGCATGCTGATCGGCACGAGCACCATGAGATTCTCGAGCGTCGTGAGCCCGATCAGGGCCAGCACGATGTCCTGCGGCAATCCGCGTTCCGCGGCGACGCCCAGGATGCGGGCCAGCTGGTAGCTCACGAGGATCGCCAGCAGCACGACGGTCACGCCCGCGAGCGACATCGCGACTTCACGCAGGACGTAACGGTCGATGGTGGCAAACAAGGCCGATATTGCGCGGTTCCGGGGACGCGGATCCGCCCTTTTCGATTAAACTGACGCGGACACGGTAAACCAGCGCGGCAGCGCACTCAACGGGCGAAGCCGCCCGCGGGCACAGCATTCGGGGGATCGAGGATCATGCAGTTTCAGGCGACCAAGGCTGGCGCGACGGGCCAGAGAACGGCTTGCGCGATCGTGGGCATTCACGAGAGCTCGGGCATGACCGCGTCCGCGAAGGAACTCGACCGCGCGAGCGGCGGCGCCATTTCGCGATTGCTGCGTCGCGGCGACTTCTCGGGCAAGAGCGGCGAGACGCTCCCGATCGTCGCGCCGCGCCGCGGACCCGCCGAACGCGTCCTGCTGGTGGGCCTCGGACCGCGCGGCGGCTACGGTCGGAAGGCCTACCGCCGGGCTATCTTCGCCGCGACACAGTGGCTCGCGAAGACCGGCGCGGCGAACGCCGTGTCGTACCTGGCGAGCGAGCCGGTTCCGAAACTCGAGCCGTATTACGCCGCGCGGCACGCGGTCGAAAGCGTGTCCTCGGCGCTTTACCGCATTCCCGATCTCAAGACCGCGAAGAAACCGCCGCGCCCGAAGCTCGCGCGCTTCGGAATCGCGGTGCCGGACGCGGATCTCGCGGAGGCGCGCCGCGGCATCCAGGACGGCCGCGGCATTGCGGCAGGCAGCGCGCTCACCCGCGACCTCGCCAACCTTCCGGCGAATGTCTGCACGCCGGGCTACCTCGCCGGCGCCGCGAAGAATCTTGCGAGCGAGCACCGGAGCGTCCGCGCGCGCGTGCTCGATGTGCGCGAGATCCGGCGCCTGAAGATGGGCTCATTCCTCTCGGTGACGCGCGGCTCGGACGAGCCGCCGCGGCTGATCGTATTCGAGTACCAGGGCGGCAAGAAAGGCGAAGCGCCGGTCGCGCTGGTCGGCAAGGGAATCACGTTCGACACCGGCGGCATCTCGCTCAAGCAGCCGCCCGGCATGGACGAAATGAAATTCGACATGACCGGCGCCGCGAGCGTTTTCGGGACGATCAAGGCGCTGGCGACGATCGGCGCCCCGGTCAACGTGGTCGGGATCATCCCGACCTGCGAGAACATGCCGAGCGGACGCGCGACCAAACCGGGCGACATCGTCACCTCGATGTCGGGCAAGACGATCGAGGTGCTGAACACCGACGCGGAGGGGCGCCTGATCCTGTGCGACGGCATCACTTTCGCGCGCCGCTTCAAGCCGCGGGCCGTCGTCGATATCGCGACGCTGACCGGCGCCTGCGTCATTGCGCTCGGCGCCCACTATTCCGGCCTCTTCTCGCCCGATGCAAAGCTCGCCGAGGCCATGGCCGCCGCCGGCGAGCGCGCCGACGACCGCGCCTGGCGGATGCCGGTCGCGGAGGAATATGCCGATCTCCTGAAGAGCAATTTTGCCGACATGGCGAATGTCGCCGGCCGCGAGGCGGGCGCCATCACCGCAGCCTGCTTCCTCTGGCGGTTCGCCGACGGACTGCGATGGGCGCATCTCGACATTGCCGGCAGCGCCTACCTGACCGGCAGCCACAAGGGCAGCACCGGCCGGCCGGTGCCGCTGCTCGTCGACTGGCTGCTGCACGGGGCCTGAGCCGGTGTCCGCGCCACGCGTGGATTTTTACGTGCTGGCCGGTAACGACGCAGGCGCTCGCCTGCGCTTCGCCTGCCGGCTGGTCGAAAAGGCCTGGCTGAAGCGCAATCGGGTGCGCGTGCAGTTCGACCCCGGCGGCGAACTCGGGACATTCGACCAGCTGCTCTGGACATTTTCCGACCGCAGCTTCGTCCCGCACCGGCGCGCGGGCGATGCGGATTCGGTGCCTGCTCCCGCCCTGCCCCCGGTCGTATTGGCGGATACGACGGAACCCGATGCGTCTGACGGCGGCCTGGTCGTCAACCTGGCGGCCGAAGTGCCTGCGGGCTTCGAAGGGTATGCGCGTATTGCAGAGGTCGTGGATGCCGACGCGGGGCGGAGGCAACGCGGCCGCGATCGCTTCCGGTACTACCGAGAGCGCGGGATCGAGCCTGCGACGCACGAGATGAGGAGCGAGTCATGAGCCGTGATTCCGCGCGCGAACTGCCGATCCTGACCGACGTCGTCGAACTGCACGCCACGGGAAGTTACCCGAAACCCGAGCGCCTGCCGGAATCCGAAACGCCGTTCGCGTCGGGGCTGCTGACGGAAGACGACGTCGCCGCGCTCCAGGCCCTGCTGGTCAGCCGGACCCTGAACCTGACGGACGAGCTTCTGCACTCCGCCGCGCGCGAGATCGAAGCCGTCATGTTCGAGCGCGTGATCGACCGCCTTCGCTCCGCGCTGCCCGAGCTCGTGGCGGCGGCGCTCCGCGAGCAGCTGGCCCCCGGCGAAGACTGAGGCCGCGCCCGGCCGCATGGACAAGACCTACTCCCCGCGCGACATCGAAGAGCGCATCTACCGGCACTGGGAGGAAAACGGCCTGTTCGCGCCTGCGGGCGACGGGCCGCCGTTCTGCATCGTCATCCCGCCGCCAAACGTCACGGGGACGCTGCACATGGGACACGCATTCCAGGACACGATCATGGATGCCCTGACGCGCTTTCATCGCATGGCCGGCGATCGCACGTTGTGGCAACCGGGCACGGATCACGCCGGCATTGCGACACAGATGGTGGTCGAGAGGCAACTGAACGCCGAAGGCCGGACCCGCCACGAACTCGGCCGCGAGCAATTCAACGAGCGCGTCTGGCGCTGGAAGGAGGAGTCCGGCGGCACGATCGCGCGTCAGATGCGACGTCTCGGCGCCTCGGTCGACTGGACGCGCGACCGGTTCACGATGGATCACGGGATGTCGCAGGCGGTGCAGGAAGCCTTCGTCCGGCTGCATGCCGACGGGCTCATTTACCGCGGCAAGCGGCTCGTCAACTGGGATCCGGTGCTGAAGACCGCGGTATCCGATCTCGAAGTCCGGTCCGAAGAGGAGACCGGGAGCCTGTGGCATATCCGCTATCCGTTCGCGGACGGGAAAGGCCATGTGACGGTCGCGACGACGCGGCCCGAGACGATGCTCGCCGACGTGGCCGTCGCCTTCCATCCGGATGACGAGAGATACCGCGGTCACGCCGGCAAGTCACTCGCGCTCCCGCTCACGGGCCGCGAGATTCCGCTGATCGCGGACGATTTCGCGGACCCGGCTTTCGGCACGGGCTGCGTCAAGCTGACGCCCGCGCACGATTTCAACGACTACGAGGTCGGCCTGCGGCTCGGGCTTCCGCTCATCAACATCCTCACGTCCGACGCCAGGATCAACGATGAGGCGCCTGCGCCGTATCGCGGGCTCGACCGTTTCGAGGCGCGCAAGCGCATCGTCGCCGATCTCGAGGCCGCGGGTCTTCTTGAAAAAATTGAGCCGCACCGACTGACGATACCGCGGGGCGATCGCAGCGGCGCGATCGTCGAGCCCTGGCTGACCGACCAATGGTACGTGCGCATCGCGCCGCTCGCGGATTCGGCGATCCGCGCGGTCGAGGACGGCCGCATCCGCTTCGTGCCCGAGAACTGGGACAGGACGTACTTCGAGTGGATGCGCAACATCAAGGACTGGTGCATCAGCAGGCAGCTCTGGTGGGGGCATCGCATCCCCGCCTGGTACGCGCCGGATGGCGCCATTTACGTGGGCCGGAGCGAAGATGAGGTCCGCATTCAGAACGCCATCGCCGCCTCCGTCGCGCTGCGGCAGGACGAGGACGTGCTCGACACCTGGTTCTCGTCGGCGCTGTGGCCATTCTCGACGCTCGGCTGGCCCGGCGAAACGAAGGAACTCAGGACGTTCTACCCGACGAGCGTGCTGGTGACCGGATTCGACATCATATTCTTCTGGGTCGCGCGGATGATCATGATGGGACTTCATTTCACCGGCGAAGCGCCGTTCCGCGAGGTCTATGTCCACGGCCTGATCCGCGATCAGGACGGCCAGAAGATGTCCAAGTCGAAAGGCAACGTCATCGACCCGCTCGATATCGTCGACGGCATCGCGCTCGAGGCGCTCGTGACCAAGCGCACGACCGGGCTGATGCAGCCGCAGCTCGCTCCCGCGATCGAGCGCGCGACGCGCAGGCAGTTTCCGGAAGGCATCGCCGCGCACGGCACTGATGCGCTCCGGTTCACTTTCGCTTCGCTTGCGACCCTCTCACGCGACCTGCGCTTCGATCTCGGCCGTGTCGAAGGGTACCGGAGTTTCTGCAACAAGCTTTGGAATGCAGCGCGCTATGTCTTGATGGTAGTGGAGGACTCGCGGGAATCTGGACCGATCAAATTCTCACGATATGATCATTGGATTCAATCTCGACTTCAGGTTGCTATCGGCAAGGTCCGCGATGGCTTTGCGCAGTACCGATTCGACTTGGCTGCCCAGGCAGTTTACGAATTCACCTGGTATGAGTTTTGCGATTGGTATTTAGAGCTAAGCAAGACAGTCTTGCAGCCGAAGGACACAGCAGAAGAGGAACGCCGCGGCACGCAACGAACCCTGATTGAAACTCTTGAAACGCTGTTGCGACTCCTGCATCCATTGATGCCCTTCATCACTGAAGAGATCTGGCAACGCGTAGGACCGCGTGCCAGAAAGCTCGACAACACGATCATGTATCAGCCATTTCCAAT
>DASWIQ010000089.1:0-3402 GCA_036397615.1 Steroidobacteraceae bacterium
ATCGCTCATGTAGCCAACGTCGGTGCCGAAGAGCACCTGGCCGCCGGCCTTCGCGAACACGCGAAGCTGCTCCACCGCGTCGCCGGTCGCATGATCGACGATCCGCAGCTCGAGCTTCGCGCGCTTCAATTCGTAGGGCCACAATTGGAGCGTCGGAACGACCGCCATGTTCTGCGAAATCAGCTGATCAACCAGCGCCGGTTCCCAGATCGTCTTGCCTTCGCCGATCGTCGTGTGCACCAGCACATCGACGCCCGCTTCGATCGCGAGATTGATCCCCTCGATGTCGGTCGGATGCGCGAGCACGGGCAGGCCGCGGCGGTGGGTCTCGTCGGCGACCGCAAGCGCGATGTCCGGTTGCATGAAGGCGTACCGGCCTCCTCCCTGTGGCGTCATCAGGAAAAGCTTGGTCGCGTCCGCGCCGCCGTCGAGATTCGCCTCCACGCTCGCGAGCGCCTCCTCGACGGTCGCCGGTTGCGGCAACTTCGCCAGGAAATCCGGCGGCAGATCGCGCAAATAGATGGGAATGCCATCCTTCGGGTAAAGCGGCAAACCCGCGGTCAGGATTCGCGGACCCGCGACCTCGCCGGCATCGACACGGGCGCGGAGCGCCATCGTGTTCTCGAGGTCTGAACCCGTGTCGACGACCGTCGTGAAACCGAAGCGGTTCAGCATGTCGTCGAGCGCCGCGGTCAACTCCTCCGCTGGCTTCGAAGCGGCGTCGGCGAATTTCGGCTCGGTGAAATGCACGTGGCTGTTCTGGAAACCGGCGACCACGGTCCCGCCGTCGCATCCCGCAAACCTGGCTGCGCCTCGCGCAGCGATCTCCGCAGTCGGGCCGGTCGCGGCGATCCGCCCGTCCACCACGAGGACCGCGGCATCGTTGACCGGCGGTCGGTCGGGCGCGGTGTAGAGGCGGGCCGCGTCAATGACGGTTGCGCCCTCGGGCGCGGGTTCGCCGCATGCCGCAAGAAGCAGTACGGCCACGGCCAGGAAGACGGGTTTGGCGATTCGCATGCCGGTTACTCCGATCAGCCGTTCCGCAGCCGGAGCGCATTGCCCACGACGGAGACGGACGACAGGCTCATGGCGAGCGCGGCAATCATCGGCGACAGCAGGAGCCCAGTCCATGGCCACAGGACCCCGGCCGCGATAGGCACGCCGAGCGCGTTGTAGGCGAGCGCGAACCCCAGGTTCTGCCACATGTTGCGGACCGTCGCCCCCGAGATCTCGCGCGCCCGCGCGATGCCACGCAGGTCGCCCTTGACCAGCGTCACCTGGGAGCTCGAGATCGCGACATCCGTACCGGTCCCCATCGCGATGCCGACGTCCGCGGCCGCAAGTGCTGGCGCGTCGTTGATGCCGTCCCCGGCCATCGCGACCTTTCGACCCTCCGCTCGCAGCTTTCCGATCAGCGCCGCCTTGTCGGCCGGCCGCGTCTCGCCATGCACTTCGGTGATGCCGGTCGCGGCGGCGACGGAACGCGCGGTGGCGACGGCATCGCCTGTCGCCATGATGATCGAAAGCCCGGAGCGGCGCAGGATGGCTAGCGCCTCCGGCGTAGTCGTCTTGACCGGGTCTGCGACCGCGATGAGGCCCGCGATCGCGCCGTCCGCGGCGAGGAACATGACGCTCGCTCCCTCGCCGCGCAGGCGCGCGGCCTCCGCGTCGAGGGGCTCCATCGAAACGCCGATGTCGCGCATCAGCGCGGCGCTACCGAGCGCAAGCTGCTGCCGCTCGACTCGGCCGCGAACGCCGAGACCGGTGCCCGACTCGAACGATTCCGGCGTTGCGAGTGCGAGCCCGCGGCGGCGCGCCTCGGCAACGATCGCCTGCGCGAGCGGATGCTCGCTGCCGGCATCCAGGCTCGCGGCGAGGCGAAGCAGTCCCGCCTCGTCGAAAGGCGGGGCCGCGACCGCGGCACGGTAAGCCGGGCGCCCCTCGGTCAACGTGCCTGTCTTGTCCACGATCAGAGTGTCCACGGTTCGCAACTTCTCGATCGCCTCCGCGTCCCGGAACAGAATGCCCGACTGCGCGGCGCGGCCCATTGCGACCATCACCGACATCGGCGTCGCAAGCCCGAGCGCGCAGGGGCAGGCGATGATGAGCACCGCAACCGCGTTGAGCACCGCGTAAGTCCAGGACGGCTCCGGCCCGAACGCGCCCCACACGAAAAAGGTTGCGGCCGCCACGGCCAGCACCGCCAGCACGAACCAGAAAGACACGCGATCCGCGAGCCGCTGCATAGGCGCACGCGAGCGCTGCGCCTTGGCCACGAGCTCGACGATCTGCGCGAGCATCGTCTCGCTGCCGACGCGATCCGCCCGCATGACCAGGCTGCCATTCGCGTTCTGCGTACCGCCGATCAGCCGGTCGCCCGGATTCTTGCTCACCGGCAGCGACTCGCCGGTCAGCAGCGACTCGTCGACGCTCGAGTGGCCCCCGGTCACCTCGCCGTCCACGGGCACCTTGTCGCCCGGACGCACGCGCAACCGGTCGCCTTCGTGCACCTGGTCGAGCGGGACTTCCTCGTCGCTGCCATCGGCCCGCAGGCGCCGGGCGGTCGGCGGCGCGAGACGCAGCAATGCCTTGATTGCAGCGGAAGTGGACGAGCGGGCGCGCAGCTCGAGGACCTGTCCGAGCAACGTCAGCGACACGATCACGGCTGCGGCCTCGAAGTAGACGCCGACGCGGCCATGCTCGCGGAATGATTCGGGAAACCAGTCCGGCACAACCGTCGCCGCCACGCTGTAGAGAAATGCCGCTCCGACGCCCGTTCCGATCAGCGTCCACATGTTGGGATTGCGCGTGGCGATGGATTGCGCCCAGCGCACGAAGAAAGGCCAGGCGGCCCAGAGAATGACTGGCGCCGAGAGCACGAGCTCGAGCCAACTGCGCTGGTCGGGCGTCAGGAAACCCGTGCGGTGGCCGAGCATCGCGAGGGCCAGCACGACGAGCGTGAACGGGAGTGTCCACCAGAAGCGACGCGTGAAATCGCGGAGCTCCGGAATCTCGTCATCGTCGCCGGCCGCCGGCATCAACGGCTCGAGCGCCATGCCGCAGATCGGGCAATGGCCCGGAGCGTCGCGAACGATCTCCGGGTGCATCGGGCAGGTGTACTGTGTGCCCGAAGTGGGCTGCTCCGCCGGGGTTGGCTGCGACTTCAGGTAACGCGCGGGTTCCGCAATGAATTTTGCACGGCAACCCGCCGAGCAGAAGCGATGGTCACGCCCGGCATGTGACGCCTCGTACGGCGAGTCGGCGGCCACCGTCATGCCGCAAACGGGATCGACCATGCCGAGGCCACGGACGCTCATCACGATTCGTCCTGTTGCAGCGCATTGAGGATCGGAAAGGCCTCTGCGCGACCGTGGCCCGGGCAGGCGGCGGCGAGTTGACGCA
>DASWIQ010000090.1:0-17696 GCA_036397615.1 Steroidobacteraceae bacterium
CCGCGCGCCCGGGATGCCCGCGCCGGAGGACGAGGAAAAGGAAAAGAAAGGCACCCAGCCGCCGGGTGGCTGATCCCCATGGGCAAGACGGGCAAGCTCTGGCTGGTGGACGGCTCGTCCTATCTCTACCGCGCGTTTTTCGCGCTGCCACCGCTCACCACTTCGACGGGCGTTCCGACCGGCGCCGTGCTCGGCGTCCTCAACATGCTGAACAAGCTCCTCAAGGAGGAGAGCCCGGAGCTCATCGCCGTCGTACTCGATGCGCCAGGCAGGACTTTTCGCGACGAGCTGTTCGAGGCGTACAAGGCGCACCGGCCGCCGATGCCGGACGACCTGCGCTCGCAGATCGCGCCGCTCATCGAGGCGATTCCCGCCCTCGGTTTGCCGCTGCTCCGGATCGAAGGTGTCGAGGCCGACGACGTCATCGGTACGCTCGCCGAGCGCGCGTCCGCCGAGGGGCTCGAGGTCGTCATTTCCACCGGCGACAAGGACATGGCGCAACTCGTCAACGACCGCATCACCTGCGTCAACACGATGTTCGACACGAAGCTCGACCGCGCCGGCGTCAAGGCAAAGTTCGACGTGCTGCCCGAGCAGATCGTCGACTACCTTGCGCTCGTCGGCGACAGTTCGGACAACATTCCGGGCGTGCCGAAGGTGGGCCCCAAGACCGCCGCGAAATGGCTGAACGAATACGGCAGCGTCGATGGAATCCGCGCAAATGCAAACGCCATCGCGGGCAAAGTCGGCGAGAGCCTGCGCGAAAATCTCGAAACCCTCGAATTGTCGCGCAAGCTCGCGACGATTCGCCGCGATGTCGAGCTCCCGCTCGCTCCGAAAGACATGACGCGCAAGCCCCCGGACGTCGACGTTCTAGGGGCGTTGTACCGCCGTCTCGAAATGAACTCGCTGCTGCGCCAATTGACCGTAGTTCCGGCGCAAGGCGCTGGTGGCCGGGACCCGGCGAGCGAGCGCGTAATTTCCGGCGGCGCGAGCGAGCCGGAGTCCCGGCCGCCAGCGTCCGCGCCAGTGCCGCCGCGCGAATATGAGACGATCACAACCACGAAGCAGCTCGACACATGGCTGAACGCGCTCACGAAAGCGCCGCTCTTCGCGTTCGACACCGAGACGACCAGCCTCGACTACATGCAGGCCGAAATCGTCGGTCTGTCTTTCTGCATCGAGCCGGGGCATGCGGCTTATCTGCCGCTCTCCCACGACTATCCGGGCGCGCCGGACCAGCTGGACAGGAAAACGACGCTTGCGCGGCTCAAGCCGCTCCTGCAGGATCCGAAACGGCCGAAGGTCGGTCACCATCTCAAGTACGACGCGCACGTGCTCGCCTGTTCCGGCATCGCGCTCGCGGGCATGCGCTTCGACTCGATGCTGGAATCCTACGTGCTGAACTCCACGGCGACCCGGCACGACATGGATTCCTGCGCGAAACTCTATCTCGACGTCGAGACGATCAAGTACGAGGACGTCGCCGGCAGGGGCGCGAAACAGATTCCCTTCAACCAGGTCGCGATCGAGCAGGCTTCAACCTACGCTGCAGAGGACGCAGACGTGACGCTGCAGTTGCACCGCGTCCTGCACGCGGCACTGGAAAGGGTGCCGGCCCTGCTCGAGGTCTACGAATCGATCGAGCAGCCGCTCGTGCCGGTCCTGCTCGAGATGGAACACCGCGGCGTCCTGATCGACCGCGAGCTCCTCAAGCGCCAGAGCGGCGAAATCGCGAAGCGCCTCGCCGAGCTCGAAACCGATGCGCACGGTTCGGCCGGGCAGCCCTTCAATCTCGATTCGCCGAAGCAGCTCCAGGAAATCCTGTTCACAAAGCAGGGCCTGCCGGTCCGGCAGAAAACGCGCACGGGGCAGCCGTCGACGGCCGAGGAAGTGCTCGAGGAACTCGCCGAGAAATACCAGTTGCCGCGAATCATCCTCGAGTACCGCGGACTCGCGAAGCTGCGCTCGACCTATACCGAAAAGCTGCCCGAGCAGATCGACCCGCAGACCGGCCGCGTGCACACCTCGTATCACCAGGCGGTTGCGGTCACGGGCAGGCTGTCGTCGAGCGACCCGAACCTCCAGAACATCCCGATCCGCACCGCGGAAGGGCGCCGCATTCGCCAGGCTTTCGTCGCGCCGAAGGGCCATGTGCTCCTCGCGGCCGATTACTCGCAGATCGAGCTCCGCATCATGGCGCACCTCTCGGGCGACGAGAGCCTTCGCCGTGCCTTTGCCGAGGAAGGCGACATCCATCGCGCGACGGCCGCAGAGGTCTTCGACGTCGCACCGGACAAGGTGACCAACGACCAGCGCCGGGCCGCGAAGGCGATCAATTTCGGACTCATCTACGGCATGTCGGCCTTCGGACTCGCGCGCCAGCTCGGCATCGAACGGCACGCCGCACAGGAATACGTCGGACGCTACTTCGGCCGCTACCCCGGGGTCCGCGAATACATGGACCGGACGCGCGCAAACGCCCGCTCCCAGGGTTACGTGGAAACCGTCTTTGGCCGGCGCCTGTACCTGCCGGACATCCGCTCACGCGACCGCAATCTGCAGCAGTACGCGGAGCGGAGCGCCATCAACGCGCCGATGCAGGGCACGGCCGCCGACATCATCAAGCGCGCCATGATCCGGGTGCATGGCTGGCTTCGCGAGTCGCAGGTCTCCGCGCATCTCGTCATGCAGGTGCACGACGAGCTGGTGCTCGAAGTGGCAAAGCCGGCAATCGATGAGGTGCGGGCCAAGGTCGTCGAGCTCATGTCGGGCGCCGCCGAACTTGCCGTCGCGCTCAAGGTGGACACCGGAACCGGCGCTAATTGGGACGACGCGCACTAAAATACCATCGAAATCAAAGCCGTAAATTCCAGGCCCGCCACGCTGGAACTTGTCTTAATCATCCCCATCTAAGTTTTCGAGCGCCGTGAGACGCTCCCCGCTTCCCTCCCTGAGCGGGTCGCCCGGATTGCATCCCCAAGCCGGGTATCCGCCCGGCGGTCCTCGCGGATCGCCGGGCATTTTTGTTTATTTCTTTCGTGCCAGCAGCGCGTCCAGCGCCCCCTGCGCCGTCTCGACCCCTTCCCCGGACTTGGCCGAGAAAAGCTGGACGCCCGCCCGCTCGCCGAGCGCGCGCCGAACCTCTTCCAGCGTCCGGCGAGCGTCGTTGCGGCCGAGCTTGTCGGACTTGCTCAGAAGGACGTGAGCCGGCAGGCCCCGTGCCGAAGCGTAGTCGAGCATCACCTGGTCGCTTGCGCCGAACCCGCGCCGGGAATCGACGATGATGAAGAGCCCCGCCAGGGACTCGCGCTCCATGAAATACGTTTCGATCAACCGGCCCCAGGCGGCGCGCACGGCCGCCGGCACGTTCGCATGGCCATAGCCGGGCAGGTCCGCCAGCCGGCGGCCCGGCTCGAGCTCGAACAGATTGACGAATTGCGTGCGCCCCGGCGTGCGGCTCGTGCGGGCGAGGTCCTTGCGGCGGACGATCGCATTGAGTGCGCTCGATTTGCCGCTGTTCGAGCGACCGGCGAACGCGACTTCCGCGCCCGAATCGTCGCCAAAAGCGTCCGTCGACGCGGCGCTTTTCAGGAATCGGGCCTTGGAATAACGGGACATATATAATTCTGGCATGAAGATCGCGTGGATCGGATGTGTGCTCGCCTGTTCCGTTGCCGTGGGCACGGCGTCCGCGGGCGACGCCGCCCTGGGCGCGCAGAAGGCCGCCGTTTGCGGTGCCTGCCATGGAATGACCGGCTCGAGCGTGAATCCCGAATGGCCGAGCCTGGCGGGGCAGCACGAGTCCTACATCGTCGGGCAACTCAAGCAGTTCAGGCAGGGAGTGCGCGTCAATCCCTTGATGACCCCGATGGCGGTCGCGCTGTCCGAGGCAGACATGCAGGACCTCGGCGCGCACTTTGCCCAGCAGACCCCGGCGGGACTCGAAGCCGATCCCTCGAACTGGAAGAGCGGCGAGAAACTCTATCGGGGTGGCGATTCGGCGAGGAGCATACCGGCTTGCATCGCCTGCCACGGCCCGCAGGGCAAGGGCAACGCTCCGGCAAGCTACCCGGCACTTCGCGCACAGCATGCGGTCTACGCCTACAACCAGCTTCTGGCATTCGCGGACCGCAGGCGCGCGACCGCGGGCAACGACATCATGCAGACCATTGCCGGAAAGCTGACGGACGAAGAAATGCGCGCACTCGCATCGTATACGCAGGGCCTTCGCTGACGGGCCCCCTAGCGGAGAACGGACCGATGACCAGAATCATTTACTGCGCACTTGCGGCCGTGCTTGCCTGCGCGGCATGCGGCAAGGAAACGCCGCCCGCCACGACCGGGCAAGCCGAGGCCGAAGCGCCGGCCGCCGCGGTTGCCGAGGCGCCGCCGCCACCGAAGGCCGTGGAGCCGGAAGCCCGGAGCAGCGACGGCGAAACCGTCGAAGAGGCGATCAGTTCGACGAGCCCGATCGCCGCCGCAGTCGCGGCGACGACACCGGCGCCGCCATCGGGCGACCTGGCACGCTGGAAGGAAGGGGAGAATTTCATCGCGTATCCGGTGGCCCAGCCGGTCAGCACGCCGCCGGGTAGCGTCGAGGTCGTCGAGGGATTCTGGTATGGCTGCGGCCACTGCTATGCGCTCGAACCGCGCCTCGAGGCCTGGAACCGGGCCAATCCGGACTGGATCAAGTTGAAGCGCGTGCCGGTCATCTGGAACGAGGTGACTCGCGAGGACGCCCGGCTCTTTTACACGATCGAGTCGCTCGGCCTGCTCGACAAGCTGCACTCCGAGGTCTATCGGGAAATCCACGCGAAGAACCGCCCGCTGACGGTCATTCGGGGCGGCCGCGTCGACCGCGCCGCGACCGAGAAGGCGGCGCGCGAGTTCCTGGCCGCCAACGGCGTTTCCGCAGAGGACTTCGCGAAGCATTACCGCACGTTTTCGGCTGAAAACAAGCTGCGGCAGGCCGAGAACCTGTCGCGCCGCTACCGTCTCGATCACACGCCGATGATGGTCGTTCATGGCAAATATCTGACCGACGCCGAAATGGCGGGAGGCCTCGACCAGCTCTTCCAGCTCGTCAGCGATCTCGCGGCGCGTGAGCGCGACGCCAGCTGACCTGACCGGCCGCCCGCGTGCTGAACTGTTTCGTACCCGGCAGCCAGGGACTGGATCGCCTCGATCCGCCGCCCGCGGACATCCCTGAAAAGTGCGTGTGGGTCGATCTCCTCGAACCGACGCTGGCCGAGGAGCGCGCCGTCGAACGCCTGCTCGCCATCGACGTGCCGTCGCGCGAGGAGATGCGCGAAATCGAAACCTCGAGCCGGCTCTATGAAGAGAACGGCTCGCTGTACATGACGGCAACCGTCGTGACCAAGATCGATACGGACCGCCCGGAATCGGCCGCGATCACTTTCATCCTGTCACGCAACCGGCTGATCACGAACCGCTATGTGGATCCCTTGCCATTCCGTCGCTTCGTAGCCTATTCGGAGAGGCACCCCTCCGCGGCGACCAATGCCCCTGGAATCCTTGCGGGCCTCCTCGAGGCGATCATCGAGCGAACGGCCGACGTGCTCGAGCGGGTCGGAATCGGCCTCGACGACCTGTCGGCGGGCGTGTTCGCAGCGCCCGCCGCGAAAGGCGCCGCCCGCGCGCGCGACCTGCGCGGAGTCATGGAGCGGATCGGCCGCGACGGCGACCTCACCTCCAAGGCACGTGAAAGCCTGGTGACGCTTGGCCGCCAGCTGACGTTCATCCAGCAGTCGCAGGGGATCCAGATTCCGAAGGAGCTCCTGCCGCGCTATCGCAGCATGTCGCGCGACGTGCTGGCGCTCTCGGATCACGCGTCGTTTCTCGCGAACAAGTCGAGCTTCATGCTCCAGGCGACGCTCGGCCTGATCAACATCGAGCAGAACAACATCATCAAGATCTTTTCGGTGGCGGCGGCCGTGTTCCTGCCGCCGACCCTCATCGCGAGCATTTACGGCATGAATTTTCATTTCATGCCGGAACTCGACTGGCCATACGGCTATCCGCTGGCGCTGTTCTTCATCCTGATTTCCGCAGTTCTGCCTTACAGCTATTTCCGCCGCCGAGGCTGGCTCTAAGCCGGTTTGCCGGTTTTTCGTGTTGCGCGCTATACAGAACGTTCTGTATAGTTAAAAAATGGGACGTCCACCGCTCGCGCCCGAAAGGATCCTCGCCGCCGCCCGCCAGATCGTCGAGCGCGACGGCGCGGGCGCGCTGACCTTCGACGAGCTCGTCAAGGAAAGCGGCATCACGCGCGGCGGAATCACCTACCACTACCCCACCAAGGAAGACCTCCTGCGAAGCCTGCTGGAGGCCGATTTTCGCCAGTGGGACGATGCCGAGGCGGCGCTGACGCCCGGCGACTGCGACCCGGAGACCGCGCGCCTGCTCGGATTCATCCGCACGCTGACCGCCCAGGACGAGTCGCACCGCCGATTCCTCTGCGGCATGCTTTCCGCGGCGACCCTCGATCCCTCCCTGATGGATCCCTGCCGGCAGGAGCTGCGGGATCGGCTCGGCCGCAAGAAATGGACGGAACGCGACCTCCGCCTACACCTGGTGCACCTCGCGGCCGAGGGGCTGATGTGGCAGGAACTGTTTCAGATGTATTCGATGCCAGCACCCGCGCGCGCGCGCCTGGTCGCCCTGATGGAAGAACTCGCGCGCCAGTGGGGCGCCGGGCAAGCCCCGAAGAAAGTCGCGAAGGAAGCCTGAGTCATGCGTCGAATCACAGCCACCGCGATCCTGGTCCTGCTCGCCGCCTGTGACGGCAACGGGCAACAGCAGCCTCCTCCGCCAGACGTCAGCATCGCGGCAGTCGTCAAGAAATCCGTCACGGCATGGGACGAGTACAGCGGCCACGTCGAGGCGATTGAATCCGCCGAAATCCGTCCGCGCGTCGCGGGCCACCTCCGAGGCGTGCACTACAAGGAAGGTGGGATGGTCGAGAAGGGCCAGCTCCTCTTTTCGATCGACAACCGCGAATACAAGGCCGCGGCAGCGGCTGCGGCGGCGGACACGACCCGCGCCGAGGCCCGCGTCGCGCTTGCCCAGCAGGAGCTGAAGCGCGCCGAAACCCTGATCGTCGATCGCGCGGTTTCCCAGGGCGATCTGGATCAGCGCCGCATGGAGGCGCAGCAGGCGGAGGCCGACGTTCTCGCGGCACGCGCAAACCTCGCGAAAGCAAATCTTGACCTCAGTTTCACGCGCATCACTTCGCCGTTCGCCGGACGCGCCGGCGCTGCGCTCATCAAGCCCGGCAACCTGGTGGCGCCGAACGAGACGATGTTGACGACCGTGGTCTCGGTCGACCCGGTTTACGTCTCTTTCACCGGCGACGAGCGCGCTTATCTGCGCTACCAGGAACTTGCGCGCAATGGCAATCGCGAGAGTTCGCGCGATGTCCGCAATCCCGTGCTCATCGGCCTCGCAAACGAGGAAGGATTTCCGCACAAGGGCGAGGTGGATTTCGTCGACAACGCGCTGAATCCGGAGACGGGCACCATCCGTGCGCGCGCCATAGTGCCGAACCCGGACGGCATGCTCACGCCCGGCCTGTTCGCGCGCGTTCGCCTGCTCGGCGAATCACAAACGGACGCGCTCCTGATCCACGAGCAGGCGGTGCTGACCGACCAGGATCGTCGTTACGTCTACATCGCCGGCAAGGACAATGCCGCGGAACGGCGCGACGTCAAACTCGGCGCCCATGTCGAGGGCCTGGTCGTAGTCGAGTCCGGCCTGAAACCGGGAGACAAGGTCATCGTCAACGGCATGCGCAAGATCTTCTTCCCCGGCCAGCCGGTGAAGCCGCGCGACGTGCCGATGGATCAGCCGAATTTGCCGGCCGCCAAGTAATGGCAAAGCACACCGACTTTTCGCGGATCTTCATCGACCGCCCGATCCTCGCGACGGTGCTGTCGACGCTGATCCTGGTCTCGGGCCTGATCGCGATGCCGAGCCTGCCGATCAGCGAATACCCGGACGTCGTGCCGCCGTCCGTGCAGGTGACGGCGACCTATCCGGGCGCCAACCCGCGCACCATCGCCGAAACCGTCGCCAGTCCGCTCGAAGAGGCGGTCAACGGCGTCGAGAACATGATCTACATGAAGTCGACGGCAAGCTCGGACGGCCAGATGTCGCTGACCGTGACCTTCAAGGGCGGCACCAACATCGACCTCGCGGCCGTGCAGGTGCAGAACCGGGTCGCGCAGGCGATACCGCGGCTGCCCGAGGCGGTTCGCGCCTTGGGCGTCACGACCGTCAAGGCTTCACCGACGCTGACGATGGTCGTGCACCTGGATTCGCCGAACAAGACCTACGACGCGCTGTATCTCTCCAATTTCGCCAACCTGCGGGTGCGCGACGAGCTCGCGCGCCTGCCCGGCGTCGGCCAGGCGCTCGCCTTCGGCATCGGCAATTACGCGATGCGCGTGTGGATCGATCCCGAGCGGACCGCGGCGCGCGGTCTGTCGGCCGGCGACATCGTCAATTCGATCCGCGAGCAGAATGTCCAGGTCTCCGCGGGCAGCATCGGCAGCCCGCCGACGCCCGACGGCTCGGTTCTCCAGGTTTCGGTCAACGCCCAGGGCCGCCTCGCCTCGCCCGAGGCGTTCGGCGAGATCGTGCTGAAGGCCGAGGGCGACCAGCTCACGCGACTCAAGGACGTGGCGCGCGTCGAGCTCGGCGCAAACAGCTACGCCATCCGGTCCCTGCTCAACAACGAAGACGCCGCCGCGATCGCGATCTTCGAATCGCCCGGCGCGAACACGATCGAGCTGTCCCAGGCCATCCGCGACCGCATGGCGGAACTCGAGGGCACATTCCCGGAGGACGTGCACTGGTCGGTCGTCTACGACCCCACCGTCTTCGTCCGCGATTCAATCAGCTCGGTCATAACGACGCTGCTCGAGGCGATCGCACTCGTGGTCGTCGTCGTCGTGCTCTTCCTGCAGACCTGGCGCGCCTCGCTGATCCCGCTGGTCGCGGTGCCGGTCTCGATCATCGGCAGCTTCGCCGTGCTGTGGCTGCTCGGATTCTCGATCAACGTGCTGACGCTTTTCGGTCTCGTGCTCGCGATCGGCATTGTCGTGGACGATGCGATCGTCGTCGTGGAAAACGTCGAGCGCCACATCGAGAACGGCAAGTCGCCGCGGGACGCCGCCCACCAGGCCATGAGCGAGGTGTCGGGCCCGATCGTCGCGATCACCCTGGTGCTGTCGTCCGTGTTCATCCCGCTCGCCTTCCTGGGCGGCGTGACCGGCCAGTTCTACAAGCAATTCGCCGTGACGATCGCCGCGGCAGTGATCATCTCCGGATTCAACTCGCTGACCTTGTCGCCGGCGCTCGCCGCGATGCTGCTGCAACCCCACGGCGCGAAGAAGGATGCGCTCGGACGCTGGATCGAGCGGGTGGCCGGTCGACCGTTCGGGGCATTCAATCGCGTGTTCAAGCGCTTCGGAGACCGCTATTCCGGTGGCATCGGCGGCACCATCGGCCGCGCGCCGCGGATGCTCATCATCTATGCGGTGCTCATCGTCGTGACGATCATCGGCTTCCGCAGCGTGCAGGGCGGCTACATTCCGACTCAGGACAAGCAGTACCTGTTCTCGGTGCTGCAACTCCCGGAAGCCGCGACCATCGACCGCACCGATGCGGTGATGCGCAAGATGGGCGATATCGCGATGGAGGTTCCGGGAGTCGAAAACGTCGTGCAGTTCCCGGGCCTCAATGCCATCCATTTCGTCGCGACGCCGAATGTCGGCGTCATGTTCATCGGGCTCGAGCAGCCGGGCGAGCGCGAGCTGGAGGCGGCCGAGATCGCCATGCGGATCAACATGGGCTACGGCCAGATCCAGGAAGGTCTCGCGTTCGCGCTGATGCCGCCGCCGGTGCTCGGTCTAGGAAGCGCGAATGGCGTGGAGTTCTACGTGCAGGATCGCGGCGCCATCGGCTACGGCGAGCTGTACAACCAGACGACCGGGCTCGTCGGCACGCTCGGCCAGACCGAGGGCTTCGACCCGTTCGCCACCTTCACGTCCTATCAGTCGAACGTCCCGCAGCTCGACGCCAGTGTCGACCGGACGAAGGTGAAGGAGCTCGGTCTCGCCCTGACCGATGTCTTCAATACGTTGCAGGTCTATCTCGGCTCCGCCTACGTCAACGATTTCAACCTGTTCGGGCGCACTTATTCGGTGTACGCGCAGGCCGATGCCCCGTACCGCGCGACGGTCCAGGACATCGAGAACCTGAAGGTCCGCAACAACCGCGGCGAAATGGTGCCGCTCGGAAGCGTCGTCGACATCCAGCCGAGCTTCGGCCCGGACCCGGTGATCCGCTACAACGCCTATCCGGCGGCAGATATGTCGGCCGGTCTCAATCCGGCCCTCCTGTCCTCGGCCGACGCGCTGGTGAAAGTCCAGGCGATTGCCGAACAGCAATTGCCGCGCGGTATGGCGATCGAGTGGACCGGGCTGACCTACCAGCAGGTCACGCAGGGCAACACTGCGCTGTTCGTGTTCCCTCTTTGCGTCCTGCTCGTCTACATGGTCCTGGCCGCGCTGTACGAGAGCTGGTCGCTGCCGCTTGCGATCATCCTGATCGTGCCGCTTTGCCTCTTGTCTGCGATTGGCGGCACCTGGCTGATCAATTTCATCCACGGGCTGTGGCTCGCGGTGTCGCCGCCGGCATTCGCGCCGACCTTCCTGGACAACAACATTTTCACGAAGATAGGCCTCGCCGTATTGATCGGCCTCGCCTGCAAGAATGCGATCCTGATCGTCGAATTCGCCCGCGATCTCGAAGAGGCTGGCAAGGGCATCGTCGCGGCCGCGATCGAGGCCTGCCGTCTGCGGCTCCGCCCGATCCTGATGACGAGCTTCGCCTTCATCGCGGGCGTCACGCCGCTCGTGCTCGCCTCCGGCGCCGGCGCAGAGGTTCGCTATGTCATGGGCGTCACCGTCGTCGCCGGCATGCTGGGTGTCACTTTCTTCGGACTCTTCTTCACGCCGGTGTTCTACGTCGCGCTGCGGAAACTCGTCGAGCGCCGCAAGGAACGGCGCGCCGCGCGCCTCGCCGCCGAGGGAGCCGGCCATGCGTAATCTCCTGGCCGCTGCACTCCTTCCGGTCCTGGCGGCCTGCACGGTCGGGCCGCGTCACGTGGTGCCGGAAACTCCGCTGCCCGCGCGTTTCGACCAGGCGAGCAGCGAGGCGGCCGTCGAACCTGCGGGCTCCAGGCTCTGGTCCGGCTTCGGCAGCACGGAGCTCGACACCCTGATCTCACGCGCGCTCGAGGCGAACACGACGATCGCGCAGGCCGCGGCCCGCCTCGCGGAGACGCGCGCCCTTTCGGGACTCTCGGTCTATTACTGGTTCCCGACCGTCACCGCGGGTGCCGACCGCCAACGGAGTCTCATCAGCGGCGACGACCCGTTCGCGCCTCCGGGTGGACTTCGCACCGACACTTACCGCGCGGGATTCGACGCGACCTGGGAAATCGACCTTTTTGGCGGGCTGCGCAACGAGAATCGCGCCGTTGACCGGCGCACCGAGGCCGATGCCGCGTTGCTCGCCGACGCGCAACTCTCGATCGTCGCCGAAACGGCGCAGGCCTGGTTCGCGATGATCGGCGCGCGCGAGCGGCTCGCGCTGCGGCGCCGGCAACTCGCAAACCTCCAGGACAACGTCGCGATACTGACCGCCCGCTTCAATGCGGGATATTCGAGCGGGCTGGAACTCGCACAGGCCGAGGCCGACATGCGGGCCGTGGCCGCCACGGTGCCGCAGGCCGAGGCCGACCTGGTGCGCGAGGAGCAGCGCCTCGCGGTGCTGACCGCCTGGCCGCTCGAGACGCTGCGCTCGAATGTTTCGCCGACGACATCGATTCCCGAGCTGCCGGCACTCGTCGCCACCGACACGCCCGAGGAATGGCTGAAGCGCCGCCCCGACATCCGCGCGGCCGAGCGCGAGCTCGCGGCCACCTACGCGGATGTCGGAAACGAGATTGCGGAATATTTTCCAAAGGTCACGCTGCTCGGGGCTTTCGGCTGGACCTCGCAGAGCCGCGAGCAGATCGGCGAGCCGGAAACCGAGCGCTGGTTCTACGGTCCTTCGATTACCTGGAGCTTTCTCGATTTCGGTCGCGTCCATCAGCGGGTGAAAGCCGCGGAAGCCCGCCGCGACGGTGCCATCGCGCGTTATCAGGAATCGGTGCTGCTGGCACTCGAAGAAACGGAGAACGCGCTCGCAGGATTCCGTACGGCAAACCAGTCGGAAGCCGAGCTCCGGGCGGGCGCGGCGGCAGCCTCGGAAGCGGCGCGCCTCGCGCGCAAGCGCTACGCGGTCGGCGCGGGCGAGTATCTCGCGGTGCTCATCGCCGAGCGCACGCAGATCGACCTCGAGGACCAGCATGTCCAGGCGGCCACACGCCGGGCCACCGCCCTTGCGGCCCTTTACAAGGCGCTCGCCGGCGATCCCTGAAACGACCGGACGATCCACCACGCGGCGAGTGCCGCGAGCAGGTGCTTCAGGCTGTGCCCGCTGAATGGTCCCGTCGCCGCAAGGATCAGCTCGTCGAAATGCTCGGCCAGCTTCGCTGCGGCATAGGCGCCGAACGCCAGCCAGAGCGGCTTCGTCGACAGGGAATTTTCCCGCCATAGCAGAAGAATCATCGGCATGAGCAGCATCGGCAGGAACTGCACGATCGCGTAGGGGCGGAGATCGCCCTGCCCCGCGGCCTCGGTGCGAACCCACCACGCGATGCTCGCAATGCCCGCCGTCACGAGCGGCCAGAGCAGCGCGCGGCCGGCCAGCCAGGAAACGCGATCCGCGATGATTGCGGAGAAGAGCACCATGAAGGCGACGGTCATCGGCAGGCGATCCCACACGAGCGTGGGAATCGAGGGTGCGTGGTGATACCAGGCCGAGCCGAATGCGACGAGCGCCACCGCGGCGCAAAGCACGAGATAGTGGGTGCGAAGCGCAGGCGAGACCAGGCTCCGCAGGCGGCCAAAGCCGATTGCACCCACGAACAGGAACGGCAGATTCGACATGACATTCCAGAAATTCGTCACTCCGAAGAATTCGCGCTTGTCCGCGAAGTCGTGGTACGCGGGGTCCTGCGGAATGGGATCGAGCAGAAATGCGACCGCAATCGCCAGGGCGGCGACGACTCCGACCGCGAGCTTCCTGTAAAATCCGCTCATGAAATTCCTGCCTGTGGTTGCGATTCTGCTTCCTTTCGCCGCCGCCGGCGAACCGGCCTTCGAACGGACGGCGATCCGGCTGTTCGAGCAGGCGGACGGTCCGATTCTGCCCGTTGCCAGGCGTCTCTATTCGACGCGCTTCGATTCGACACGCATGCGAATGCTCGCCGTCGAGGTTTCGGCGACCTATGCGGCGCCGGACACTGCGACGACGATTCCGCTCGCCTGCACGCTCAAGCGGCCGGACGGCAGCCAGTCGCCGTCGGACCGTCCCATGTCATTCCAGTTTTTCGAGGGCAAGACGGAGTCGCACAGCGCAAATCTCCTCTGGAGCGCTGCCGCGGACCAGGACTGGAAGCCCGGCTCCTATGAGGTGGAATGCGTCGCCAACGAGAAATCCCTCGGCAAGGCGTCGTTCGAAGTCGCGCTGAATCCGCCCGAAGTCGCCGACGGCGGGATCCGCGTCGAAGCCGTGCGCGTTTTCCCGGTGGAAGGGAAACTTCCGCCGCGATTGCTGCGCAAGTACTCGATCTCCTTCCCCGCGGAAACGACGACCCGGGTCGGAATCGAACTCGAGTTCACCCATGCCGCTCTCGGTCGCGCGGCCAAGGTCCCGGTCGAATGCTACTTCTTCTGGCCGGATGGCCAGACCTCGCCGGCGGTGATACTGAGTTACGAACCGGAACCGACCTGGGCCGGCGGCTATTCGGCGGGAGCGATGGGCTGGGAACAGGCCGGAAACTGGCCCAAGGGCGTCTTCACGATCTCCTGCGCGATCTACGGCCAACCGGTCGTCGTCGATCGCTTTGACCTGACCTGACGCGCCTCAGGACCGGCCCACTCTCCCGCGGCCATCACTCGCTCCGATCCATGCCCTTGATCTCCCCATCCACGATGGTGACAACCATCGCGAACGACTGGCTGCCCCGGTCGTAGGTCCATTTCTCCACGGTCGAGGTGCCGCGCTTGACGCGCCCGGAACCCGAAACGGCCGGTCCATAGACGTCGATTTCCTCGACTGTCTTGCTGGTCGGAGATCCGCACTTCTCGAGCAGTTCTTCGACGGACATGTCGGGTGAGGCGATCCATTGGCCGCAGCGGAAAGTTTCCGCGACCGCGGCGGTCACGAGCAGCATGCCGGCCAGGGACAGGACGATCCGGATGAAATGCTTCATCAGGCCTCCGTTCGAGCGAGAGCTCTTTCGATCCGCCGGTCGGGCACCAGCCACATCAGCGCCACGAGGACATAGATCGCCTTGGAAGCCCAATGCGAACCGAATGCGACGAAGATTGCGAGCAAATAGAGAACCGGCGAGAGCTTGCCCTTCCAGTCCTTGCCGACGGCGCGGCGAAGCAGCGAATCCTTCCCCTGCGACGCGATGATCCGTCCCTGCAGGATGAAGTACGCGATCGCCGCCATCAGGAGCACGACGCCATAGAGCGCCGTCGGCCACTCGGAGAAATGATTCTCGCCCATCCAGCCGGTCGTGAACGGTATCAGCGAAAGCCAGAATAGGAGATGCAGGTTGGCCCAGAGTATCGGCCCGGTCACCTTGTGGCTGGCGTGCAGCATGTGGTGATGGTTGTTCCAGTAGATCGCGAGATACACGAAGCTCAGGATGTAGCTCAGGAACACGGGCAGGAGCGGCTTCAGCGTTGCGAGATCCTGGCCGTGCGGCACCTTGAGCTCGAGCACCATGATCGTGATGATGATCGCGATCACGCCATCGCTGAAAGCCTCGAGCCGGTTCTTGTTCATCGTCCTGCCGGCGTGATCACATGAACTTCCATTTCACGAGGATCGCGACTGCGGCCGGCAGAAGGAATATCAAGAGGAATATGGGCAGCTCCTCCAGGACGGTGTAACCGGCCCGTGAAACGCCGATCCACGTGTTCGCCGCCGCCATCGGCGCGGAGCCGGACTTTGAAAACAGTTTTGCGCCGGCCAGGAGCAGGCCCCAGAGCGCGAATCCGCCGACGATGAACAGGAGCGTACGCATGTGGCTTACCTGAAGGCGAACTGCGGTCGGCAAAATTGGCGCGCCCGGCGGGAGTCGAACCCACGACCTACGGCTTCGGAGACCGTCACTCTATCCAGCTGAGCTACGGGCGCGTGTAACTGGTGCGCGATTTTAGCGGCCGCGGCTCCGCGAAGCTATAATTCGCGCGTGGCGAAACCCGACCGGCATTTCATGAACGTTTTCAGCGCCGTACTCGGCGTGCTGATCGCGATCGCGCTCCTCCTGATCGGCATCTCCCGGCTCGTGGACAGCGGACCGAAGGGCGCCAGGGACACCGACGACCCGCTCATGCAGGCCTCGGCTCATGAACGCATCAAACCTTTCGGACAGGTTGCGGTCGCAGGCCAAGACAATGCGCTACTCGCAATCGCTATTGCCCCTGTCTCGCCGGTGCCCGCATCGGGCGCAGGCACGTCTGCAGCGGCGGGAGCGACGGATACGACGGATGGCAAATCCGTTTACGAATCGGCCTGCGTGGCTTGTCACGGTGCCGGACTCGCGGGTGCGCCGCGGATCGGCGACCAGGTTGCCTGGGCACCGCGCGTCGCTCAGGGTATCGCGACCCTGGAGTCGCATGCGATCGCGGGCTACCAGGGCGCTGCCGGCTTCATGCCCGCCAAAGGCGGACGGACCGATCTCTCCGACGATGCCGTCAAGGCCGCCGTCGAGTACCTCGTGGAGAAAGGCCGCTAGCCGGTTGCCGCCTGTGGCTCGCGATCGAGCCGTCTGAAACCGATCGCCTCCGACAATTCAGTCACGCCCACGGCGTTCAAGCCTGAAAGATCGGCGATCGTGCGGCCGACGCGCAGGATCCGGTGACATGCGCGCGCCGAAAGCCCGAGGCGCCGGGAGGCGGCGTCAAGCAGGCCGTGCTCGCGCAAGCCGAGGCCGCAGGCTTCGGTGAGCGCCCTGGAATCGAGCATCGAGTTGAGCGCCCCTCGCTCCAATTGGCGACTCCGGGCCTCACGAACGCGCGCCGCGACGCTCGCACTCGACTCCGGCACCGCAGCGGCGGGTGCGAGCGACGCATACTCGAGACGCGGAACTTCGACATGCAGATCGATCCGGTCGAGCAAGGGTCCTGAGATCCGCGAGAGGTAGCGCCGGACGAGGTTCGCCGTGCAACGGCAGCGGCCATTCGAGTCGCCCGCGTATCCGCACTGGCAGGGATTCATCGCCGCAACCAGCTGGAACCGCGCCGGAAACTGGCCGTGCCAGGCCGAGCGCGCGATGCTGACGGAACCGGTTTCCAGCGGCTCGCGCAAGGCCTCGAGCACGTCGCGCCGGTATTCCGGCAACTCATCCAGGAAGAGGACGCCGTGATGCGCGAGGGAAATTTCCCCGGGCCGCAGGCGTCCTCCCCCGCCGATGACGGCGGCCGCGGACGCGCCGTGGTGCGGCGCGCGAAACGGCCGACGGCGCCATTCGGCGACAGCTGGCAGGGGTCGCGCCAGCGAATGCAGCATCGCGCATTCGAGCGCCTCGGCGTCGTCGAGCGGCGGTAGAAGTCCCGGCAATCGTTGTGCGAGCATGCTCTTGCCGGCGCCCGGCGGGCCAATCAGGAGGAGGCTGTGTCCGCCCGCGGCGGCGATCTCGAGCGCGCGTTTCGCGCCGGCCTGTCCGCGCACGTCGGCCAGATCCGGACCCGATTCCCGGCAAACCGGCAGCCCGCCTGCCGTCGTGAAATCGAGCCCCGTGCCACCCTTCAATCCGTTGCAGACGGCGGTCAGCGAAGACGCGCCCGCCACTCGCGCGCCCCGCGCGACGCGTGCCTCGTCGGCGTTCGGAACGGGAACGACGAGCCGGCGTCCGTCCTGCACGGCATGGACTGCCGCCGCAAGCGTTCCGCGCACCGTCCGCAATTCGCCGGAGAGCGACAATTCGCCATAAAACTCGGTTCCCTCGAGCGGCCCCGCAGGGAGTTGCTCCGACGCAGCCAGGATTCCAAGCGCGACGGCCAGGTCGAATCGCCCGCCCTCTTTCGGCAGATCGGCCGGCGCGAGATTGACCGTGACGCGCCCGGCCGGAAACTCGCAGCCGCAATGTGCAAGCGCGGCGCGAACCCGCTCGCGACTTTCGCGCACCGCCGTCTCGGCGAGGCCGACCACGGTGAATTGGGGGAGTCCGGCGCCGCAGTGCACCTCGACGCGAACGAGCGGCGCATCGAGCCCGAATTGCGCCCGGGTCAGCGCCGTTGCGAGCGTCACGGGCCGATGCCCGCGCCGATTATTTTCTCGGGGTCTCTTCGAGCGCCGCGATGCGCCGCTCGAGTTCCTCGAGCCGTTCGCGGCTTCTGCGAAGCACTGCGGCCTGGATGTCGAACTCCTGGCGTGTCACCAGATCGAGCTTCGCGAGCCCGCTCTGGAGGACGGCTTTGAAGTTCTGCTCGAGATCCTGACCGAGCGCGGCAAGTCCGGGCGGCACGGCATCCGCGAGT
>DASWIQ010000091.1:0-8915 GCA_036397615.1 Steroidobacteraceae bacterium
ATCAGCGCTTCGCCGCGTCGCGGTCGCCCTTGAGCGCCGCGATGAGCGCGAGAAAATCCGCCGGCGGTTTCGCCTCGACGTCGATGCTCCGCCCGTCGCGCGGATGCGGAAACGTGAGCTTCGCGGCGTGAAGCGCCTGGCGGCGAAAACCGCGGAGCGCGGCGTCCAGCGCGGGCGTCGCGCCGCGCGGGATCGCGAGCCGGCCGCCGTACACCGGGTCGCCCACGAGCGGATAGCCGGCATGCGAAAGGTGGAGCCGGATCTGGTGCGTGCGACCGGTCTCGAGCATCACGCGCACCCAGGTATGACCCCGGAAGCGCTCGATCACGCGGTAGTGCGTGATCGCCTCGCGCCCGCTCGATCGCACGGTCATTCGCAGCCGATTGACCGGGTGCCGGTCGATTGGCGCGTCGATCCTGCCGCCGGACGTCATGACCCCGACGCAGACGGCCTGATACTCGCGGTGGATGTCGCGTGCCGCGAGCGCCTCGGCGAGCGCGAGGCGCGCGGATTCGTTCTTCGCGACGATCAGGAGTCCGGTCGTGTCCTTGTCGAGCCGGTGGACCAGCCCTGCGCGAGGCAGTTTTGCGAGTGCGGGGTCGTGGGCGAGCAGCGCATTCTGGAGAGTACGGTCGGGATTGCCGGCGCCCGGATGCACGACGAGGCCCGCCGGCTTGTCGACCACGATCACGTCCGCGTCCTCCCAGGCGATCGCGAGCGCGATGTCCTGCGCGACCGGCTCCACCGCGTCTTCATCCGGCGCATCGAGCGCGACGCGCTCGCCGCCGGCGACGATGTCGCGCGGTCTCGGCACGCGCCCGTCGACGCGGAGCTGCCCCGCGTCGATCCAGCGCTTGATGCGCGTGCGCGAGTATTCCGGCAATGCGTCCGCCAGGGCCTGATCGAGGCGTCGGCCGGCCGACTGCGGCGGCAACCGCAGTTCGCGTTGGTGTCGGGGGGAACTCATGGGGGTCAGGGCGGGTCTTTGTTCGCTATACTGCGTCGGATCAACAGCCGGGGTCCAGTCCTTTGCAGCCAGACAGAACGATGGCGCGCATGCTCCTGATTGCGTGCGGCGTGCTCGCAATCTCCGCTTGCGGCTTCAAGGAGCGCGCCGCGGAAAACCTGCAGCCCGAGAAGATCTACGAGAAAGCCCATAAGCTCCTGCTGGGCGGCGATTACCGCGGCGCCGTGCGCTATTACGAGGCGCTCGAAGCGCGTTATCCGTTCAGCGACCAGGCGCGCCAGGGACGGCTCGACATCATCTATGCCTATTACCGCGGCCATGAGACGGAATCGGCCGTCGACGCCGCGGACCAGTTCATCCGCGAGAATCCGACGCACCCGCGCGTCGACTACGCGATGTACGTCAAGGGCCTCGTCTATTTCGAGCGTTCGCCGAATTTTCTCGAGCGGTGGTTCAACACCGACCTGACAGAGCGGCCGCCGCAGGACGTGCGCCGCGCGTTCGAGTCGTTCGACACGCTGATCAAGCAGCATCCGGAAAGTGAGTACGCCCGCGATTCGCGACAGCGGATGATCTTCCTGCGCAACCGGCTCGCCGAGTACGAGGTGCACGTCGCGCAGCACTACCTGAAGCGCCAGGCCTACGTGGCGGCGATCGCGCGCGCGCGCTATACGATCGAGAACTACGACGGCGCCCCGTCCGTCCGCCAGGCGCTCGAGATCATGATCTCCGCCTACCAGGGGCTCGGCCTCGCCGACCTCGCGGAGCGTTCGCAGGAAATCTTCGCTCTTAACTACCCGAACGCGGCCGCGGAGCGCAAAGCCGACCGCGACTGGTGGCCGTTCTGGTGAGCGATTTTCAGGACTCGCCGGGCCGGTAACCGGACGTGATCGGGTAGCGCCAGTCGCGCCCGAAGGCACGCCCGCTGACCCGGACTCCCGGGGGCGCCTGGCGCCGCTTGTATTCGTTCCGCTTCACCAGCTCCAGCACCCGCGTCACCGTCGCGCGCTCGAATCCCATCTCCACGATCTCGTCCACCGAGCGGTCGTCCTCGATGAACGCCTCGAGGATCGGGTCGAGCACGTCGTAGGGCGGCAGGCTGTCCGAGTCGAACTGGTTGTCGCGCAGCTCCGCGGTCGGGGGCCGCTCGATGATGCGCGGCGGGATGACCGGCTTCGAAGCCTGGGCATTGCGCCAGCGCGCCAGCTTCCACACCAGCGTCTTGCTGCAATCCTTGATCGGCGCGTAGCCCCCCGCCATGTCGCCGTAGAGCGTTGCGTAGCCGACCGACATCTCGCTCTTGTTGCCGGTCGTCAACACCATCCGGCCGGTCTTGTTCGAGATGCCCATGAGCAGCATGCCGCGGCAGCGGGCCTGGATGTTCTCCTCCGCGGAGTCCACCGGCTTGCCCGCGAATTCCTCCTTGAGCGCCGCGAGCGTCGCCCCGTACATGCCCTCGATGGAAATGACCGAGTAGCGCACGCCGATTCCCTTCGCCATCGCTTCGGCATCGTCGAGCGACATGCGCGAGGTGAAGCGCGACGGCATCATTACCGCGCGCACGCGGTCGGCGCCGAGCGCGTCACAGGCGATCGCGAGCACGAGCGCCGAATCCACGCCACCCGAGAGCCCGATCACGACACCTGGAAAACCGTGCTTGCCGACGTAGTCGCGCACGCCCAGGACGACCGCGCGCCAGACGCTTTCTTCGCCCGTCGGCAGATGCGCGACCGTCTCCGGCTCGAACTGGACGCCGCCCTCGCTGAGGCTCGCGTCAATGCAGGACAGGGATTCCTCGAATGCGGCGGCGCGATGCACGACGCGGCCCGTCGCGTCCACCGCGAATGAGCAGCCGTCGAACACGAGTTCGTCCTGGCCGCCGACCAGGTTGAGATAAATGAACGGAATGCCGCTCGCGCGCGCGCGGAGTGCCATATTGGCTTCGCGCTCCGCCTGCTTGCCATGCTGATACGGCGAGGCATTGAGCGAGATGCCGAGGTCCGCGCCGGCGGTGCAAGCGGACGCCACGGGGCCGGCGTGCCACACGTCCTCGCAGATCAGCGACGCGACGCGGATGCCCCCGATCTTCACGACCGTCGATTCGCCGCCCGCCGTGAAATAGCGCTCCTCGTCGAACACCTGGTAGTTCGGCAGCTTCTGCTTCCGGTAGCGCGCGATGCACGCGCCGTCGCGAAGCCAGGCGGCGCCATTGAAGATCCTGCCGGACGCGTATTCCGGATAGCCGACCAGCAGATCGATGCCGCGCGCCGCGTCCGCGAGCCGCGCCAGGCCTTCGTCGATGCGGCGGCGGAATCCCCGATGGAACAGCAGGTCCTCGGGCGGATAGCCCGAGAGGGCGAGTTCCGGCGTCGCCATGAGCGCCGCGCCCGCCCGCTTCGCTTCGGCGAGGCGCAGGGCGATGCGATCCGCATTGCCCGGCACGTCCCCGACGGTCGGATCGATCTGAGCGAGCGCGATGCGAAGTCCGGCGCCAATGTTCACGGGGGCCGTCAGCGCTTCTTCTTGCGGCGCCGCGCGGAGGCGAGCGCCTTCTTCATCGCGCTGCCGAGTTCCGCGGGCGAACGCACCGTGGCGACGCCCGCCGATTCGAGCGCCGCGTACTTGTCCGCGGCCGTGCCCTTGCCGCCGGCGATCACCGCGCCGGCATGGCCCATGCGCTTGCCCGCAGGGGCCGTGACGCCCGCGATGTAGGCGACGACGGGTTTCGTGACGTGGCGATGAATGTATTCGGCTGCATTCTCCTCGTCGCTGCCGCCGATTTCGCCGACCATGATGATGCCGGCAGTCTTCGCATCCTTCTCGAAGAGCGCCAGCACATCGATGAAGTTCATCCCGCGCACGGCATCGCCGCCGATCCCGACGCAGCTCGATTGCCCGAGGCCGAGATTCGTCGTCTGGAACACGGCTTCGTAAGTGAGCGTGCCGGAGCGCGAAATGATGCCGATGCGCCCGGGCTTGTGGATGAAGCCCGGCATGATGCCGACCTTGCATTCGCCGGGCGTGATGACGCCGGGGCAGTTCGGCCCGACGAGCCTGGATCTTCCGCCGCGCAGCACGGCCTTGACGCGCACCATGTCGTTCACCGGGATGCCCTCGGTGATGCAGACGATCACGCGAATGCCGGCGTCGGCCGCCTCGAAGATCGCGTCCGCAGCATACGGCGCCGGCACGTAGATCATGCTGACGTCGGCGCGCGTCTTCGCGACCGCGTCGTGCACGGTGTCGAACACCGGGCGGTCGAGATGCCGGCTGCCGCCGCGCCCCGGCGTCACGCCGCCGACGAGGTTTGTGCCGTAGGCGATCGCCTGCTCGGAATGGAATGTGCCCTGCTTGCCCGTGAAGCCCTGGCAAATCACGCGGCTGCCGCGGTCGACGAGGATGCTCACCGCGCACCCCCGCGGCGCGCGAGGCGCACGGCCTTGGTCGCCGCGTCCGTGAGGTCCTTCGCGGCCGCGATGGCAAGCCCGCTTGCCGCGAGGATCTTGCGCGCCTTGTCGGCGTTCGTTCCTTCGAGCCGGACGATCACGGGCACCGCAACGCCGACCTGCCGCACGGCCAGGACGATGCCCTCGGCGATGACGTCGCAGCGCACGATGCCGCCGAAGATGTTGACGAGCACCGCGCGCACGCGCCGGTTCGACAGGATGAGGCGGAACGCGGCGGTCACGCGCTCCGCCGTCGCGGTTCCGCCGACGTCGAGAAAATTCGCGGGCGCGCCGCCGTGGAGCTTGATCAGGTCCATGGTCGCCATCGCGAGCCCGGCGCCGTTGACCATGCAGGCGATGTCGCCGTCGAGCGAGACGTAATTGAGCTCGTGCTCGGAGGCGTCGCGCTCCATCGGGTCTTCCTGCGACGGATCGCGGAGCGCAACGAACTCGGGCTGCCGGAAGAGCGCATTCGCGTCCACATTGATCTTGGCGTCGAGCGCGACCAGCCTGCCGTCCTTCGTGACGATAAGCGGATTGACCTCGATCAGGGCGAGGTCGCGCTCGAGATAGAGCCGATAGAGAGCGCGCGCGATGCGCTCGAATTCCGCGATCTGCGTTCCCGCAAGACCGAGACCGAAGGCGATGCGCCGGCACTGAAAGCCCTGGAGTCCCGCGGCAGGATCGATGTCGACGCGGAGTATCCGATGAGGCTCTTTGGCCGCGACCTCTTCGATGTTCATGCCCCCGGCCGCCGAAGCGACGAATGCGAGCCGGCTCCGCTCGCGGTCGAGCAGCAGGCTGAGATAGAGCTCGCGCTCGATCGCGCTGCCCGATTCGACGTACACGGATTCGACCGGGAGTCCCTCCGCACCCGTCTGGATCGTGACGAGGCGCGTGCCGAGCATCGCCGCCGCGGCCTTGCCGACTTCCGCGGGACTGCGGCAGAGCCTGACGCCGCCCGCCTTGCCGCGGCCACCCGCATGGACCTGCGCCTTCACGACCCAAAGCGATCCCGGCAGTTCGCGGGCCGCCGCGACCGCGTCATGCTCGTTCGCCGCGACCTTTCCCGCCGGGACGGGCACGCCGTATTCCGCGAAGACGCGCTTCGACTGGTATTCGTGAAGATTCATCACAGCATTGTAACGGCTGCCTTGAACCGCGTCGCAAACGCGGGGCGAACCGCGGGTCGTCTGCGGGCCGCGTGTTAAAGTGCCGCCGTGAAAAAACTGGTGGAAATCGAGAAAACGGCCGGCGATCCAGAGCTCGCCTGGCGCGTGCTGGGACTGCTCAATCTCTACCGGCTCGGCATTCCCTCGGTGCTGGCCGTGCTCGCACTCGTCTCGTCGCGGCCGCAGCTGCTCGGCGCCGCGTTGCCGACCGTTTATCTCTATTCAATCGCCGCCTGGTTCGCGACCGGCGTGGTCTGCATCGGCCTGCTGAAGACGCGCTGGCCTTCCTTGCAGGCGCAGCCCTTCATTCACGTCGCCTTCGACGTCATCGCGGTGACGGCGCTGTTGCTGACGAGCGCGGGCGCGGCGAGCGGCGCGGGACTTTTGCTCATCATGCCGGTCGCCGCCGTGAGCCTTCTCCTGCCGCAGCGCATCGCGACGACCGTCGCCGCAATCGCGGCGCTCTGCGTGCTCGGCCAGCAGATCATGCTCTGGTTCGCCGGCGTCTCGGATTCCTCGGACCTGACCCAGGCCGGCCTGCTCGGCGGCGTGATTTTCATCGCGGCGCTCGCCGTCGCGCCGCTCGCCGGCCGCCTGCGCGAAAGCGAGGCGCTCGTCCGGCAGCGCGAGCTGGACCTCGCGAATCTCGCGGAGCTCTCGCAATACATCGTCGAGCGGCTGCGCGAGAGTCTCGTGGTCGTCGACGAACAGGATCGCATCCGGCTGATCAACGAATCGGCGCGCCAGATCCTCGGCAGCGATGCGACCGCGAACGCGCTGCTCGGCGAAGTCTCACCGCGACTCCTCTATCTCCTCACGATGTGGCGGCAGAGCGAGCCCGTGACCGATACGGCGGGCGGCAACCTGCTCGCCGTCGACGGGCTCAGGGAAGTGCGGCCGCACTTCGCGCCGCTGGGCCAGGGTCATCCGCCGCCGGTCCTCGTGTTCCTGGAGGACCTGACTGCGCTCGACGATCGCATCCACCAGACCCGCCTCGCGGCACTGGGCCGCCTTTCCGCCTCCATCGCCCACGAAATCCGCAATCCCATGGGCGCGATCAGCCACGCGGCGCAGCTACTCGGAGAGGATGCGGAACTTTCTGTTTCAAACCGCCGCATGAGCGAGATCATCCGGTCCAATTCGGAACGCGTCAGCACGATCATCGGAAATGTCCAACAGCTCGCACGGCGCGAGACGACGCGTCCCGAGCGCATGCCGCTCGGTGAATGGCTCACGGATTTCGTCCAGGAATTCATCAACACCGGGGGCCACGTGCCGGGACAGCTCGCCGTCGAGCTGCCGGAACCGGATCTCGAAGTGCGCGTCGATCCCTCGCACCTGCGTCAGATCCTGTGGAACCTGTGCGAGAACGCGTTCCGCTACTCGGTGCGCGCGGACGAGGACAGGGTCGAAGTGCGGATCGGCCGGCTCGCGGGAAGCCACCGCCCGTTCCTCGAGGTGCTCGACCGGGGGCCCGGCATCGACTCGACGATCAGCGACCGGATTTTCGAGCCGTTCTTCACCTCCCGCACGAGCGGCACCGGGCTCGGCTTGTTCATCGCGCGCGAACTCGCGCAGTGCAACCGCGCGCTTCTCGTCTATGAGCCGCGCACGGGCGGCGGCAGCATATTCCGCATCGTGTTCGCCGATCCGCAGCGCTGGGAACAGACCTGACCGGCCATGGGCAATCCCCGGGCACTGATCGTCGACGATGAGCCGGATCTCTGCGAACTTCTCTCGCTGACGCTCGCGCGCATGGGCGTGGATTCGAGCGCGGTGCACGATCTCGCATCGGCGCGGCGCGAGTTGCAGGGCCGCACGCCCTATGCGCTCTGCCTCACCGATCTCCGGCTCCCCGACGGGGACGGCACGGAGCTCATCGAATGGATCCAGTCGCAGGCGCCGGACCTGCCGGTCGCGGTGATCACGGCGCACGGCCACGTCGAAGCGGCGGTTCGCGCCCTGAAACTCGGCGCCTTCGACTTCGTCCGGAAACCAGTCGACATTTCGGACCTGCGCAAGCTCATCAACCAGGCGCTCAAGCTCTCGGACTACCGGCGCGGCGCGGATGGCGGACGGCGGCTCCTGGGCGACTCCGAGCCGATGCAGAAGGTCCGTACCATGATCAGCCGTGTCGCCCGCAGCCAGGCGCCGGTGCACATCACGGGCGAATCCGGCACCGGCAAGGAGCTGGTCGCGCGGCTGATCCACGAAACCGGCCCGCGCAAGGATGCGCCCTTCGTGCCGGTCAGCTGCGGCGCGATTCCTTCCGAACTGATGGAAAGCGAGCTTTTCGGCCATCGCCGCGGCAGTTTCACGGGCGCGGTCGCGGACAAGCTCGGTCTCGTGCAGGCCGCAGAAGGCGGCACGCTCTTCCTCGACGAAGTCGCCGACCTGCCTTTCGTGATGCAGGTGAAACTCCTGCGCCTCATCCAGGAGAAGACCGCGCGCCCGGTCGGCGACCAGCGCGAGCAGCCGGTCGACGTCCGCATCCTCTCGGCGACGCATCGCGACCTCGGCGAGCTCGTGGCTTCGGGCCGCTTCCGCGAGGATCTTTACTACCGCATCAACGTGATCGAGATGCGCGTGCCGGCGCTCCGCGAGCGGCTTTCCGACGTGCCCGAGCTCGCCGCGTCGGTCACGGAGCGCTTCGCGGCGCGTCTCCATATGGCCGCGCCGGTCATCTCGGACGAGGCGATGCAACTCCTGGCGACCCACGACTATCCGGGCAATGTGCGCGAGCTCGAGAACATCATCGAGCGCGCGCTCACGCTCTGCGACGGCGGCAGGATCCAGCCGGACGACATCGAACTGCGCGTCTCCCCGGCGTTCGGCGAGGAGACGGTGCCGCCGCACCGGCCGGGCACCCTGCCCCAGGCCCTCGAGGACATCGAGCGGGCGTCCATCGTGCGGGCTCTCGAAGAGGCCCGGTACAACAAGACGGCTGCGGCCCGGGCGCTCGGCATCAGCTTCCGGGCATTGCGCTATCGCATCAAGAAACTGGGCATCGAGTGACGCGCCGCGTCAGTATGTGACGCGCCGGGTTGGATCGGCCGTCGTCAAACCCCGACGCTCTTCTGACAAGTCGAAATAAACTTCTGATAAGTCCGTCACTTACACAGGGTTGCCGAGTTGGCATGATCTTTGCTGTACCTACAGTGCATCGGCGCATGAGCGCCGCCCTCGGTCCTCAAAGGAGTTAATGGAAATGAAGGCTATCCAGAAGGGCTTCACGCTCATCGAACTGATGATCGTCGTGGCCATCATCGGCATCCTGGCCGCGATCGCGATCCCCGCGTACCAGGACTACACGATTCGCGCGCAGGTCTC
>DASWIQ010000092.1:0-10484 GCA_036397615.1 Steroidobacteraceae bacterium
GTCACGCCGATTCCGGCAACCGGAGCCATCAGTGCGGTGCCAATCATGTGAAGAATTGCCCGTGTCACGGGCGCAAGTCTAATCCGGCCGCGCAGCGGGTACCGCCGCAGGTCGCAAACGGCTACCATTCGGCTCCTGCCATCCGCAGGGGCTGCCGTGCACATCGAGAAGAACCGCGTCGTAATGCTGCATTACACCTTGCGCGACGAGCAGGGTGCCGTGATCGACTCCTCGAGCGGCCGCGGGCCGCTCAGCTATCTCCACGGCAAGGGCAACATCATCCCGGGGCTGGAGCAGGCGCTTGCGGGCAAGAGCGCCGGCGACAAGCTCGATGTCGAAGTGGCGCCTGAGCAGGGCTACGGCCGGCGCGACGAGCGGCTGCTCCAGATCGTGCCGCGCAACAAATTCGCGGAAGTCTCCGAACTGACGCCGGGCATGCAGGTTCGCGCGAGCGGTCCGCAGGGAGCCCGGCTCGTGACCGTCGTGCGCGTCGAACGCGACTTCGTGACCGTCGACGGCAATCATCCGCTGGCGGGACGTACACTCCAATTCTCGGTCGAGGTCGCCGAGGTGCGAAAGGCGACGCATGAAGAAGTCTCACACGGGCACGTGCACGGACCCGGCGGCCACGGTCATTAATCGAGGCTTCGCCCTCGTTTCAGGGCGTTTCGCGTGATCCACCGCCAGAATCTCCAGTTCCCTGAAAAGGACACAGCGCTCCGCGAGGACGTGCACGCGCTCGGCGGCCTGGTCGGCGAAGTGCTGCGCGATCAGGGCGGCGAGCCGCTGTTCGAGCAGGTCGAAGGCGACCGAGTCGCCGCGATTGCGCGCCGCGACGGCAAGGCAGGAAGCGCCGTCGAACTCGTTGCACGGACGGCCGGCCGCGACGTCGCCGAGGCCCGCGACCTGATCCGCGCGTTCAGCACCTGGTTCGAGGTCGTCAACCTGACCGAGCGCGTGCACCGCGTGCGGCGCCGGCGCGAATACCTGCTCCACAGCGACCGGCCGCAGCCGGGCGGGATAGGCGACTGCATGTACCGGCTGAGGGCGGCGGGACTCGACGCCGCGCAGGTTCTCGATTTGCTGTCCGGCGTGACCATCTATCCTGTCTTCACGGCGCATCCGACCGAGTCCACGCGCCGGACGATGCTCCGAAAGCAGCAACAGATCGCCGACCTGATGATCGAACGGCTCGATCCCACGCTGACTCCGTTCGAGCGGCGCTCCGTCTGGGAGCGCATCCGGACGGAGGTCACCTCGGGCTGGCAGACCGAGGCCCACTCGCGCGAACGGCTGACGGTCGCAGACGAGCGCGAGCACGTGCTCTTCTATCTCGCGGAGGTCATCTATCGCGTCGTGCCGGCGCTGTATGAGGAAATCGGGCTCTGGATGCAGTCGGTTTTTGGAATGCCGCCCGAACTCGACCGCGTGCCGCTCATGCTCCGGTTCGGCAGCTGGGTCGGCGGCGACATGGACGGCAACACGGAAGTGCATGCCAAGGCGATTCGCGAAACCCTGCATCGCCAGCACCAGCGCGTCATTTCTGCCTACTTCCAGGAATGCCGCACGCTCGTGGACAAGCTGTCGCAGAGCTCGGGGCGCGTCAGCGCGAGCCGCGAGCTCGAGGCGCGGATCGCGGAATACGACATCTTGCTGCCGAAGGCACGCCAAGCTGCGTCGACGCGACACGACCGGATGCCGTACCGCATCTTCCTCGCGCAGGTGGGCGAGCGGCTGCGCACGACCTATGACGGCCGGCCGAATCACTATCAGGGGGCGGAGCAGTTCGTTCGCGACATCGAGCTCGTGGCGGCGAGCCTTCGGGCCAATCACGGCCGGCACGCCGGCCTTTTCGCGGTCGAGCGTCTGTTGTGCCGCGCGCGCACCTTCGGCTTCCACCTTGCGACGCTCGATGTGCGGCAGCACGCCTCGGTGCATCGCGACGTCGTGGGCCAGGGACTCGGTCGCGAGAATTGGGCGGCGGAGGTCCCGCAGGCGCGGACCACCGCGCTCTGTGAGGCGATCTCGCGCGATCGCGGTCCGGTCGCCGGATTCGACGCCGTCGGGCGCCGCACGCTCGCGGTATTCGAGACGATGATGCAGGGCCGATATAAGTACGGCGAGCGCGCGGTCGGCGACTACATCGTGAGCGGCACCGAATCGGCGGACGATGTGCTGTCCGCTCTCCTGCTTGCTCGCTGGGCCAATATCACGGACCGCGAGCAGGGTGAGGTGCCCCTCGACGTCGTGCCCTTGCTCGAAACCGTCAGCGCACTCGAGGGCGCGGGTGCGGTGCTCACGACGCTCCTCGCCGAGCCCAGCTATCGCCGCCATCTCGGCGCGCGTGGCCGCCGTCAGACGGTCCTGGTCGGCTACTCCGAGAGCAATCAGGCGATCGGAATCGCGGCTTCGCGTCATGCGATCTACCAGGCGCAGGTCGAGCTCACGCAGGCGGCCGCCAAAGCCGATGTCGACCTGGCGCTCTTCTACGGGCGCGGCGGGCCGTCGAGCCGGGGCGGCGGTCCGATCGAGCGGCTGGTGCAGAGCGCGCCTGCCGGCGCGACGCGTGGGCGGCTTCGGGCGACGGAGCAGGGCGAGGGAATCAGCAACAGCTACGGCTTGAGACGCATTGCGCTTCGCAGCTTCGAGAAAGCCGTCTTCGCGGTGGCCATGGACCGCATCGAGGCGCCGCAGGCGGCCGGCCGCGAGCAGGCGCTGCGGGCGCTGATGTCCACGATCGCCTCGGCAAGCCGCGCGCAGTATCGGGCGCTCGTGCACGGGCGGCCCGATTTCCACCGGTTCTTCCGCGTGGTGACGCCGATCGACGTGATCGAGCGCATGCAGATCGGCGGACGGGTCGCTCACCGCCCGGGCAGCGGCATCGAAGCGGTGCGCCCCGTGCCCTGGGTGTACGCCTGGATGCAGAGCCGGCACGTGCTTCCCGGCTGGTATGGAATCGGCACCGGTCTCGACGCCGCGGCGCGCGAGCACGGCGAAGCGGCGCTTGCGAAAGCCTGGGCCGAATGGTCATTCCTCTCGAACCTGCTGGACGATATCGAGATGGACCTGGTGCGCGCGGACCTCGACATCGCTTCCCAATACGACTCGCTGGCAAGCGCCGATGTCAGCGCGATCGCCGGCGAGATCCGCCGCGAGCACGCGCTCGCGAAACGATGGATCCTGGAGATCAAGGGCCAGGCGGACCTGCTCGACAGCCGGCCGCAGATGCAGCGTGGCGCGTTGCTGCGCGCACCGTACCTCGATCCGATCCACCTGATGCAGGTCGACCTGCTGAAGCGCTGGCGGGCGGGTGGTAGCTCCGATCCGGCGCTTCTGGATGCGCTGCTCGCGAGCGTTTCCGGTATCGCCCTCGGCCTGCAGGCAACGGGCTGATGACCCGCTCCGAACGAAGCATCGTGGTCTACTGCGCCTCGAGCCAGGCCTGCGACGCCCGGTATCACGACGCCGCGCGCCGGCTCGGCGAAATTCTTGCCATCGCAGGCTGCAGCGTGGTTTATGGCGGCGGACGCGCGGGTTCGATGGGCGCGCTCGCCGAAGGGGCGCTTTCAAAAGGCGGCCGCGTCGTCGGCGTGATACCGAAGTTCATGGTCGACCTCGAGTGGGGACACGATGATCTCTCGGAATTGCACATCGTCGAGGACATGCGGACTCGCAAGCACGAGATGCTGACGCGCGCGTCGGCCGTCGTCGCACTCGCCGGGGGAACCGGGACGCTCGAAGAGCTTTTCGAGGCGATCACGCTGAAACGGCTCGGTCTCTTTCTCGGACCCATCGTCATCGTCAACACGAATGATTATTACAATCCGCTGATCGCGCAGCTCCAGGCTTCGATCGACGGCCGGTTCATGGATACGCGCCACGAATCGATGTGGATGGTCGTGGGCGGACCCGACGAGGTGCTGCCGGCAATCGAATCGTCGGTGTCCTGGGGCGCGGACAGCCGCGATTTCGCGGTCGTGCGCTGATTCGGATAAAATCGGCGCATGAGCAACGAGCTACCCGCGGATCCCAAGATGAGCGCCGAGGCGCTCTATCGCGAGGACGTCTTCACGGACCAGCGCGTCGGCACCGTGCGGCGCATGACGCCCGTCAAGTCGGACGGCAGCGACGATCCCTCGCGGCCGCTCCTCTTCATCGGCCAGGCGACCGTCATGACGCCGATGGGCTCGCTGCCGCTTTCATTCGAGCTGGACGCCAGGAGCCTCGCCGAGGCCGTTTCGCAATTCGGCCGCGCGGCTCAGCAGGCGATCGAGGAAGCCGCCCGTGAGCTGCAGGAAATGCGGCGACAAGCCGCGTCATCGATCGTGATCCCGGATGCCGGCGGAGCCACGCTGAAAGGCATGGGCGGCAAGGGCGGAATCCAGCTGCCCTGAGATCCGCGTCCCAAATGTCCGCGCTCAGGGCGCAGCGAGATACTTCGCGAGCCAGCCCTGAACTTCCTGATAGAAATAGCGGCTGTTCTCGCCTTTCAGTATCCAGTGATTCTCGTCCGGAAAGAGCACGAGACGGCTTTCCACCCGCTGGCGTTGCAGGACGGTCCAGAATTCGAGACCGTTGTTGTAGGGCACGCGAAAATCCTTCTCGCCGAACGTCACGAGGATCGGCGTCTTCAGTTTCGTCGAGCGCCAGAATGGACTCTGGTCTCGCCAGAGCGAGCGTCCCTCCCAGGGCGGGCCGCCGAGATTGCGCTCCCGCGAATAAGCGATGTCGCTCGTCGTCCACTGGGTCTTGAGGTCGTAGAGACCCGCATGGCTCACGAGCGCGCGGTAACGGTCGGTCGAGACGGCGAGCCAATTGGTGAGATGGCCCCCGTAGCTTGCACCCCCCGCGGCCTGCCGATTCGCATCGATGAAGGGAAACCGTCGGATCGCCTCGTCGGCGGCCTGGTTGATCTCGTCCGTCGGGCCCTTGAGCGGATCGCCCTGGATCGCCTGCGCAAACGCCTCGCCGAAGCCCGTTGAACCCGAGTAGTTCGGCATCAGGACGACGTAGCCCGGCTGGGCCAGCAGGTGATAGTTCCAGCGCACGAAGAACTGGTCCTTGAACATCGTGTGCGGACCGCCGTGGATCAGCACGAAGAGCGGATATTTCTTCGCCGGGTCGAATGCGGGCGGCAACGCGACCAGGTTGTGGATGCGCCTGCCGCGTTTCGACGTGAACCAGAATTCCTGGAGCGGCGCCCAGTCGATCGCGGCGACGCGCTCGGCATTGAATCCGGTCAGCGCGCGCCGCCCGCCGCTCCCGGCATCGATGCGCATCACCTCCTGCGGACTGACGGCGCTGTCCCAGTTCGCAACGACGACGGGCGCGTCCTCGGTCCCTTCGACCTGGAGGCCCGACAGGCTTCCCGCATCGAGCCGGCCGAGCTCGCGTGCCTCGCCGCCCGCTGCGGGTACCGTGTAGAGGCGGTCATGGCCTTCGTCCTCGGCGAGCAGGAAGATGCGGCCCCCGCCGGGAGCCACACGGAAACTCGCGACCGAGCGGCCGAATCCGGACGAGACGGGCCGCGGCGATGGGCTTGCCCAGTCGAATCGCGCCAGCCGCTCGTCGTTGTAGACAAACTTCGTGTGCGGATTCGCCCGGGCGTACAGTGCCGAACCGTCGGGCGCGAATTGAGGATGCGAGTAGCTCGCTTCGTCGCCCGTGAGGCGCCGCGGCTCGCCTCCGCCGGCCGGCATGGCGTAGAGCGCCTGCTGCACGTCGGCACGCGCCGCCTGATCGCGCGCGGTGGTCGCCGTGAATACGATCGTGCCGCCATCCGGCGACCACGCGACGTGCAGCAGCTCGCCATCGTTGTCGAGGTCGCCGCCGAAACCGCGGTCGTTCCTGAGCGCCGTTCCGGCGAGGAGGTCGCGCGATTCCGGTTCTTCGCCGAGCGTCTGCAACATGAGAGTCGGGCGCCGCTCGTCGAGCCAGCGATCCCAGTGACGAATCGGAAAGTCCTCGAAGGCGCGCGCGTTGTACTTGCGCGCCTTGCGTTGCTCGACCCGCTTTCGATTCTCCGCGTCGTCCCGTGCGCCGGGGTAGGTCATGCTGGCAAACAGGATCGCCCGGCCGTCGGGCCGCCATAGCGGCCGGCTGGCGCCGGTCGCGACACCGGTCACGCGCTCGGCCTCGCCGCCGCCGGCGACGTCGAGCACATGGATTTGCGCTTCGTCCTGCCCTTCGCGCTTGGCGGCGAAGGCGATCCGGCGTGAATCCGGGCTCCAGGCGGGATCCGATTCGGCGACGGCCGAGAACGTGAGCTGCCGCGGGGCGGCGCTGCCGTCCGCGGTCACGAGCCACAGATCGCTTTTCTTCTGGCTGTCATCGTAGGCAGGCTCCGCCACCGGAACGACGATCAGCCGGCCGTCCGGACTGAGCGCGGGCGTGCCGACACGCTTCATGAGCCAGACGTCTTCGTGCGTGATCGGCCGCTTCGCGGTGACGGCCGTCGTCGGCGCAGCGACCAGGAAGATCGACAGCGCAAGGCAAGCGGGACGCGGATTCATGTGAAACCTCAGGCGCGCCATTGGCGGGCGCGCACATTCTGGAGAAGCCAGGGCTGGTCGGGCGTCAGTCGCTCGCTGAACAATTCTCCGCGGCCCTGCAACGGGGTCCAGTCGGTGTACGCGCCGACCAGCGAGCCGAGGTAGGGGCGCGCGATTTCCAGGACCTGCCGGAAATCGAGATCGTCGGCCTCGCGCAGTCCTTCGCGCGGGTTGCGGATCGCCCAGACCGTCGCGCTGAGCGCGCCCGCGGCGACCTGCAGGCAGGTCGCATTCGTATAGGGCACGTGACGCCTCGCTTCGGCGATCGACAGTTGCGAGCCGAACCAGTAGGCGTTTTTCGCGTGCCCGGCGATCAATACGCCGAGCTCGTCCATGCCCGTCACGATTTCCGCGCGGATGATGCGACGGGCAGGTTGCGGCATCCAGCCGCGGCCCTCGAGCTCGAGCGCCGACAGCATCGCGTCGTCGCAGGGGTGATAGACGAACATCACGGTCGGACGATATTCGATCCTGGACGCATGCCTTAGCGTCAGGTGATCCGCGATCGAGAACACCTCGTCGTGGGTCATGAGCAGGCCCTGGAATCCGCCCGATGAGGGCAGCCAGCTGCGCGCGAAGGTCGCGCCGCCGGGGCGGTGCAGGTAGACGGAACCGCAGCGCGGCCGGTGCCAGTGCGAGCCGCGCGGTTTGCCCGGCTCGGAAGTGCCGAGCGAGAGTTCGGAGGGCTGCATCAGTTCGTCGATGAATCCGTCGATCGACCAGGTGTTCACGAATTCATTGGGCCGCTTCGGCCGGTCGGTCGCCTGCGTGTCGCGCTCGGAAATCTGGATCAGGGTGACGCCGAGATCGCGGGCGAGCGTCGCCCAACCCGGCTGATCCGACGGCGACTCGATGCTCCGGTTGAGAGCGCTCGCGAGATCGAGCAGGCCCTGCTTGACGAAGTGCGAAACGAGTCCCGGGTTCGCTCCGTGATCGACGACCGCAGTCGGCGATCCCGGCTTCAGCCGCCGTCCCAGTTTCTGCATGTCTTCGCGCGTGCGGTAGTTCGTGCGCTCGCGCATCGTGAGCATCGGGTTGTCGAATACGCCGGGCCAGGGCTCGATGGACGTGTCGACGTAGAGAACTCCGTGGTTCGCGCACCACTCCACCAGATCGAGACTCGAAACATCGACCGACAGGTTGAGCAGCAGGTCGCCCGATTTCAGGCGGCGCCGCAGCTCCCGCTGGTAGGTCGAGGGCTTGAGGTGGCAATGGACGAAGCGGGCCTGGTTCGCTGTGGCGAGCGCGCGTCCCTGCTCGCTCGCCTCGAGCACGGTGAGCCCGTCTTCCGGCAGTGCGAGATGGCGGCGCAGCAGGGGCAGCATAGCCTGGCCGATGCTGCCGCAGCCGACCATCAGCACGCGCCCGGAGAATTCGGCGGATTCGATGCGCACGGCGGAACCCTAGCAAAGTGCGGGCTTGCGCGCACGTGCGCGGCTGCGTGCACACGGCCCCGCGCGGCAGTGCATAATCGGCGCCGATGACGAAGAAACGCATCGCCGTGCTGCTCGCGGGCGCCGCAGTGATCGCGACGGCGCTCGCGGCCGGTCTGCCGCGGAGCAAGGCGCCGGCCGACGCGGAGGTCTACTTCATCTCGCCAAATGACGGCGAGACGGTCGCGAGTCCCCTGGCCGTGCGGTTCGGCCTTCGCGGGATGGGCATTGCGCCCGCCGGTGTCGCTTTTGAGAACGCGGGGCATCATCACCTGCTGATCGACGCCGAGCTTCCCGCACTCGATCGCCCGATTCCGGCTGATGCGAATCACGTGCATTTCGGCAAGGGGCAGACCGAGTCCGTCATCACGCTGGCTCCCGGCCGGCACCGCCTGCAACTGCTCCTTGCGGATCATTTCCACATACCGCATGACCCGCCGGTGATGTCGAAACCGATCACGGTCATCGTCCGATAGTCGCGCCCGAGACTTTTTTCATGCGTCTGCATCGCACGCTGACCTGGCTTCTGCTGCCGCTCGCCTGGTCATGCTCCGGGGAACCGGAATACGATCTGATCGTGGGCGGCGGGACCGTTTACGACGGATCCGGAGAGGCGGGATTCACCGGCGACGTCGCGATCAGGGGCGATCGCATCGTGTACGTCGGTCCGGAGGCGCCGGGCGAGGCGCGGCGCGAGATCGACGCCGCGGGACAGGCGGTCGCGCCCGGCTTCATCAACATGCTCTCCTGGTCGAATGAGTCGCTCCTGATCGACGGCCGCGGGCAGGGCGAGCTCCGGCAGGGTGTGACGCTCGAGGTGATGGGCGAGGGCGAATCGATGGGCCCGCTGACGCCGGAGATGAAGCAGGACGTCGTCGCGCAACAGGGCGACCTCAAGTATCCGGTCAAATGGACGACGCTCGGCGAGTATCTCGAGACGCTCGAGCGCAAGGGCGTCTCGCTCAATGTGGCATCGCATATCGGTGCGGCCACCGCGCGCATGAATCTCCTGGCTTCGGCGGATGTGGACCCGACGCCGCGGCAGCTCGCCGCCATGCAGGAGGTCGTCCGCAAGGCGATGGAGGAGGGCGCGCTCGGCGTCGGTTCCTCGCTGATCTACGTTCCGGGCACCTTCGCCGAGACCGATGAGCTCGTGGCGCTTGCGGCCACGGCGGCGCGCTGCGGCGGCATCTACGCGACGCACATGAGGAACGAGGGGCCCGGATTGCTGCAGGCGATCGACGAGACCATCGAGATTTCCCGCCGTTCCGGCGCGCCCGCGGAGATCTATCACCTGAAGGCGGCGGGGCGGGAGAACTGGCCCAGGATGGACGAGGCCATCGCGCGCATCGAGGCCGCGCGCCGAGAAGGCCTTCGCATCACGGCCGACATGTATGCCTACCCCGCCGGCAGCACCGGGCTCGACGCCGCGATGCCGCCCTGGGTGCAGGCGGGCGGCAACGCCGCCTGGTATGCGCGATTGCGCGACCCTGTCGTACGCCAGCGAGTGGCCGCGGAAATGCGGGCGGAAGACACGGACTGGGAGAACCTGATGCGCGCGGCGGGCGGCGCCGAAAATGTCCTGATCGTCGTGCTGCGCAAGCCCGAGCTCAAGCCGATGATCGGCAAGACCCTCGCCGAAATCGCGCGTGAGCGCGGCGTAAGCCCAGAAGACGCCGCGATGGATCTCGTGGCCGGCGACAAAAGCCGGGTCGGCGCGATCTACTTCCTCATGTCGGAGGATCAGGTGCGACGGAAGGTGGCGCTGCCGTTCATGAGCTTCGGTTCCGACGGCACCGCGGTCACAGCGGAGGGCGTCTTCCTTCAGAGCAATCTGCACCCGCGAGGCTACGGCAATTTCGCCCGGGTCTTCGCGCGCTACGTGCGCGACGAGAAGCTCGTGACGATCGAGGACGCCGTGCGACGCATGACGGCCCATCCGGCCACCGTGCTCGGCCTGAAGGATCGCGGCAGGCTGAAAGCCGGCTACTACGCGGATGTCGTCACTTTCGATCCGGACACGATTCAGGATCACGCGACCTACGTGAAGCCGCACCAGTACGCGACCGGCGTGTCGCAGGTGATCGTGAATGGCGTGCTCGCGCTCGAGAATGGCGAGCCGACCGACGCGCGACCGGGCCGGTTCGTGCGCGGCCGCGGGTGGACCGGCTGGCCCGACGGCGGCTGCCGCGCGTCGGCGCGCGACTGGGACTGGCCTTAGCCCTTGCCCGTCGAATTCCTCATCTTCGGCATCACGCTCGCCGGCGTTGCCGTTTTCCATCGGCAGGCACTGCCCATCGCGGCGGCCGGGCTCGTTGTCGTCATCGTCTTCGAGTGGCTGTTCACCCAGTTTCCCGCCGGGCCGGGCGCCGTCGGTCTCATCCGGCATTTCGCGCACGAATGGGTGATTCTCACGAACCTGCTGCTGCTGCTCGTGGGATTCGCGATGCTTGCGGCGCATTTCGAGCAGAGCGGCCTGCCGAAAGCGCTGCCACGCTAT
>DASWIQ010000093.1:0-15330 GCA_036397615.1 Steroidobacteraceae bacterium
CAGTACAGCGCCTGAAAGAAGCCGCGGAGAAAGCCAAGATCGAGCTGTCCTCGGGCCAGCAGACCGAGGTCAACCTCCCGTACATCACGGCCGACGCCTCGGGTCCGAAGCACCTGACGCTCAAGCTCACGCGCGCCAAGCTCGAATCGCTCGTCGAGGATCTCGTCAATCGCACGATCGAGCCCTGCCGCATCGCGCTGAAGGACGCTGGCCTCTCGATCAGCGAGGTCGATGAGGTGATCCTGGTCGGCGGCCAGACCCGCATGCCCCAGGTCCAGAAGGCGGTGAAGGATTTCTTCGGCAAGGAGCCGCGCAAGGACGTGAACCCGGACGAGGCGGTCGCTGTCGGCGCCGCAATCCAGGGCGGCGTTCTGGCGGGCGACGTCAAGGACGTCCTCCTGCTCGACGTCACGCCGCTTTCGCTCGGGATCGAGACGCTGGGCGGCGTGCTGACCCGGCTGATCGAAAAGAACACGACCATCCCGACCAAGACCTCGCAGGTGTTCTCGACCGCCGACGACAACCAGAGCGGCGTGACGATCCACGTGCTTCAGGGCGAGCGCGATCGCGCGACGGACAACAAGTCGCTCGGCAAGTTCGACCTCTCCGACATCCCGCCGGCGCCGCGGGGCATGCCGCAGATCGAGGTTACATTCGACATCGACGCAAACGGAATCCTGAACGTGTCGGCCAAGGACAAGGCGACCGGCAAGGAGCAGAGGATCGTCATCAAGGCCTCGAGCGGGCTCTCCGAAGAGGAGATCAAGCAGATGGTGCGCGACGCGGAAGCGCACGCCGCGGAGGACAAGAAGTTCCGCGAGCTCGTGGAGACGCGCAATCGCGCTGACGCGCTCCTGCATGCCACCGAAAAGTCGCTGAAGGACCTTGGAGAGAAGGTGACCGGCGAGGAGCGCGTGGCGATCGAAGCGGCGCTCAACGACCTGCGCGGCGTCCTGAAGGGCGACGACCAGTCGGCGATCGAGCACAAGGCCGAGGCGCTCGCAAAGGTGAGCGCGCCCGTCGTGCAGCGCGCCTACCAGGCGGAAGCCGCGGCTGCCACTGCCGATGCGGGCGCATCCCCCAAGCCGGGCGCCGATGCCGGCAAGGACGACGTGCTCGACGCGGAGTTCGAGGAGATCAAGGACAAGGGGCCGAAGCCGCACTGACGGCCACGGCACCCGCGTTCGCAGATTCACGACCGCCGGGTGACTTCGGGTCGCCCGGCGGTCGCGCGTGCGGAGCGCCATGACGAAGCGTGATTTCTATCAGGTGCTGGGCGTGCCCCGAAACGCCACCGAAGATGTCATCACCAAGGCATACCGGCGCCTGGCGATGAAATATCACCCGGATCGCAATCCCGAGGACAAGGAAGCTGAAGAGCGCTTCAAGGAAGCGAAGGAAGCCTACGAGATCCTGACGGACGCCCAGAAGCGGGCGGCCTACGATCAGTACGGCCGCGCAGGACTCGACGCCGCGCGCGGCGCGGGCCAGGGATTCAGCCCGTCCGACGCCTTCGGCGACATCTTCGGCGACATGTTCGGCGACATATTCGGCGGCGGACGCCGCGCGGGCCGGAATGCCGTCTATCGGGGCGCCGACCTGCGTTATGAGCTCGCGCTCGATCTCGAACAGGCCGTCTTCGGCACCGCGACCGAGATCGATTTCCAGACGGTAAAGGAATGCGCCGAGTGCGGAGGATCGGGCGCGGCGCGCGGGCACACGCCGGTGACTTGCGAAACCTGCAACGGTGCCGGTCAGGTCCGCATCAGCCAGGGCATCTTTGCCGTTCAGCAGACCTGCCCGCGCTGCAAGGGGCGGGGTTCCATCGTCAAGGAGCCCTGCCCGAAGTGCGCGGGTCACGGCCGCATGCGGACGACCAAGCGACTCGCGGTCAAGGTGCCGGCGGGCGTGGACAACGGCGACCGGATCCGTCTCGCCGGTGAAGGCGAGGCCGGCCGGAATGGCGGTCCGCCGGGCGACCTGTATGTCGAAATCGTCGTCCGGGAGCATCCGATCTTCGAGCGGGACCACGCCCACCTGTCCTGCGAGGTGCCGATCAGCTTCGTGACTGCAGCGCTCGGCGGCAGCGTGGAGGTGCCGACACTCGAGGGCCAGGCGAACATCAAGGTTCCGGCCGGGACGCAGTCGGGCCGCGTCTTCCGCCTGCGCGAGAAAGGCATCAAGCCGGTGCGCGGCGGCGCGACGGGCGATCTTTTCTGTCGCGTCGTGGTCGAGACGCCGGTCGAACTGAACGCGGAACAAAAAGGCCTGCTCCGCGGGTTCGATGCCTCGGTTGCGTCCGACGGGAAGAGCCACAATCCGAGGCAGCGGTCGTGGCTCGAAGGGGTGAAGCAGTTCTTCGGCAGGATGGGCGGATGACATGACCAATGTCGCAATCCTCGGGATCAGCGGCCGAATGGGGCGCTGCCTCGTCCGCGCGATCCGCGAGTCACCGGACTTCGTTCTCTCCGGCGCGCTTGCGTCCCCGACGAGCGGGGCGCTCGGCCGCGACGCGGGCGAGGTCGCCCAGACCGGCCCCGTCGCGGTGCAGGTGACGGCTTTGCGTGAGCAGGCCCTCGCGAACGCCGCGGTTGCCATCGATTTCACGCTCCCCGATGCGCTCGGCGACAACCTGACCGCCGTGGCGCATGCCGGGATTCCCCTGGTGGTTGGAATTACCGGTCTCGATGCCGCTCGAATGGCGGACCTCCGCCGCGCGAGCGAGCGCCAGGCGATTCTCGTCGCGCCCAACATGTCGCTTGCCGCCAATCTTCTCTTTGGCCTGGTGGCCCGGGCCGCCGCCGCCTTGCCGGCCGACTACGACGTCGAGATCCTCGAAGCCCATCATCGCGACAAGGCCGATGCCCCGTCCGGAACCGCGCTCAAGCTCGGCGAAATCGTCGCGGGCGCGCGGGGCGGTGCGCTCGCGGATCGGGCGATCTACGGCAGGCTCGGCAAGTCCGCCGGACGCGCGCCCGGCGCGATCGGATTCGCGAGCCTACGGGCCGGGAACATCGTGGGGCTCCACGAGGTGCTCTTCGCGGGCACCGGGGAGACGCTCGAACTCGTGCATCGCGCGACCGACCGGATGACCTTTGCGCATGGAGCGCTCGCCGCGGCGCGCTGGATTCTCGGGCGTCCGCCGGGGCTATACGGCATGTCCGACGTGCTCGGACTGTAATAGAATCCCGGCCCGGGTCGCGGCCCCCTGATGAACCCAATTTGACGACGGGTGGAGTCCCCGACGGATCCATCCACTCATGTCCTGCGCCTCGCACCGGCGGGCGGTGCGGCGGGAAAGGGAGAACGCCCTGGTGACATCGACACCTGCAGTGCTCGCGCTCGAGGACGGCACGGTGTTTCGGGGCATTTCCATCGGGACCTCCGGCGTGACGACCGGCGAAGTCGTATTCAACACCGCCATGACCGGCTATCAGGAAATCCTGACGGACCCGTCGTATGCCCGCCAGATCGTCACGCTGACCTATCCCCACATCGGCAATACCGGCGTCACGCCCGAGGACATGGAATCGGACTCGATTCATGCCGCGGGCCTCGTGATACGGGACCTGCCGCTCGCGTATTCGAGCTGGCGCGCAAGTCATTCCTTGCCGCAATTCCTCGTCGAGGGCGAGACGGTCGCAATCGCCGGCATCGACACGCGCAAGCTGACCCGCATCCTCCGCGAGCAGGGCGCGCAGGGCGGCTGCATTGCGACCGCCGACAAGGCTGATGCCGAGGTGGCGCTGCGTGCCGCGCGCGCCTTTCCGGGCCTCAAGGGCATGGACCTCGCCAAGGTGGTTTCGGTGCGCGCGCCGTATCAATGGAACGAGGGCAGCGTCGGCCGCGAACACGCGCGCATGCTGCGGCCCGGATCGCGCCTGCACGTCGTCGCCTACGACTTCGGCATCAAGCGCAACATCCTCCGCCTGCTCGCGGACTACGGATGCCGGATGACGGTGGTACCGGCGCAGACGAGCGCGGCGGATGCGCTCGCACTCGCCCCCGACGGAATCTTCCTGTCGAACGGCCCCGGAGACCCGGAGCCCTGCGACTACGCGATCGCCGCGATCAGCGAGTTCCTCGATACCGACATTCCGGTATTCGGCGTATGCCTCGGCCATCAACTCCTCGGGCTCGCGAGCGGCGCGCGAACCGTCAAGATGAAGTTCGGTCACCATGGGGCGAATCATCCCGTGCAGGAGCTCGCCGGCGGACACGTGCTGATCACAAGCCAGAATCACGGCTTCGCGGTGGACGAGGAGTCCCTTCCCGCGCGCCTCAAGCCCACCCATCGCTCGCTCTTCGACGGCTCGCTGCAGGGAATTGCCCGTACGGACCGGCCCGCATTCGGATTCCAGGGCCACCCCGAGGCGAGCCCGGGCCCCCACGATCTGCGGCCGCTCTTCGAGCACTTCGTATTCCTGATGGTGCGGAGACTCCAGCAAATGATGCGCGCGCAGGTTGCCGTCGCCGAAACCGTCGTCGCGCGCTGATGGGCAAGCGCACCGACATCGAGAGCATCCTGATCATCGGCGCCGGACCGATCATCATCGGCCAGGCCTGCGAGTTCGATTATTCCGGCGCCCAGGCCTGCCGGGCGCTGCGCGAGGAGGGCTATCGGGTCATCCTCGTGAATTCGAATCCCGCGACCATCATGACCGACCCGGAGATGGCCGACTCGATCTACATCGAGCCGGTCGACTGGCGGACGGTCGCCCGCATCATCGAAAAGGAGCGGCCCGACGCACTGTTGCCGACCATGGGTGGCCAGACGGGCCTCAATACGGCGCTCGATCTGGCGCGGGAAGGCGTGCTCGAAAGCTTCGGGGTCGAGATGATCGCCGCCTCGCGCGAGGCGATCGACATGGCGGAGGACCGCGAGCTCTTCCGCAATGCGATGCGCGGCATCGGACTCGAATGCCCGCAGTCCTATATCGCGCACGACCTCGACGAGGCGCTCGCCGTGCAGAGCGAGGTCGGATACCCGACCGTCATCCGGCCGTCGTTCACGCTGGGCGGCACGGGCGGCGGCATTGCCTTCAATCGCGAGGAATTCGAGGCGATCGTGCTGCGGGGGCTCGATGCCTCGCCGACGGCGGAAGTGCTGATCGAGGAGTCGGTGCTCGGCTGGAAGGAATTCGAGATGGAGGTGGTGCGGGACCGCAAGGACAACTGCATCATCATCTGCTCGATCGAGAACCTCGATCCGATGGGCGTGCACACCGGAGACTCGATAACGGTCGCGCCTGCGCAGACGCTGACGGATAAGGAATACCAGCGCATGCGCGACGCGTCCATCGCCGTGCTGCGCCAGGTCGGCGTCGAGTGCGGCGGCTCGAATGTCCAGTTCGCGATCAATCCCGACGACGGCCGGATGCTCGTGATCGAGATGAACCCCCGCGTTTCGCGTTCTTCCGCACTCGCTTCCAAGGCAACCGGATTTCCGATCGCAAAGATCGCGGCCAAGCTGGCCGTTGGATACACGCTCGACGAGCTCCGAAACGAAATCACGGGCGGCGCCACGCCCGCGTCGTTCGAGCCGACAATCGACTACGTCGTGACCAAGGTGCCCCGGTTCACGTTCGAGAAGTTTCCGGGATCCAACACGCGCCTCACCACGCAGATGAAATCGGTGGGGGAGGCCATGGCGATCGGTCGTACGTTCCAGGAATCGCTGCAGAAGGCCCTGCGGAGCCTCGAGACCGGCTGCGACGGCCTCACGCCGATTCTCGCGCTGCCGCTCGACACCGACGGCGAACTGCGCCTTGCCGAGGAACTGCGCCACCCCGGCGGCGAGCGCATCCGCTACGTGGCCGACGCCTTCCGCGCGGGCTGGCCACTCGGGCGCATTGCCGCCGAGACCATGATCGATCGCTGGTTCTTAGCTCAGATCGAGGACCTCGTGCGCGAGGAGGACGCCGTGCGCGCCGACGGGATCACGGGCCTCACGTTCGAACGGCTGCTCGTGCTGAAGCGCAAGGGATTCTCCGACGCGGCGCTCGCGCGGACGATTGGCGCGCCGGAATCGCGCGTGCGCGCCAGGCGCCTCGCCTGCGGCGTGCATCCGGCCTACAAGCGCGTCGACACCTGCGCGGCGGAATTCGCGACGTCGACCGCCTACCTCTATTCGAGCTACGACCAGGAATGCGAGTCGGAGCCGACGCCCCGGCCCAAGATCATGATCCTCGGCGGCGGGCCAAACCGCATCGGGCAGGGCATCGAGTTCGACTACTGCTGCGTCCACGCGGCGCTGGCGCTCCGCGAGGACGGCTTCGAAACGATCATGGTCAACTGCAATCCGGAAACCGTTTCGACCGACTACGACGTTTCGGATCGCCTGTACTTCGAGCCGCTGACGTTCGAAGACGTGATGGAGATCATCGGCCGCGAGAAGCCCCAGGGCGTCATCGTGCAGTTCGGCGGGCAGACGCCGCTGAAACTCGCGCGCCAGCTCGCCGCCGCCGGCGCGCCGATCATCGGCACGAGCCCGGACTCGATCGACGTCGCCGAGGATCGCGAGCGTTTCCAGCAATTGCTCGTGAAGCTCGGCCTGCGCCAGCCGGCGAATGCGACGGCACGGGACGAGGAACGCGCCATCGAGCTTGCGCGGGAAGTCGGGTTCCCGCTGATCGTCCGTCCGTCCTATGTGCTCGGCGGCCGCGCCATGGAGATCGTGTACGAGGAAGAGGATCTCCGGCAGTACATGCGCGAGGCCGTCAAAGTATCGAACGACAGCCCGGTGCTGCTCGACCGCTTCCTGGATCTCGCGATCGAGGTCGACGTGGACGCGATCTGCGACGGCCAGGACGTCCTGATCGGCGGCATCATGGAACACGTCGAGCAGGCGGGCGTCCATTCGGGCGACTCGAGCTGTTCGCTGCCGCCGGCGAGCCTTTCGCCTGAAATCCAGGAGGAACTCCGCAGCCAGACCCGCAAGATGGCGCAGGCACTCAATGTCATCGGGCTGATGAACGTGCAGTTCGCGATCCAGAACGGCATCGTGTACGTGCTCGAAGTCAATCCGCGCGCATCGCGCACCGTGCCGTTCGTGTCCAAGGCGACCGGCAGGCCGCTGGCCAAGATCGCCGCCCGCGTGATGGCCGGACGGACGCTTTCCGAGCTCGACGCAGTAACCGAGCGGGTTCCACCGTATTTCTCGGTCAAGGAAGCGGTGTTTCCATTCGGAAAATTCCCGGAGTCCGACCCGATCCTTGGCCCTGAAATGAAATCGACAGGCGAGGTTATGGGAACGGGACGGACATTCGGCGAGGCCTACGCAAAATCCCAGGCGGCAAGCGGCATCCGGTTGCCGACCCGCGGCGTCTGCCTGATCTCGGTGCGCGACCGCGACAAGGAGGGCGCCACGGAGATCGCGAAAAAGCTGAATGGGCGCGGCTTCGAAATCATCGCGACGCAGGGCACGCAGGTCGCGCTCGAAGCGGCAGGAGTGCCGTGCCGGCGCGCGCTCAAGGTGCGCGAGGGCCGTCCGCACATCGTCGACATGATCAAGAACGACGAGATCGACCTGATCATCAACACGACCGAGGGCAAGCGCGCCATCCGGGAATCGCATTCGATCCGCCGCGAGGCGGAATTGCGCAAGGTGACTTACTACACGACCGTGGCAGCGGCGCACGCGACCTGCGACGCTCTCGACCATCTCGAGGACCATGACGTCAACCGGCTTCAGGATCTGCACCGGGAGCTTGCCGGGACATGAGGACGCCGATCACGCTGAAAGGCGCCGAACTTCTGCGGACGGAGTTGCGCAAACTGAAAGGGGAGGACCGGCCGGCCGTGATCCGCGCAATCGCGGAAGCGCGCTCGCACGGTGACTTGTCGGAGAACGCCGAGTATCACGCCGCGCGCGAACAGCAAGGATTCATCGAAGGCCGCATCAAGGAAATCGAGCAGCGCCTCGCCGATGCCCAGGTCATCGATCCGGCGACGCTGACCGACACCGGCAAGGTGGTGTTCGGCGCAACGGTTGAACTCGCGCCTGTCGACGGCGGGCCCGAGGTGCGCTATCAGATCGTCGGCGACGACGAGACGGACATCCGGCACGGCCGGATTTCGATCAACTCGCCGATCGCGCGCGCCCTCATCGGCCGGGCGCCGGGCGATCAGGTCGAAGTCGCCACGCCCGGTGGGACGCGCAGTTTCGAGGTGCTTGCCGTACGTCTGGGCTGAATCAAGGATCCGGAAGCAGTATCTTCTGTATCCTATTGTTTTGTTTGAAGAATAACCCTACGTTTCCGATCCGGTAAACGAACTCCGACGCCGTGAGGCGCGAAAGCTCCGCGAAAATGGCGTCGCGACTGTCCCGGGAGTCGACGCGGGCGCGGATCTTGACGAGTTCATGATCGTCGAGCGCGCGTCGCATCTCGGCGGCGACGCTTTCGGTGAGTCCGCGCTGGCCGATGAGCACGACCGGGTGCAAGGCATGACCGAGCCGCCGCAGATGCTTTTTCTGGTGTTCGGTCAGCGCCATCGACGCATTATAGATTCGCGGAGGTACGGAGGATCATGGCCCGGCGCAGCAAGTCAAGCGGCAGGTGGCTCGAGGAGCATTTCGCGGACCCCTATGTGCGGCGCGCTAAGGATTCCGGCCTGCGTTCGCGTGCCGCGTTCAAGATCGAGGAGATCGACCGCGCGGAGAAGCTGATTTTTCCGGGCGCAGCGATCGTCGACCTCGGCGCTGCGCCGGGCGGCTGGAGTCAGTACGCGGCGCGCCGCCTGGCCGGGAAGGGCAGCGTGTTCGCGCTCGATATCCTGTCGATGGACGCGATCCCGGGCGTCACCTTTTTGCGTGGCGACTTCCGCGAGCAGGCGGCGCTCGATGCGCTGTTCGAACGGCTCGGAGGCCGGCGCGTCGACCTTGTGATGTCGGACATGGCCCCCAACATCAGCGGAGTGGACGTGGTCGATCAGGCGCGCGCCGCGGACCTCGAGACACTCGCGCTCGACTTTGCGCGTCGCGTCCTCGGCCCGGAAGGCGCGCTCGTGATGAAAGTCTTCCAGGGCGCCGGATTCCAGGAGCTGCTTGGCGAGGCTCGACGGGGTTTTCGCACCGTCCGCATGCGCAAGCCGAGAGCGTCCAGACAGCGCAGTTCCGAGACGTATTTGGTGGCCAGGGGACCCCGGCCGGTGTAAGGTGAAACCAGACCGAAGTTGCGGTTGTCAAACCCCGGAATAAACGGGCAATTGACGTGCTGCCAGGAGCCAGAGCTTGAACGATCTGACCAGAAATATCGTCCTTTGGGTGGTCATTGCGATCGTCCTGCTCGCGGTATTCTCCAATTTCGGACAGCGCGCAGCGGGGCCCGACGAACTCGGTTATTCGCAGTTCCTGACCGAGGTCAGGAGCGGCGCGATCCGCAGCGCAACGTTCAAGGGCGACACGATCGTCGGCGAGCGCGCGAGCGGCGGCCAGTACATCACGCACAATCCCGAGACCGACAACTCGTCGCTGATCGGGTTGCTCGACAAGCAGCGAGTCACATTCAACGCCGCGCCGCCGGAGCGGCAGTCGTTCCTGCTCCAGTTGTTCGTCTCCTCGTTCCCGATCCTGCTGCTGATCGGCGTGTGGATCTACTTCATGCGCCAGATGCAGGGCGGCGCGGGCGGCCGCGGCGCGATGTCGTTCGGCAAGAGCCGTGCCCGGCTCTTGTCCGAAGACCAGGTCAGCGTGACGTTTGCGGACGTCGCGGGCATCGATGAGGCCAAGGAGGAGGTCGCGGAGATCGTCGATTTCCTCAAGGACCCGTCGAAGTTCCAGAAGCTCGGCGGCAAGATCCCGAAGGGCGTGCTGATGGTCGGCAGCCCGGGCACGGGCAAGACGCTTCTTGCGCGCGCGATTGCGGGCGAAGCGAAAGTGCCGTTCTTCACGATCTCGGGCTCCGACTTCGTCGAGATGTTCGTCGGCGTGGGCGCTTCCCGCGTACGCGACATGTTCGAACAGGCGAAGAAGCACGCACCCTGCATCGTGTTCATCGACGAGATCGATGCCGTCGGCCGCCATCGCGGCGCGGGCCTCGGCGGCGGGCACGACGAGCGCGAGCAGACGCTCAACCAGCTGTTGGTCGAGATGGACGGATTCGAGGGCAATGAGGGCGTCATCGTCATCGCGGCCACCAACCGTCCCGACGTGCTGGACCCGGCACTCCTGCGGCCGGGTCGCTTCGACCGCCAGGTGGTCGTGCCGCTGCCGGACGTGCGCGGCCGCGAGCAGATCCTGAAGGTCCACATGCGCAAGGTGCCGATTGCCGACGATGTCAAACCCTCGCTGATTGCGCGGGGCACGCCAGGATTCTCGGGCGCCGACCTGATGAACCTCGTCAATGAAGCGGCGCTGTTCGCGGCTCGCGGCAACAAGCGTCAAGTGACGATGGAGGAGTTCGAGCGCGCCAAGGACAAGATCATGATGGGCGCGGAGCGGCGCTCGATGGTCATGAGCGAACAGGAACGACTCAATACGGCGTATCACGAGGCCGGCCACGCGATCGTCGGCATGAGCCTTCCGGAGCACGATCCGGTCTACAAGGTGACGATCATTCCCCGCGGCCGCGCGCTCGGCGTGACGATGTTCCTCCCGGAGGAGGATCGTTACAGCTACAGCAAGCGGCGCCTCGAGAGCCAGATCGCGAGCCTGTTCGGCGGCCGCATCGCAGAGGAGCTGCGCTTCGGACCCGAGTCGGTGACGACCGGCGCGTCGAACGACATCGAGCGCGCAACCAATCTCGCCCGCAACATGGTCACGAAATGGGGTCTGTCCGATCGTCTCGGCCCGCTGTCCTACATGGAGGATGCCGGTGAGGTATTCCTCGGCCGCTCGGTGACGCAGCACAAGCAGGTTTCCGACGTGACGACGCACGTGATCGACGAGGAGATTCGGCGCGTGATCGACCAGGCCTACGGCAATGCGCGGAAGATCCTCGTGGATAACCGCGAAAAGCTCGACATCATGTCCGCGGCGCTCATCAAGTACGAGACCATCGACGAAGAACAGCTCAAGGACATCATGGCGGGTCGTGTACCGAAGCCGCCGCGCGACTGGGACGAGTCAGGTGCTCCGACCGGCGGACAGGGCAGCGTCAAGCCCGAACCAGTGATCGGCCCGCCGGCCAGCCAGACCTGAACGACGGCGCGCCGCGTCCCGAGCGGTCTTCGAGCGCTCCCGAGCGTAACTTCCCCCATGCGCCTCCAGTGCGGTCGCCACGTGCTCGTACTCGACGCACCGGTCGTGATGGGGATCCTGAATGTCACGCCGGATTCCTTCTCAGATGGCGGCCGATACTTCGGATTGCCCGAGGCGCTCGCGCAGGCTGAGAGGCTGGCCGGGGAGGGCGCCGCGATCGTCGACGTCGGCGGAGAATCGACCCGACCCGGTGCGGAGCCGGTCGCCGTGGAGGAAGAATTGCGGCGCGTGATTCCGGTCGTGGAACGGCTCGCCGGTGCGCTGTCCGTGCCGGTGTCGGTCGACACGCGGAGTCCAGCGGTGATGCGTGAGGCGATCGCGGCGGGCGCCTCGATGATCAACGACGTGACGGCGCTCCGGGCGCCGGGCGCCCTCGAAACGGTGGCCGCCTCGCGCGCCGCCGTCTGCCTGATGCATATGCAGGGCGAGCCGCGAACCATGCAAAATGAGCCGCATTACGACGACGTCGTCGGCGAAGTGCGCAATTTCCTGCGTGAACGCGTTGCCGCCTGCGTCGGCGAGGGGATCGCGAAATCGCGGCTGGTGATCGACCCTGGCTTTGGCTTTGGCAAGACGCTCGAACACAATCTTGAACTGTTGCGCGGCCTGGGGGAGATCGCTGGCGAAGGCCTGCCGGTGCTTGCCGGGCTGTCGCGCAAGCGCATGATCGGCGCGCTCACAGGCCGCGACGAAGGTGACAGGCTGGCCGGCAGCATCGCCCTCGCGGTAATGGCCGCGATCAACGGCGCCCGGATCGTGGGGGCGCACGACGTGCGCGAAACAGTGGATGCGCTCAGAATCGTCGCGGCCGCACGGAACCAGTCGAAGATGGGGACTTGAGCATGCGGTATTTCGGTACGGACGGGGTCCGCGGGCGCGTCGGGACGCATCCGATGACCGTGGAGTTCGCGCTCCGCCTCGCAGGTGCTGCCGCGCGTGTCCTGGCACCGGATGGCGGGCGCGTGCTGGTCGGCAAGGACACACGGCTCTCGGGCTACATGTTCGAAGCCGCGCTCGAGGCGGGTTTCGTCGCGGCGGGCGTCGACGTCCTGCTTGCGGGCCCGCTGCCGACGCCCGGCATCGCCTACCTCGTGCAGAGGCTCGGTTGCGACTTCGGCGCCGTGATCAGCGCGTCGCACAATCGCTATGACGACAATGGCATCAAGTTCTTCGACCGCGAGGGCAGCAAGCTCGCGGACGATCTCGAGGAAGCGATCGAATCGCATCTGGACGAGCCTGCACTCACGCGCGAGTCGGGTGCGCTCGGCCGCGCGACCCGCGTCGACAATGAGCGGGCGCTATACCAGTCCTTCTGCGCTTCGACGCTGCCCGGCGGAATGCGGCTCGACGGCCTGAAGCTCGTGATCGACTGCGCGAACGGGGCGGCCTACAAGGTCGCGCCCCGCGTGGTTGCGGACCTTGGCGCCGAAATCGTTCCGATCGGCTGTTCTCCGAATGGCCGCAACATCAACGACGGCTGCGGCTCGACCGATCCGGGACTCCTGAAGCTGACAGTGTCCGGCGTGCGGGCGGATGCCGGAATCGCGCTCGACGGCGACGGAGATCGCCTGGTGATGGTCGATCACCTGGGCCGCACCGTCGACGGCGACCAGCTGCTCTACGTCCTCACGAAGGCGCGTCTTGCCGCGGGCGATCTCAAGGGCCCCGTCGTCGGCACGGTCATGAGTAATCTCGGCCTCGAACTCGCATTGAACGATCTCGGCGTGCCATTCATGCGCGCGGCGGTCGGCGACCGAAACGTCCTCCAACTCCTGCGGACGCACGGCGGCGTGCTCGGCGGCGAGGCGTCGGGCCACTTGCTCTGTCTCGACAAGACGACGACCGGAGACGGCCTGATCGTCGCGCTGCAGGTCGTCGCGGTCATGAAATCAACGGGGAAATCGCTGGCGGAGCTTGCGGCCGGCATGCAGCGCTTTCCCCAGCAGCTCATCAACGTGCGTGTCGCGAAGCGCTTCGACGCGGCGCGTGAGCCGGTGGTCGCCGCAGCCATCGCCCGGGTCGAGAAATCGCTCGGCGGGCGCGGGCGCGTCGTGCTGCGCGCATCCGGCACGGAGCCGCTGATCCGCGTCATGGTCGAGGGCGAGGACGCGCAATCGGTCGGTCGCCATGCCGAAGAACTGGCCGAAGCCGTTCGCGCCGCCGCTCCCGCCGCATGAACTCGAGGAACCGCAAGCCGCTCGTCGCCGGCAACTGGAAGATGCATGGAAGTCGCGCGGAGGCCGCGCGTCTCGTCGGCGAGATGATCACGCGCGGCACCGGCACCGGCGAGACGGAAGTCGTCGTCTGCCCGCCGTTCGTGCATATTGCGGACGTCCGTCGCCAGCTGGACGGCAGCCGCATCGGCCTGGGCGCCCAGGACGTCTGCGCCGAGGAGGCCGGCGCGCATACGGGCGAAGTGTCGGCCTCGATGCTTGCCGATGCCGGTTGTCGCTACGTCATCGTCGGGCATTCCGAACGCCGCGCGCTGTACGGCGAGAGCGACGAGCTCGTGGCGCGGAAGTTCGTGGCGGCCGGACGCCACGCGCTGACGCCGATCCTCTGCGTCGGCGAATCGCTCGCGGAGCGCGAGGGCGACGCGACCCGCGCCGTGATCCTGCGCCAGCTCGATGCCGTGCTCGCAACCGCGGGCATCGGCGCCTTCGCCGCGGCGGTCGTCGCCTACGAACCGGTCTGGGCGATCGGCACGGGCCGCACCGCGACGCCGGCACAGGCGCAGGAAGTGCATGCGCTGATCCGGGGCAGAATCGGCGAAAAGGATGCTACAATTAGCGCTTCCCTTCGGGTCCTCTACGGGGGCAGCATCAAGGCGGGCAATGCCGCGGAGCTGTTCACGATGCCCGATGTGGACGGCGGATTGATCGGCGGCGCTTCGCTCAAGGCGGACGAGTTCGGAAGCATCTGCGCCGCCGCCGAACGCTGATCGCCTGACGTGGACGAAGTGAAGACATGCTGCAAAACCTGATTACATTCCTGCACGGCCTGCTGTGCTTCGCAATCGTTGCGCTCGTACTGCTGCAGCGGGGCAAAGGCGCCGATGCCGGCGCCGGTTTCGGTGCCGGAGCGTCCGGCACCGTATTCGGCGCGCGCGGTTCGGCGACCTTCTTCTCGAAGCTGACGGCCGTGCTAGCGACGCTCTTCTTCCTGACGAGCATGTCGCTCGCCTGGTTCGCGACGCGCCCGCGGGTGGAAGTGCGGGACAGCATCGTCGATACGGTCGTCACCGAGCCTGCGCCCGCGGCCGGCGTCGATGCCGATTCGGTCCCGGCGCTGCCGGAAACCAAGCCGGCGGACGAGCCCGCGCCGGGCGGGCAGTGAGGGAACCTCTTCGATTTCAGTGCCGACGTGGCGGAATTGGTAGACGCGCTAGCTTGAGGGGTTAGTGGGGAAACCCGTGTCGGTTCGAGTCCGACCGCCGGCACCATTCGAGTCTTGCGACTGATCGTCCGGGGGTCCCATGGGACCTGCCGGACGGTTACAATGCGGCCGGTTTCCGCGGCTCTTCCCGCAGTCGAATACGGTCGCGACATTGCTGCATAACTACCTGCCCGCCCTGATCTTTCTCGCCGTCGCCGGCGGGTTCGGCCTCGTCTTGCTCGTGCTCGGATGGGTGCTCGGTCCGCGGCGGCCGGACGTCGAGAAGGTCTCGCCCTATGAATGCGGATTCGAGGCCTTCGAGGATTCGCGGACGAAGTTCGACGTGCGTTACTACCTGGTCGCCATTCTGTTCATCATTTTCGACCTCGAGATCGCGTTTCTTTTTCCGTGGGCGGTCTCGCTCGACACGATCGGCGGTTTCGGCCTCCTGTCGATGGCGGTGTTCCTGGCCGTGCTCGTGATCGGCTTCATCTATGAATGGAAGAAAGGGGCGCTCGAATGGGACTGATCGAAGCAGCCCCCGGCCTCGCTCCCGTCATCCAGGGTCGTGGATTTTTCACGACGTCGGTCGACAATCTGATGAACTGGGCGCGGACCGGTTCGATGTGGCCGATGTCCTTGGGTCTCGCCTGCTGCGCCGTCGAGATGATGCACGCCGGGGCATCGCGCTACGACCTCGACCGGTTCGGCGTCGTGTTCCGCGGCAGCCCGCGCCAGTCCGACGTGATGATCGT
>DASWIQ010000094.1:0-1618 GCA_036397615.1 Steroidobacteraceae bacterium
TCGCAGATTCGCAGATTCGTAGATTCAAGCCAGGCAAGAATCTGCGAATCTGCGAATCTGCGACCCGGCACCATTAGAGGTTGCCGCGTTCCCAGGGTCCCCAGATGGCGAAGGTAATGCCAGGTCTCTGGATGTTCACAAAGAGAACGTCGCCGTCCGGATCGAAGCAGACACCGGCCCACTCCGAGGCGCGGTAGTCATCGGGAAAGATGCGCTTGCCGGGGCCGACGGTTTCCTCGAGCTCCAATGAAACGTTGTTCTTTGCGAACGCGTAGGAGTCGCCGACCTCGGTGATGCCGATCAGTCGTGTGCCCGGACCGTAGATGTCGGTCACCGGATCGCCGTCTTCGCAGAGCAGGATTCCGCCGCGGGGACTGACGGCGATGTTGTCGATGTTGTCGCCGACCTGCTGATTGCCCGCGACGAAGAGCGCGCGCAGCGTATTCTCCTGCGGATCGTGCTCCCAGACCGCGCCGTCGCCGAGGCCTGGGCGGCCTTCTGCATCCACGCCCGCCTCGGTATCGACAAAATAGAGCTTGCCGCCGTGGTGGCAGATGCCCTCCAGGCGGCTCATTCGCAATGCGCCCCGCGCCCAAGCCTGAAGGAAGGGGCCGCTGGCCGACACCGGCGTCGTGGAGATTTCTGCCGGCACCACGCCCGGCCCCGAATCCGGATTTTCGATGTCCACCCATTCGACGCGGTGGACGTCGCCGACCGCCGGATTCCGCAGATCCGCCTTCGCGCGGCCGACGACACGCGCCGCCTGCAGCCGGCCGCCCGCTTCGTAGCTTCCCGCGCCGCCTTTCGAATCCTTCGGCAGGAAGCGATAAAAACCGGAGTGATACGGATGGTCTTCGGTCAGATACGCGGTGTGCGTTCGCGGATCGATGGCGACCGCCTCGTGCAGCATGCGCCCCATGTCCACGATCGGCAGCCCCGTCGTTTCCTTCGCGTCTTCCCGCACCTCGAACACATAGCCGTGGCGCCGCCCGCCTTTCGCGCTGAGGTCGATGACCGTCTCTTCGCAGCTGAGCCAGGTCCCCCAGGGCGTCACTCCGCCCGCGCAGTTGTAGATCGTGCCGCCGAGCGAGGGCTCGACGCTCAGCCAGCGTCGCCCGCGAAATCGCAGCGTCGTCGTGCCGCCCGCGGGCGCGAACCCCTGCCCGGCCGGCATCGCGGTGTCGTAACGCGCGGGCGCGAGGATCGGGTTCGCAATCGCGCGCTCGTGATTGCGCACGAGCGTGATCTCGCGATTCGCGCCGCGGCCGCGGGCCGCAATGACGCCCATGCCATCATGCAACTCAGGCGTCGGTTCGCCGTTCGTCATCGGATCGCCTGACCAGGAGAATGTCCGGTACTCGAATCCCTCGGGCAGCCGGATGAGCGGCAATCCGGTTTCCAGATCCGCGACCGGCCGCAACGGCCCGTAGGGCCCGGCGACGCTTTGCGAAGCGCGCGGCGCCGCCATCGAGCGGCGCGCGTGCAGCGCGCCGATCACGGCGACAAGCGAGGCGGAGCCTGCGAGGAATCTTCGGCGGCTGACGCAGGACGTCATGCCGCATTCTAATGGGCGCGGGGTTACCGGCGCGTGACGACTGGCGTGATGACTGGTGGCCGG
>DASWIQ010000095.1:0-6275 GCA_036397615.1 Steroidobacteraceae bacterium
GGTCGATCCGGCGCTCGTGGCCCCGCTCCTCCGGGACCCGGAACTGGACGTGCAGAATCCCGCGATCGAACTTCTGTGCCGGAGCAAGCATCCCGACACGGTCCGCCACCTGGTCGAGGTGCTGAAGGACGAGAACGAGCATGCGCGGCGCGCCGCGGTCGAGGTGCTGAACGTCGTCGGCGACGAGAGCTCGGTCAGGTTCCTGCTGAAAGCGATCCGCGACGCCGACTGGTGGGTGCGCAGCCGCGCGGCGGACGCGCTCGGTAAGATCGGCGGACCGCAGGTGATCGGCGCGGCGCTCGAACTCGTCTCCGACAAGGACGAGGAAGTGCGCCGTACCGCCATCGAGATCCTCAACCAGACCCAGGACGAGCGCGCGGTCAGCTACCTGCTCGAGGCCACCAAGGACGCCGACTGGTGGGTCAGCGAGCGCGCGATCGACGCGCTCGGCTCGATGGCGAGCAGGAAATCGGTGCCGCGGCTCCTCGAGATGATGAAAGGCAATCCGAAATCGATCCCGACGGTCGTCAGGGCGCTCGGCAAGATCGGCGATGCGGTGGCAACCGAAAGCGTCCTGAAGGCGCTCGATCGGGAAGAGTCCGACATCCGCGTCGAGGCCATGTCCGCGCTCGTAAAGCTCGTCGACGACCGCTCGGTCGACCCGGTGCGCGCGAAGATCGCGCCGTTCGCGAACCTCGCCGACCAGTCGGTCGCCGGCGCCGCCATCCGCGCGCTGACGGAACTCGACGTGAGGTTCGGCGGGACGTCCGCGATCTCGCAACCGGGCAGGCCCGGCCTCACGGCGGCCGCGCGCGCCGATGCGCAGCGCACGCTGCTCATCGAGTCCGCGGATGTCTCGGCGATCATGAAGCAGGCCGAATCGCTGCAGCGGCTCGACATCGCGACACTCAAACCGGGTGACGTGATTGAAGGCCGCTACAAATACCTCGAACGCATCGGCCGCGGCGCCTTCGGCACGGTGCTCCTCATGGAAGACACCGTCGTCGACGAGCGGCTCGTGCTCAAGTTCCTGAACCCGAGCATCTCCCAGGACGAGGAGATGATGCAGCGCTTCGTGCACGAGTTGCGCTACAGCCGCAAGATCACGCACCCGAACGTGATCCGCATCTACGACTTCCTGCACATCCGCGGCAACTACGCGATTTCCATGGAGTACTTCCCCTCCCACACGCTGGGCGGCGAGGTGTCGGACGGGAAGCCGCTGGCGCTCCGCCGCGCCGTGCGCCTCGGCATGGACGTCGCCAAGGGCATGACGGTCGCGCACCAGGTCGGCATCGTGCATCGCGACCTGAAGCCCGCGAACGTGCTGATCAACGACGAAGGCATCGTCAAGATCGTGGATTTCGGCGTCGCCGCGGCACAGCACCAGGGAGACACGCAGCTCACCAAGACGGGCTATGTGATCGGCTCCCCGAAGTACATGGCGCCGGAGCAGATCCTCGGAAAGAAGGTGGACGAGCGGGCCGACATCTATTCGCTCGGCGTGATCATGTACGAGATGCTGACCGGCACGCCGCCCTACCACCGCGGCGACCACATGTCAGTGATGTACCAGCACGTCCAGGGGCGAGCCCGCCCGCCGATCGAGCTGAATCCGGCGCTCCCGCAGGGCATTTCCGACGTCGTCATGAAATGCATGGCGGTGGACAAGGAGAAGCGCTACGCCTCGATGGACGAGGTCCATGTGGCGCTGGAGCGGTTCTTGTGATTCACTCGCGCGGCAATGCCGCGCATAGACGCCTTTCTGAAGCTCGGTTCGACCCAGGGATGCTCTGACGTCCACCTGGCGGTCGGCGTCCCGCCGATGCTCCGCATGAACGGCGACCTGGTGCCGATCCGGTTCCGCGAACTCGCAGCGCCAGAGCTTGAAGCTTATGTGACGGAGATTCTGTCCAAGAATCTTGCTGACCGTTTCCGGGCGGGGCAGGACGTCGACTTCTCCTACGTCTCCGAGGATGGCGGACGCTTCCGCGTCAACGTGTTCCGGAAGGACTCCGGAGTCGGCGCGGTGTTCCGCACGATCCCTGCGGAGGTGCCGACCCTCGAATCGCTGGCTCTGCCGCCGCTCGTCAAAAAACTCTGCGACTACCACCAGGGAATGATCCTGGTCACCGGCTCCACCGGAACCGGAAAGTCCACGACGCTCGCGGCGATGATCGACCTGCTGAACACCACGCGGAAGCTCAACATCATCAGCCTCGAGGATCCCATCGAGTTCGTCCACCGCAGCAAGCAGAGTCAGGTCGTGCAGCGCGAACTCGGCACGCATCTGCCCTCTTTCGCCGAGGGCGTTCGCGCCGCGATGCGCGAGGACCCGGACGTGATCCTGGTGGGCGAGTTGCGCGACCCCGAGACGATCGCGATGGCGATGACCGCCTCCGAGACGGGACATCTCGTGCTCGGCACGCTGCACACGACGAGCGCGGTCAAGACGATCGACCGCATGATCGACGCGCTGCCGGCCGACGAGCGCGAGCAGACCAAGAGCTTCCTGGCCCAGAGCCTGATCGCCGTGGTCACACAGGTGCTCGTGAAGCGGCCGGAGAACCGCGGCCGGCGCGCCGTGTGCGAGATCATGATGATGAATCGCGCCATCGCGAAACTGATCCAGACCGACCAGACCCACCAGCTCCCGGCCCAGTTGCAGACCGGCAAGGACCTCGGCATGGAGCTGATGGACCAGGCGCTCTTGCGCGCGATCAAGGCCAAGGAAGTCGATCCCGACGACGCGTATACGTTCGCGACCGACAAGCGCCTGTTCTCGAAGTTCGTCGTCGATCGCAGCCTGCTGCCGCGACTCGAAACCCTGGAGTGACGGAGCGCGAGTTGGCGAAAATCGACGAGTACCTCGAGGAAATCCTGAAGCGCGACGGCTCGGACCTGCATTTCATGGCGGGCGATCCGCCGCGCATTCGGCAGTACGGAAAGCTGTCCAGCCTGCGGGCCGAGCGGCTCGGCGCGGAGTTCGTGCGCGAGGCGCTCTACGAGATCATGCCCCGCAAGGCGCTCGACCGGTTCGAGACCCGCGATGGCACCGATTTCGCCTACACGCTCGGCACGATCGCGCGCTTCAGGGTCAATGTGCTCCGCCAGCTGAACGGGCTCGGCGGCGTGTTCCGGGCGATCCCGGCGAAGGCGCAGACGCTCGAGCAGCTCAAGATGCCCGAGTCCGTGCGAAATCTATGCAAGGCCACTAACGGTCTGATACTCGTGACCGGCAAGACCGGCTCGGGAAAGTCGACCACGCTCGCCGCGATGATCGACGACCTCAATATGCGCCTGAAGGGGCACATCCTGACGATCGAGGACCCGATCGAGTTCGTGCACCCGCGCAAGAATTGCCTGATCAGCCAGCGCGAGGTCGGCGTGCACGCCGAATCCTTCGCGTCCGCCCTGCTCTCGGCCCTGCGCGAGGACCCCGACGTGATCCTGGTCGGCGAGCTCAGGGATCTCGAGACGATCGGCACGGCGATCACCGCCGCGGAAATGGGCATTCTCGTGATGGCGACCTTGCACACGAATGGCGCCGCGCCGACCGTCGACCGGGTCGTCAACGTGTTTCCCGCGGACAAGCAGAATCACGTGCGCACGATGCTCTCGACGTCGCTTCGCGGCGTCGTGTCGCAGCAGCTGATCTCGCGCAAAGGCACGCCCGGCCGCGTCGCCGCGCTCGAGGTGCTCATCAATACGCCCGCGGCCGCGAACCTGATCCGGCAGGGCAAGATCGACCAGCTCGAGTCGACGATGCAGTCCAGCTCCGCGGCCGGCATGCGCACGATGGATTCCGCGATCGAACAGCTGCTGGACCAGGGGCTGATCAGCGGCCGGTCCGCCTTCGAAAAAGCCATCAACAAGGCGAAGTTCGAGCCGCTGCGCGAACAGGACTGAAGCAGGATGCAGCGCCGCATCCTCGTGACCAGCGCCCTGCCCTACGCGAACGGGCCCACGCACCTCGGTGGAATGACCGAGATGGTCCAGACCGACATCTGGGTCCGTGCGATGAAGCTCGCGGGGCACGACTGCCTCTACGTCTGCGCCGACGACACGCACGGCACGCCGATCATGTTGCAGGCCGCGGCCGAGGGCATCACACCCGAGGCCCTGATCGAGCGCGTCGGCGCGGAGCGCCGGAGCGACTTTGCGGCATTCCACATCGATTTCGACAACTATTACACGACGCATTCGGAGGAAAACCGCCGCCTGACCGTGCAGATGTACCGGGCGCTTGCGGCCGCCGGACACATCACGCGCCGGAGCGTGCGGCAGGCGTACGACGAGAAGGCCGGCATGTTCCTGCCTGACCGCTACGTCAAGGGCACCTGCCCGCGCTGTGCGACTCCCGACCAGTACGGCGACAGCTGCGAGAACTGCGGCGCGACCTATTCGACCTCGGATCTCATCGATCCGGTGTCCGTCGTCTCCGGCACGCGCCCCGTCGAGCGCGAGTCGGAACACATCTTCTTCAGGCTCGGGAACTTCGAGCAGATGCTCCGGAAGTGGACGCGCTCCGGCACGCTGCAGGCGGCGGTCGCCAACAAGCTCGACGAATGGTTCGACGCCGGGCTCCGCGACTGGGACGTGTCGCGCGACGCACCCTATTTCGGCTTCGAGATTCCGGATGCGCCGGGCAAGTACTTCTATGTCTGGCTCGATGCGCCGGTCGGCTACATGGCGAGCTTCGAAAACCTCTGCAAGCGGCGCGGTCTCGCGTTCGACGACTACTGGAAGGCGGACAGCACGGCCGAACTGCACCATTTCATCGGCAAGGACATCCTGTACTTCCACTCGCTGTTCTGGCCGGCGACGCTCGAGGGCGCGGGGTTCCGCAAGCCCACGGCCGTCCATGCCCACGGTTTTCTGACCGTCAACGGCGAGAAGATGTCGAAATCGCGCGGCACCTTCGTGACCGCGCGGCGCTATCTCGATGTCCTGCCCCCGGACTATTTCCGCTATTTCCTGGCCGCCAAGCTCGGTCCGGGACTCGACGACATCGACATGAATCTCGGCGAATTCGCGACGCGCATCAATGCGGACCTGGTCGGCAAGCTCGTGAACATCGCGAGCCGATGCGCGAGTTTCATCCATCGGGGACATGGCGGGCGACTCGCCGCCGAACTGCCGGATCCCGGTCTTTACCGTGAGTTCGTCGAAGGCGGCGCCGGCATCCTCGAGGCCTGGGAGTCGCTCGAGTACGCGGCCGCGGTTCGCGAGATCATGGCCCTCGCCGATCGAGCCAATCTCTATATCGATCGCAACAAGCCCTGGCTGGCCGCGAAGGATCCGGAGCGCGCGGCCGAGGTGCAGGCTGTCTGCACCCAGGGCATCAACCTGTTCCGCGTCCTGATGACATTCCTGAAGCCGGTGCTGCCGGCGACTGCGGATCGCGCCGAGGCTTTCCTCGGCTCCCGGATCGCGCACTGGCGCGATGTCGAAATGCCGCTTCTCGGCACGACGATCGGCGAGTATCAACCGCTCGCGACCCGCGTCGATCCGGCCGTCGTGCAGAAGCTCGTGGAGATTCCAATGTCAGCGAACGAAACCGCCGCGACCGCGGCAGACCCCGCCACGATCAGCGCAGAGGAGTTCGGGCGTATCGACCTGCGCGTCGCGCGCATCGAGGCTGCGGAATACGTCGAGGGCGCCGACCGCCTGCTCAAATTGACGGTCGATCTCGGCGGCGAGCGCCGCACGGTATTCGCCGGAATTCGCGGCTCCTACTCTCCCGAGCATCTGGCTGGCCGCCATGTCGTCGTCGTGGCGAACATGAAGCCGCGCAAGCTCCGGTTCGGCGTGTCCGAAGGCATGGCGCTCGCCGCCTCGGGCGACGCGGGGCTCTTCCTCGTGGCGCCGGACTCCGGAGCCACGGCCGGCATGAAGGTGAGCTGACCGGCCGCGATGTCCACCGATGCCGTAATCGCGCTCGCGGACCGCATCGACTCGCTCTTGCCGCAGACACAATGCCGTCGCTGCGGCTACGATGGCTGCCGGCCGTACGCCGACGCGCTCGCCCGCGGCGAAACCCGCCTCAATCGCTGCCCGCCCGGCGGACAAGGGCTGATCGAAAGCCTCGCGACGCTGCTCGACCGGCAGGTCCTGCCGCTCGATCCGGACTGCGGCGTCGAAGCGGCGCCGCTCGTCGCCTGGATCGACGAGCCCGCGTGCATCGGCTGCGCGCGCTGCCTCGACGACTGCCCGACGGATGCGATCGTCGGCGCGCGCAAGAAAATGCACACCGTCATTGCGGAGGACTGCTC
>DASWIQ010000096.1:0-2444 GCA_036397615.1 Steroidobacteraceae bacterium
CCACGTGCACGTATGGTCGCTCACCTCCGAACAGCCGGTGTTGACGCTCCACGCCGTCATCGCGGACGCGGCCGATGCCGACGCGGTGCTCGCCGCCGTCCGCTCCCACCTCGTCGAGCGCTACGGCATCGGCCACACGACAATCCAGGTCGAGCGCGAGCAATGCGTCGATCCGACGCACGAGGCGACGGTCTCGCGGGTCGCGGCGCACCGCCATTGAGCCGAACCTCTCATGACGCCTGAGGACATCACCATCGCGATCCGGCTGTTGGGCGCGCTCGCCGCCGGCGGGCTGATCGGGCTCGAGCGCAGCTTCCGCGGACGGCCCGCGGGGTTCCGCACCCACGCGCTCGTCTGCCTCGCCTCCGCTCTCCTGATGCTCGTCACCGTCTATCAGGGAGAATGGATGGTGACGACGCCGATCGAGGCGATCCGCGTCGACCCGACGCGCATGGCGCAAGGGATCATGACCGGCATCGGCTTTCTCGGCGCGGGCGTGATCTTCAAGGAGGGCGCGACGGTGCGCGGGCTCACCACCGCCGCCTCGATCTGGGTCACCTCGGCGATCGGCATCCTGGTCGGCATCGGCATGTACTACCCGGCGGTGCTCGGCACCGTCATGGTGCTCGCGGTGCTCGCCGTGTTCCGCGTGATCGAGACGCGGCTGCCCAACGAGATCTACGCCCATCACCACCTCAAGTTCGAGCGCGCCGCGGCGATGGCGGAAGACGCCGTGCGCGACATGATCCGGACTCACGGCTTCTCCATCGCCGAGCTGTCCTACCGCCTGACGGACGGCGGGCGGCGGTTCGAGTACCGCATGGTGATTTCGACCCGCGACCGCACGAACAGCGACAAGCTCGCGCGCCATTTGCGCGGCCTGCCGGAGGTCGTGGAATTCAGCATTTCCCCGGCCGGGGAATGACGGGAGCGCAACGGAGGAAACGATGACGAGTTCGGATGCCTATTACGACGACGGCCTCAGGGTGCGGCGCGAGGTGCTCGGCCGCGAATACGTCGACCCGCAGATCAAGCGCGCCGAGACCGACCCGATCACCGCGATGATCCAGAAGCTGGTGACCGAGTTCTGCTGGGGCGCGGTGTGGACGAGGCCCGCGCTGCCGCGCAAGACGCGCAGCATGCTCAACCTCGCGATGCTCACGGCGCTCGACAAGCCGGAGGAGCTCAAGACCCACATCCGCGCCGCGCTCGGCAACGGCTGCACGCGGGAGGAGATCGGCGAGGTGCTGCTGCACGCCACGGTCTATTGCGGCGTGCCGGCCGGGGTGAACGCGTTCCGCCACGCCCGCGAGGTGTTCGACAAGATCGACGGCAAGGGCTGATCCGCCGAAACGGCTTTACATTTTGAACCGATCGGTCCTAAACTCCCAGGCGAACCAATCCAGGGAGGCGCCGATGTCGCGCGTGAAGCCGCTCGATCGCAAGAGCATTCCGGAGCTCGAGCCCGTTCTCGCCCAGACCGAGAAGCGCATGGGTTTCCTGCCCAACTCGCAGCTCATCATGGCCTACAAGCCGAAGCTGCTGCAGGGCTTCGCCGCGCTCGCGGCCGGGGTGCAGGATCCCGCGAACAAGACATCGCGTCAGCTGCGCGCGCTGGTCGGCCACATGGCGAGCCGGTCGGCGGGCTGCATGTACTGCGTCGCCCACACCGGCGACGGCGCGCACCACGCCGATGTCGAGGACCGGAAGCTCCAGGCGATCTGGCAGTACGAGACGAGTCCGCTGTTCAGCGAGGCCGAGCGCGCGGCGCTGCGCTTTGCGCAAGGCGCGGCGCAGGTGCCCAATGCCGTGACCGACGCGGATTTCGCGGCGCTCCGGAAGCACTTCTCGGACGAGGAGATCGTCGAGCTGGTCGGCGTCATCGCCTTCTTCGGCTTCCTCAATCGCTGGAACGACACGCTCGCGACCGAGCTCGAGCCGGTCCCGATCGACTTCGCCGACAAGACGCTTTCCGGCACCGGCTGGGAAGCCGGCAAGCACGCCCCGGGCCGCGCGCGCGACGCGGCGGAGTAGGGGCGGATTATTTTCGCTTCCTTAACAAGGCCTTAACCGAACGCTGCTGTACTCGGGCGGCGCGCCCCGTGGCGCGCGCCGCTTGGGGCTCGCCGCATGGAACTCGACGCCGTCATCGGTCTCGCCATCGCCTTCGCGTTCGGCTTCGCCGCGGGCTATGTCCTGCACGCGCTCCGCCACGGCAGGCGGCGCCGACGCTACTTCGCCTGAACGCGGCCGGTTGCGGCGGGCCGCGCGCGGTTCCATATTAGCTTCGAGGCGGCAATTTCCCCGCCGGCTAGGCCCCGCGACATGCTCAAGATCAAGACCGAGTACTGGCTGATCCTGGCGCTCGTGTTCGTCAGCGGGCTCGCCTTCCCCGCCTTCGTCGACGTGAACCGCGTGCAGTCGATCGTCGTCGCGATCTGCGC
>DASWIQ010000097.1:0-12441 GCA_036397615.1 Steroidobacteraceae bacterium
TGCCGCTGCCTGTCGACGACGATGACGAAGTGCGGGAACTCGAGACATTCGTCGAAGGAACCGACTTGTGGCTGCGCGATCGCGCCGCACCGGATGTTCCCGAACGGAACATAACGGGCGCTGTGACGGGCGGCTTGTGGAGCGTGCGCGATGTCGACGGCTCGTTTGACGGCACGAAGCTCGTGTTCGCGATGCGCATGCCGCTCATCCCCGGCGCGATGGACAGCGAGCAGCCGACCTGGAATATCTGGGAGTTCGACCGCACGACCGACGTGCTGCGTCGCGTCATCGCATCCGATGTCGTCGCGGAGGAAGGGCACGACGTCGCGCCGCACTACCTGCCCGACGGCCGCATCGTCTTCGCCTCGACACGCCAGCGCCAGTCGAAGGCCGTGCTGATTGACGAGGGCAAGCCCCAGTTCGCGGCCGAGGACGAGGACCGCAACGAGCACGCCTTCGTGCTGCACGTGATGAATCCCGACGGCTCCGGCATCCGGCAGATCTCCTTCAACCAGAGCCACGACATGGACCCGTCCATGCTCGACGACGGGCGCATCGTGTTCAGCCGCTGGGAGAACGCGAGCGGCAGCTCGATACATTTGTATACGGTGAACCCGGACGGCAGCGGCCTCGAGCTCCTGTACGGCGCCAACAGCCACACGACCGGCACGGGCACGACCGACATCCAGTTCCTCGCGCCGCGCCCGACGGAGGACGGCCGGATCGTCGCGCTGCTCCTGCCGTTCAACGGCACCGAGCTGGGCGGCGACCCCGTTTCGATCGACACGGCGGCATTCGTCGAGATCGGACAGTCGAATCTCGCGAACCCGGGCTTCCCCGGTCCCGCGCAGACGCGCCTGTCGATCAACGACGTCCGCACCGATCCCGGCCTCTCGCCCGGCGGACGCTACTCGTCCGTGTTTCCGCTCCGCGATGGAACCGGCCGCCTGCTCTCGACCTGGACGATGTGCCGGCTGAACGACGCCGTCGGCCGTACCCTTCCCTGCACGCCCGCGAACCTGGCGGACGCGACGCTCGTGCCCGCCCCACCTTTATATGGTGTGTGGCTGTACGATCCGCGCGACCAGACGCAGCGGCCGGTGCTCCAGCCGACCGAAGGCCTGCGCTACTCGGAAGTGATCTCCCTCGCGCCGCGCACGCCCTTGCCTGCGGTGATCCTCGACGCCGTCGCGGGCGTCGATTACGACCCCGTCCTGGCCTCGGAAAACGTCGGCATCCTGAACATCCGGAGCGTCTACGACCTCGACGGTGCCGACACCGCGCCCGGCGGCATCGCGACGCTCATCGATCCGGCGCAGTCCACGGCCGATGAACGGCCCGCGCGCTTCATCCGCATCGAGAAAGCCGTCGGGTTGCCGGACGACGAGGTGCGCGATTTCCGCGGCAGCGCGTTCGGCGCCGCGGGCGGCCTCGGCATGCGCGAGATCCTTGCCTACGCGCCGGTCGAGCCCGACGGCTCGGTCCAGATCAAGATTCCCGCCGGCGTGCCATTCGCGGTCGGCGTGCTCGATGCGAACGGCCGGCGGCTGACGCCGCGCCACCTGAACTGGCTGCAGCTCCGCGCGGGCGAAGTGCTCACCTGCAATGGCTGCCACGTGCCGGCGGGCGCGCAACCCGGCGCGCCTCCCGCGATTTCGCACGGACGGCAGGCGCTTTTCGCCTCCGCCAATGCGGGCGCGGCGACCACTGGCCAGCCGTTCCCCAATTCGAATCCGGCGATCTTCGCGGACCAGGGCGAAACGATGGCGGAGGCGCGCGCGCGCGTCAGCTGCCAGACGGATTGCGCAGCGCAGAAGCCGTCGGTCGACGTGATCTATGACGACGTGTGGACCGATCCGATCGCGGCGGGCCGCGCGGCCGATCTGCCGTTCAGCTATCGCTATAACCTGCTCACCAGCCCGGTTCCGACGAGCGCCGCCTGCCAGTCCGACTGGTCCTCGCTGTGCCGCATCACGATCCACTATCCGGATCACATCCATCCGCTCTGGTCCGTGCCGCGCCAGGTGCTCGACGCGGGCGGCAACGTCATCGTGGACAATACCTGTATTTCCTGTCACAGCCCGGTCGACGCCGCCGGCGCCGTGCGCGTGCCCGTATCGCAGCTCGATCTGTCGGGCGGCGCGTCGCCCGACGAGGCCGATCACCTGGTCTCGTACCGCGAACTGCTGTTCACGGACAACGCGCAGGAAGTTAACATGGGCGCGCTGCAGGACATCCTGGTGCCCGGACCCCCGGATCCGGTGACCGGGCTGCCGACGCTGGTGCCGGTGCCGGTCCCCCCTTCGATGACCGCGGCGGGCGCGAGGGCATCGGTGCCGTTCTTCGGCCGCTTCGATACGGGCGGCTCGCACGTAGATTGGCTGACGCCGGCGGAACTGCGGCTGATCGCCGAGTGGCTGGACATCGGTGGGCAGTATTACAACGACCCCTTCATGGCACCGGTTAATTAAGTCGATGGCGCGGCTCGCGGCCTGCGGGCTGCTGTATTTTCTGGCGGCGATTTCGACTGCCTGGGCCGAGGGGCTCGAGGTCACCGTCGCCGATGCCTACCTCGAACTGCGCACCGGTCCCGGCCGTGGGTTTCCGATCGTTCACGTCGTCGAGCGCGGCGCCACGGTTCGCGTGCAGAAGCGCCGCACCGACTGGTTCCAGGTCGTCGATACCGACGGGCGCGAAGGCTGGGTTCATCGCAGCCAGATGACGGAAACGCTCGTGCCTGCCGGTGAGCGGATGCAGATCGACGACCCCGCGCGCGAGGACTTCGGCGCGCACCGGCGAGAAGTCGGGTTGCTGATCGGGGATTTCGGCGGCTCGAACGTCATCACGGCCTACGGCGCCTATGCATTCAACGAGCACCTCGCGGGTGAGTTTGCGCTGTCGCACCTGCTCGGCAACTTCTCCGATGGCCAGATCGCCTCGCTCGGCGTGACGCACGTGCCGCGGCCCGACTGGCGCATCCAGCCGTTTCTCTCGATCGGTACCGGAATGATCCGCATCCAGCCCAAGGGGACACTCGTGCAGACTCCCGATCGCACGGACCAGCTCGCATACGCCGGCGTCGGCGTCCGCGCCTACCTGGCGAGGCGATTCATCCTGCGCGGTGAATACAAAGAATACGTGGTCTTCACGGACCGCGACGAGAACGAGGAAGCCATCGAATGGAAAATCGGATTCGCATTCTTTTTCTGAGCGGCCTGCTGCTGATGGCGGGCTGTTCGCACCTGCCGTGGCGCGACGACGAGCCCGCGGAGGGCCCCCCGCCCCCTGAACAAACGGGCGAGACGCCCGTCGTCATCGAACCGCAGGTGGAGCGGCGCGAGATCAAGCCCGCGAAAATCGACACGGAGAACTGGGAGGCCGGCGCTTATGTCGGGTCGCTCTCGGTCGAGGACTTCGAGGTCAACATCGTCTACGGCGGACGCATCGCCTACCACATCAACGAGGACTTCTTCGCCGAGGCCATCGCGGGCACGAGCGATGCGGGCCTGTCGAGTTTCGAGCGTCTTTCGGGCGGGGCGCCGTTATTGACCGACAGTGAGAGGCAATTCACTTATTACAGCCTCGGATTCGGCTGGAATGCGCTACCGGGCGAGATATTCCTCGGGGGAAAACGGGCTTACAACAGCGCCGTTTACCTGACGCTCGGCGGGGGCGGCACGCGATTCGCCGGCGGCGATCGCTTCACGCTCACTGCGGGGGCCGGTGCGCGCGTGCTGATCAAGGACTGGCTCGCCCTGCATCTCGACATGCGCGACCACGTGATGGAGATCGACGTTCTCGGCTCCAACAAGACGAGCCACAATTTCGAAGCGACGCTGTCGCTTACGGCGTTCTTCTGAGGAGGTCGCTTGAACGGGATACGCAAACTGCCGCTCGTTGCCCTGCTCGCCGCGTTCGTCGCATTCGCCTGGCCTGCGGCGGCGACGGACGGATCGCCGCCCGCACCCGAGTTCAGGCTCACAGACCGCGCGGGCGGCGAACTGGCGCTGTCCGGGCTCAAGGGCCAGGTCGTCATGATCAATTTCTGGGCGAGCTGGTGCGGGCCCTGCCGCCAGGAGTTCCCGGCGCTCGACCAGATTTACAGCAAATACAAGCCGATGGGCTTCCAGATGCTCGCCATCAACGTCGAGAGCGAGAAGGCGGACGCCGAGCGTTTCCTCGGCCAGACGCCCGTCAGCTTCCCGATCCTCTTCGACCCGGACAACAAGGTTAGCGGCAACTACGGCGTCAGCGCGATGCCGACGACTTTCCTGGTCGACCGCCAGGGCCGGCTGCGCTGGCAGCACCGGGCCTACAAGCCGGGCGACGAGGCCAAGTACATCGAGCGGATCCGCGCGATGCTCCGGGAGAAGTCGTGAGCCCCGCCCGTCTCCTCGGGGTGGCGCTCCTGCTCGTCGCGGCGAGCGGCTGCTCGCGGCTCGAACCCTGGGTCAAACCCTACGAGCGCGAGAACATCGCCGACCCGATCATGGCCTGGGACCGGGACCCGGTCTCCTCCTCCTATATGCGCCACGTGTACGAGTCGCGCGAAGGCGCGCGCGGCGCGTCGGGCGCGAGCGGCGGCGGCTGCGGATGCAATTGATCCACCGGATTGCGCTGCTTTTCCTGCTGCCGTTCACGGCGGTCGCCGGCGTGCTGCCGGAGGACCGGGCCGACCTCCTGTACCACTACTACGACGGCGGCGGGGTGACGATCGACGGGCCCTCGCTCCTCGTGCGCAAGAAGTTTGCCGAGAAGTACGCGGTCAACGCGAGCTACTACATCGACATGGTCTCGTCCGCGTCAATCGACGTCATTACGACGGCGAGTCCTTACGACGAGGAGCGCACGCAGTACGGCGTCGGCTTCGAATACCTGCGCGGCAAGGTGAACTACGCCGCGTCGTTCAGCAACTCGAGCGAGAACGACTACGAGGCCGACACGGCGAGCCTCTCGATCAGCCAGGACATGTTCGGCGACCTGACGACGGTCTCGCTTTTCTTCACGCGTGGCTGGGACGACGTCACGCGCCGGGGCGATGCGGCCTTCGCCGACGAGGTCGACCGGCGCATTTACGGCGTCGACGTTTCCCAGGTCGCGACGAAGAACCTGATCCTCGGCTTCTCCTTCGAGACGATCGCCGAGGAGGGATTCCTCAACAACCCCTATCGCCAGGTCCGCTTCGTGGACCCGGACGCGGCACTCGGTTATTCGTACGAGGCCGAGCGCTACCCGCGCACGCGCACGGGCAACGCCCTGTCGGCGCGGGCGCGCTGGTACCTGCCGTACCGTGCGGCATTCCAGGCGGATTACCGCTTCTACACCGACACCTGGGACATCCGCTCGCACACCGCCGAAATCGCCTACACCCACCCGCTCGACGACGAGTGGACGTTCGACGTGCATTACCGCTTCAACACGCAGAACGAGGCGGAGTTCTATTCGGACCTGTTCCCGCGCGAGGATTTCCAGAACTTCCTCGCCCGCGACAAGGAACTCGCAGCGATGCAGAGCCACACGCTCGGTTTCGGCGTCGGCTACGAGTTCAAGCCGGCGTGGACCGACTTCCTCGGCAAGGCGGCGATCAACCTGAAGTACGACCGCATCCGATTCGACTACGACAATTTCCGGGACCTTCGCACGACCGGCGTCGCGCCCGGCACAGAACCGCTCTACCAGTTCGATGCCGACGTCATCCGCCTATTCTTCTCCGGGTGGTTCTAGTCCTTTCGAGTAGACCACCTTCCCCTCGGCGGTGACGACCACCGCATCCGCATCCGGCTGCGCTTCGACGAGCGCGATGCCCCGTTCCGGTCCCAGGATGAAAACGCTCTTCGTCAATCCCTCGGCCAGCGTCGAGGTCGGAGCGATCACGGTGACGCTACGCACCCCGTGCGGGCTCTTGCCGGTCTTCGGATCGATGATGTGGTGGTAACGCACGCCATCCTCGTCGAAGAAGCGCTCGTAGTCGCCCGAGGTCGAGATGGCCGAGTCCTCGAGCGGGATGCGCGCGATCACTCGATCGCGGTCGTCGGGATGGCGGATGCCGACGATCCACGGACGGTCACGCCGGTCGCCCAGGATCCGGCTGTCGCCGCCGGCCGTCACCGTGGCGTTCGTGATTCCCCGCGCCTTGAGGATCGCGATGCCGGAGTCGACGGCGTGGCCTTTCGCGATCCCGCCCAGGTCGATTCGGACGCCGGGTTTCAGGAAGCGCACGATCGAGGCTCCTGGATCGACGACCACGTGACGCCAGTTCACGGCGGGCAGCGCCGCCTGGATCTGGGCCTCGGTCGGGTGCCTGTGCTCGCGGTAGTCGTACAGATAGCCGACGCTCGCATAAGTGATGTCGAACGCGCCGCCCGACATGTCCGAGAATTCGAGCGCCCGGGCGATGAGGCCGGCCAGCTCGGAATCCACCTTGACGGGTGCGCCGGCGGCGTCGCGATTGACCTTCGAGAGCTGGCTTTCGGGTTTGTAGTGCGACATCAGCTCGTCGATGCGGTGCATCTCGGCGATCACCGATTCGATCGCCGCCGCGGCCGCCGCAGGGTCCTCGTGCCACACCTCGACCGCGATCCGCGTGCCCATGATCGCTTCCTCGCGCGCGTACCATTCGGCGCGAGCGGGGGCCGTCGTCACGAAGAGCAGCGTGACCGCAAAAGCGAATCGGCGCATCATGGATCGCAGTGTGGATGATCAGCCGCGTCGATGGAACCTGTTATCCTGCGCGCGGTCTGTCCGGGTGGGCACTCAAACTGAACAGGAATACCGCCATGAAGCTGTTTTCGATGGTCCTGGCCGCAATGCTCGCCTCAGCGCTCCTGACGACGCCGGCGGCGGCCGTCACGCGCGAAGAGGCGATGCTCGACCAGTCCCTGATCGTCCTTCGCGAGCTGCAGGCGATCCCCGACACGCAGATCCCCGACATGCTGCTGGCGCGCGCCGAAGGCATCATCATCCTGCCGGCCAACGTGAAGGTCGGCCTGATATTCGGCGCAAGCTTCGGCAATGGCGTGATGCTCGTGCGCAACCCCGACCGCAGCTGGAGCAATCCGGTCTTCGTCTCGACGGGCGGGGGCAGCTGGGGCTTGCAGGCCGGCGGCCAGGTCTCCGACATCGTGCTGGTCCTGACGACGCGCGACAGCGTCGAAGGCATCACCGATGGCAAGCTGACCCTCGGTGCGGATGCCTCGGTCGCGGCGGGTCCGGTCGGTCGTTCGGCCAAGGCCTCGACCAGCCTGACCTTTGATGCCGAGGTCTACGCCTACTCGAAGTCGCAGGGACTGTTCGCCGGCGTTTCGCTCGAAGGCAACGGCATTTTCATCTGGAAGAAAGCGAACAAGCGATTCTACGAGGGCGATGCCAGCGCTGCCGCGATTCTCGCCAGCAAGACCGCCCCGCCCGCTCCGGCACCCGACCTGGTCGCCGAAGTGACTCGCCTGACGACTGGCGCGGCCCAGAGCGACGCGGCGAAGCCCGCCGAGCCCGCGACACCGGCGACCGAGGCAAAGACTTATCCATTGCCGGACCCGGAGCCGGGAGCGGAGCCACCGGGAAGCTGAGAAAACGTTTCCGCGGAAACGTTTTTGGCGCCGCCGTTCCTGCATGGCGGCGATCACTCCCTCAGGCCGCGCAGGAATGCCGCAACGTCTTGCCCGTTGCCCAGAACCTCGATCAGCGCCGAGCCGACAATGCAGCCGTCGACGTGTCCGGCGAGCGCTGCGATCTGGGCCGCCGTGCGGATCCCGAAGCCGGCGCACACGGGCACACTGGCGACCTCGCGCACGCGCCGCATATAAGTGAAGAGCTCACCGTCGGCCGCGACTGCATTGCCGGTCGTGCCCGTCATCGTCACGGCATAGACAAACCCACGGGACTCGCGCGCGAGCAATTCGAGGCGCGGCGGAGGCGTCACCGGAGTCACCATCTGGACCAGGGCGAGCCCTTCGCCATCGAATAGCTGTCGCAGTTCGGCGCATTCCTCGAATGGCAGGTCCGGAATGATGATTCCGGATACACCGGCCAGGCGCGAGTCCGCGGCGAGGCGAGTCGGACCGTAGCTCAACAGGGGATTGAGGTAACTCATCAGGAGCATCGGCGCCGAACGAGGCGACCGGCTGGCGGCCATGTCCGCGAGCGTCCGCCCGAGCGTCGTTCCTTGCTCGAGGGCGATTCGGCTCGAATGCTGGATCGTAAGACCGTCCGCCATCGGATCTGAAAATGGCACTCCGATTTCGACGACGTCGGCGACTTCCAATGCCTGCAAAAGCGCGTCCCGGAATGCTTGCCTGGTCGGGAACCCGGCCGTCAGGTACGCGATCAGCGCCGGTCTGCCTCTCGAGGTCGCGGCCCTGATCGTCTGCGCAATCTCCTGGCCGGCCTGAATCATGGATCATCTGCCAGCAACGCAGCCTCCAGCGTCGCGAGGTCCTTGTCGCCGCGACCGGACAGACCGATGAGTATCCGGCTACCGGCGTGCGTTGCGGCGTACCGTCGCGCGCCGGCCAGCGCGTGCGCGCTTTCGAGTGCGGGCAGGATACCTTCGAGCTCACAGCATTCCCGAACGGCCGCCAGCGCCTCCGCATCGCTCGCGGTCTCGTAGCGCGCTCGCCCATTTGCCTGAAGATAGGCGTGTTCCGGACCGACGGCAGAATAGTCCAGACCGGCGGATATCGAGTGAGTCTCCGAAACCTGTCCGTGCGCGTCCTGCAAAAGCATCGTGTAGCTTCCGTGCAGGACACCGGGCCGGCCCGCGGCGAGTGACGCCGCGTTGTCTCCGAGGCCCGGCCCGCGACCGCCGGCTTCGATGCCGACCAGCGCAACTTCGCGATCCTCGATGAATGGATGAAAGATGCCGATCGCATTCGAGCCGCCGCCGACACAGGCCACGACCGCGTCCGGCAGCCCGCCAGTCGCGACGCGAAGCTGCGCGCGCGCCTCGCGGCCGATGACGGATTGCAATTCGCGCACCAGATAGGGATAAGGATGCGGCCCGACGGCGGAACCCAACAGATAATAGGTATCCATCGGATCGGAAACCCAGTGGCGAAGCGCTTCGTCGATCGCAGCCCGCAAGGTCTGATCGCCGCCGGAGACGGGCCGGACTTCCGCGCCCAACAAGCTCATTCGCCCGACGTTGGGGCGTTGCCGCTCGATGTCTTTGGAGCCCATGTACACGATGCAGGGCAATGAAAGCCGCGCGCAAGCCGCGGCGCAGGCGACGCCATGCTGTCCGGCGCCGGTCTCCGCCACGACCCGCTTCGCGCCCATGCGACGCGCAAGCAGTGCCTGACCGATGGCGTTGTTGATCTTGTGCGCGCCTGTATGCGCCAGATCTTCGCGCTTGAGCCAGATTTCTGCGCCCCATTTGCGTGATAAGTCATTCGCGCGCGTGAGCGCGGTCGGTCGGCCTGCCCAGCCATTCAGTTCATCGCTGTACTCGCGCTGAAATTCCGGCGAGCCGAGACTCGTCGCAACCAGTTCCTCCAGTCGATCGAGCGCGGGAACGAGTGTCTCGGGGACGAACCGGCCGCCGAATGCCCCGAACCGGCCGCGCTTGTCGGGAAGTGTCGAGCCGTTCATGAGTTGACGCTCCGGTCCGCGAAGCGGGCTGCGGTTACGAACTCGCGGATCAGGATCGCATCCTTGACGCCGGCCTTGCGCTCGACTCCGCTCGATACATCGACGCCGATCGGTTTCACTGTCTCGACTGCGTGTCCGACTGTGGACGGATTCAGTCCGCCGCCGATGATCAAGAGGCTCCTGCGAGCCAGAATGGCCGCTGTCTGCCAGTCGGCCTGCATGCCGTTACCGCTGACCGCGGCATCGAAGAGCATGGTATGAGGCAGCTTCGACGGCGCGCATCCGCCGGTCCGCAGCACCGGCCAACAACGGATGTCGACGGGAAGCCTGATCGTTGCGAAATCTTCGAAGTCCGATTGCCAGACATCGGGCAGGAACTCACCGAGAACGCGCTCCACCAGCTTCTGCGATGGATGGAGCGTCACGGCGACGCGGAGCACCGTCGCCGGCAACGTGCTCGCCAGTTTCGCCGCCCGCGCCGGCGCCAGATTGCGTCTGGACGACTCGTGAAACACGAACCCGACCGCGTCCGCGCCGGCTTCGACTGCCGCTGCAACATCGGCTTCCCGAGTCACGCCGCAGATCTTGACGAGGAGGCTCACGCCGCCCTCCCCGCTGCCAGCATCTGGCCGATGATCGGCGCCGGATCGGCGCACTGCATCAGGGCGCTGCCGATCAGCGCAAATTCAAAGCCAGCGCGAGCCATTTGCGCGCAATCGAGGGCCGTCTCGATTCCGCTCTCCGCAACTCGCAACGCTCCGGCCGGAAGCCTGGGTGCCAGCTCCAGGAGGCGTTGCGTCCGCACGCCGAGCGTCCGCAGATCGCGGCAATTGACGCCGAGGAGATCTGGCGCGCCGTCACGGCTTGGCCGCGCACGCTCGAGTGCGGATTCGGCCCGCTCCAGGTCGTCCTCGTCGAAGGTCTCGAGCAGAACGAACAGGGACATCTCGCGGGCGCATTCGAGCAACTCGGCAAGCTGAACCTGTGGCAGCATGCGGACGATCAGCAGAATCCCGCCGCCGCCATCGGCGCGAGTCTCATAGACCTGATACGGATCCACGACAAAATCCTTGCGCATCACGGGAATGCCAAGCGGGGTCAGAGCCTCGGCTGCAGTTTTCAAATGCGAAAGGTCACCGCCGAACTGCATCGGCTCGGTCAACACGGACACCGCCGCGGCTCCGGCCCGCGCGTATGCCGTGACCTGCGCCGTCAGATCGCATGGGTTGAAGGAACCGGCAGAGGGCGAACGGCGCTTGAATTCGGCAATTACGTCGAATCGCCCCTGTCGCTCCAGCCTGGGCGGCGAACGGGTGGCACTCGCGCGAGACCGCAGTTGCGACAACGATTCGCGAGCACGAGACTCCCCGACGCGCGCGTGGCTCGCCGCGGCCATGAGACCCAGAAAGTCGCTCAAGAGGATCTCTCCCGGCTCCAGGCAATCACATTCTGGAGCAGCCGCGCGGCCCGGCCGTCATCGATGGCACTCGCCGCGAGCGCGGCGCCCGACACGGGATCCAGAACCGCACCCGTGACCTCCGCGACGAGCGCGGCGCCCATGACGAGCGCATCGCGGTGGGCACCGTGTTCTTCGTTCCGAAGCACGGCTGCGAGCCTTCGGGCGTTGTAAGCCGCGTCCCCGCCTCGAAGGTCCTCCTCCCGCCGGGTCGCCAGACCGAAGTCGGCTGCGGTTCTCTTTTCCTGCCTGACGATTCCCGGCCGGACGTCGAAGAGCGTGAATGGGGCGGCAGGCGTCGGCTCATCCCATCCGCCATCGCCGTGAACGACGAACATGCGTGCGATCTCCATGCCGGAGAGCGTCTCTGCCATCAGCCTCGCGACATCGAGGCTCCATGCCCCGATGACCGCGTGCGGCACGCCGGCAGGGTTCGCGAGCGGACCCAGCAGGTTGAACACCGTCCGCACGCCGAGCGCCGCGCGCACGGGCGCGACCGCTTTCATGGCCGGGTGATAATGCGGCGCGAACAGGAACGTGAAGCCGGTCCGATCGAGGCACTGGATTGCGGCCGCTTCATCCGCAGGCAGCGCGAAGCCCAGCGCTTCGAGCACGTCGGCGCTGCCACAGCGCGACGACACCGAACGATTGCCGTGTTTCGCGATGCGAATGCCGGATGCCGCGGCCAGCAAGGCGGCGCCCGTCGAGAGATTGAGACTTTGTGATCCGTCGCCACCCGTTCCGACGACGTCAGCGACCGGCGTGCCCGCGGCGATTTCGGGCCTGCGCGCGAGCGAGCGCATGGCGCGGGCGAATCCGCGCACCTCGTCCGCGGTGACTCCCCGGACCCGGAGCGCCGACAGGATGGCTCCAGCCATCGCGGGAGCCATCGCCGAGTCGGTCAGGGCAATCAGGAGATCATAGGCCGCATTCTCGGCGAGCACCTGCCGGTCGAGCAGCGCCTCGAGCATTTGCTTGCCAACGTGATTCACGTCGAGAGCCCCGGCATGAGAAAGTTCGCAAGCATTTGCGGACCGAGCGGTGTCAGCACGCTCTCGGGATGAAACTGGACGCCTTCCATCGGCAGGGTCCGATGACGAACGCCCATGATCTCGCCCTCGGCGGTCCACGCCGTGATCTCGAGTTCAGCCGGCAAGCTTTGACGCTCGGCGATCAACGAGTGGTAGCGTCCGGCGTCGAAAGGGTTTGGAAGTTCCTCGAATAGCCCGCGGCGGTCGTGCAGCACCGAAGAAGATTTGCCGTGCATCAGGCGGTCGGCACGCACGACTTGCCCGTCGCAGGCTTCAACGAGCGCCTGGTGCCCGAGACACACGCCGAGGATCGGCACTCTTCCCGCAAACGCCTTGATCATGGCGACGGAGACGCCCGCTGCCGCCGGC
>DASWIQ010000098.1:0-8944 GCA_036397615.1 Steroidobacteraceae bacterium
GCCCGGGCAGGAAGGGAAACTGGTTGATGTCGCTCTGCACGATTCGGTGGCGTGGCGATTGGGGGCAATTAACCCGGTTCGGTTCGACGGCGGAGCTGAGATCCGTCGATGTGACCGCGGCGGCTGGCGTCGCGAGCAGCACTTCGGTGAAACGCCCCGCTCCGCAGCCTGCCTCGAGAATCTGGAGCTGAACCGGCTGCTGCAGCCGCTGCCACAGGGCTTCTCCGAAGCAGCGCCGGAGCCGGTCTCGCGAGTAGGTGGTCCGCGTGTAGGAATCGAGCTGGGTTCTCCGGTACTGGTGCCATTGCTCGCCGAAGGCATCGGCGTAATTCTGGCCCGAAGGCACGAAGCGCGGGATGTTCTCGCGCACGGGAAACGCGTGCCCGTCCGGACAGGCGAGCGAACGCCCGGCGGCGTCCGCCACGAGCGCCTGCTGATCGACGGGACAGACGAGCGCCGGAAACGGCGCGATGGCAACAGAGGTCAAGCAGGATTCTCCCAGGGCAGCAGAACTTCGAGAAAGCGATTCGCGACGCGCTCGTGCGAAAAGTCCGCGGCGCGCCGGCGCGCGTCCGGGTTCGGTCCGGCATCGAGGCAATCCGCGATGGCGGCTGCCATCGCCCCCGCTTTGCCGACGGGCACGAGCCTTCCCCACCGGCCGTTCTCCAGCAGTTCGGCCGAGCCGCCGACGGCATCCGTGCTGACGATCGCGAGGCCGAGTGCGAGCGCCTGCATCAGCGCGTTGGGGAAGCCCTCCGTCAACGAAGAGCTGACAAAAACCCTGGCGCGTCGCATCCAGGCAAATGGATTCGGCACAAACCCGGGCATGAGGACGTGATTCCCCACGCCGATCCCGCGCGCGACGGCCTCGAGTTTTTTCCTGTCAGGCCCTTCGCCGAGGATCACGAGGCGGCAGGCGTGGTGCTGGCGGACGATCGCGATGGCGCGGATCAGCGTCTCAAAATCCTTGAGCGGCGCAAGGCTCCCGACGCCGAGAACGAGGGGCGGCGCTCCGTCCCTGAACCAGTCGTGCGCGAGCGGCACGCGGCTTTCCTCTTCGATGCGGGCGAGATTCAAGGGATTATGGATTACGTGGATATCGTCGACCGGAACCTTGAGCAGGCGCGAGAGGTCGACTGCCACGGCATTCGAATTCGCGATGATCGCGTCCGCGAAGCGGTATGCGAACTTCATGAATCGCAGCAGAAGCCTGCTACCGGCGGAGCCGGCCCGTCGATAGACCTCGGTCGGGACCGAGCGCATGGAAATGACGCATCGTGTCGCGCCCCCCGCGAGGCGCCGCGCCAGGACGGCGACGACATTCGCATGATCGAGGGCCGAGAGCATCGCCACCGGCCGCTCCGCACGCAGGTAGCGCACGAGTGGCAGCAACGCGCGCAGGATTCGCGAGGCCTTCAGATCGACGACGCGCACCGCGGACGAGACGTGTTCCAGATACGGCCCCTCGGCGGAAGCCAGCACGAGATCCACATACAGTCCTCGCGCGGAGAACTCATTCGCGAGGTCGACGAAGACGCGTTCCGCGCCGCCGCCGGCGAGCGACGGCAGGAATAACGCGACGTCAGGGGCAGGACGGTCCGATCGATCGGTCACGCCGACCTCGTCTCGGCGAGCCAGGCCTGGAACATCAGCACCCGCCAGATGCCCTCGCCCGAGCGCGTCGTTCCCGCCAGATGCCGGGACCAGTGGTCCCGCACGCGCCGCACGTCGAGGAAGCCTTCCTGGCTCAAGCGCTCGGCTCCGAGGAGCGACTCCGCCCATTCGCGCATGCCGCCCCGGATCCACGCACCGACGGGCATCCCGAATCCCTTTTTCGGTCGATCGTGCAGCGCGGCAGGCACGTACTTGCGGAGCAATTGCTTCAGTAGCCACTTGCCTTCGCCGTTTCGCAGTTTCGTGTGGAGCGGCAACCGCCAGGCCAGCTCCACGACGCGGTGGTCCAGCATCGGCACGCGCGATTCGAGGCTGACGCCCATCGACGCGCGATCGACCTTGACCAGGATGTCGTCGGGAAGGTAGGTCGCGGCGTCCGCCAGCATCATCGCCTGGTAGAAGTCGCTCTCCGCGAATTCTGCATTCAAGCCGACGGATGCGCCGGGTGGCTCGCCTTCGCTGCCGCGGACGATTCCGGCTGCGGCCTCGTCCAGCATCACGGCGTCATACAGCGCACTCGCCGAACCAGCCGCGACGAATCGCTCGTAATGCCGGCCGAACGCAGGCGCGAGCACCTTACGCATCGAGCGCGGACAGTGCCGCAGCAGGCGCCAGAGGCCGTGGCCCCGCCAATAACGCGTATAGCCGCCGAACAATTCGTCGCCGCCGTCGCCCGACAGCGAGACCGTGACCTGCCGGCGCGCGAGCTCCGCGACCAGGAAAGTCGGGATCGCCGAGCTGTCGCCGAAGGGCTCGTCGTAGAGGCTGGGCAGGCGCGGGATGACATTCATCGCATCCTGCGGCGTCACGATCATCTCCGTGTGTTCCGTACCGAGATGCGCGGCCACGGCCCGTGCGTGCGGCGCCTCATTGAATCCGGCTTCGAGGAATCCGATCGCGAACGTGCGCACCGGACGCGACGACTGAGCCTGCATGAGCGCGACGACGGTCGACGAGTCGATTCCGCCCGACAGGAATGCGCCGAGCGGCACGTCGGCGACACTCTGGGAGGCGACGGCGCGCGAAAGCACGGCCTCCAGTTGCTCGATCGCGGCGGCGTCGCTGCCGATGAACGGGCTTGCGAGGCCCCTCGCGGCGGTTTCGCCGAGCGACCAGTACGCCCGCGGTTCCACGGACCGGCCCGGCGCGGCATTCCGGTGGAACTGCACGAGGCAGCCGGGCGGCAACTTGCGGATGCCGCGATAGATGGACCAGGGTGCCGGCACATAGCCCCGATGCAAATAGATCGCAATTTGATCGCGATCGACCTCCGCGCGAAATGCCGCGTGGGCGCGGAGCGCTTTCAGTTCGGAGCCGAAGAGCAGGACATCCCCCTGATCGCCGTAGTACATCGGCTTTTCGCCGAGACGATCGCGCGCGAGCGTGAGGACCTGCTCCTGCCTGTCCCAGAGCGCCATGGCGAACATGCCGACGGACTTGCGCAGGGCAGCCTCCGCACCCCATCGGTCGAATGCGGCGAGAAGCGTCTCCGTATCCGAATGACCGCGCCAGGCGGGCTCGCCTCCGTCGACGGCGAGAGCTTCGCGAATCTCGAGATGGTTGTAGATCTCGCCGTTCGTCACGAGCACGTAGCGGCCCGAATGCGAAATCATCGGCTGGCTGCCCGCGGCCGAGAGTTCCAGGATCGAAAGTCGCCGGTGGCCGAGCGCGATACCCGGCTCCGGATCGAGCCAGGCGCCTGCGGCGTCCGGGCCGCGGTGCGCAAGACAGGTCGTCATCCTGGCAAGCTGCCCGCGCGCGTCCGGCGCGAGCCCGCCGGCACGCCGGAAAAACCCCGTTACTCCGCACATGGCATGCGTCGGGCGACGAGCTCGTGGCAGCCAAGGCTGCCGGCGCGCCGCGTCGCGATCATCGAGAAGCCGCGAGCTTCCAGGTAGGAAGTCAGCGTTTCGAGCGTGGCGAACTGGTAGGGAAATCCGCCGATCCAGTCCACCCGGTCGTGCTTCGCGCTCATGCCCCGCCCGCGGCGATCGCCGAAGAGCGGAGCGATCGCGGTCATCGGTCGCAGCAGGATCGTGTACTTGAGAATCACGAGTAGCCGCACGAGTGCGCTCACGACAAACACGTACAGGGGTCTTAAAAAGCGTGGCAGCCGGTTGTAGAACAGTTTCACGAACCACCAGGCATGGGATTTCCAGCCCTGGTCCGCGTAGATCGCGACGAATAGCCGGCCGCCCTCCGGTGACACGCGAGCGATCGCATGCTCGAGCGCGAGCCACATCGCCCCCGTGTGATGCAGCACGCCCCAGCTGTAGACGACGTCGAAGCGGCCGAGCTTGCTCATGAAGGCCGCGTCCAGAACCGAGCCGCCCTCGATCCGCCAGCCGGCGTCGTCCGGAAAATACCGCCGCTTCAGTTCGCGCGCACAGGCGACCGATTGCGGATCGAAATCGAAGGAATGCACGGACGCGCCGAGACGCCGCGCCGCGAGACTGAAGAGTCCGGAACCGCAGCCGATGTCCAGGAATCGCAGGTTGCGCAGATCCTGGACCGCGAGCATTTCCCTGAGCGACGCTTCCGCGTCGGCGATGCGACGGTCGTCCAGCAGCGCGAGAAAGCGCAACCAGTTCTCGCCGAATTCGAATCGCGCTCCCTCCGCCATTTCGCGTTCCGCGCTCATGAAGACAGGAGCAGCGCTTCCCACTGCGCCATGATCGATTCCTGGCGGAAGCGCTCCCGCACTTTCAAAGCCTCGCGGCCGAGACGCGCCCGCAGGGCGGGATCGGACATCAATTCCGCCATGACGCGGGCAAGCGCCGCGACATCCTCCACCGGCACCAGCCGGCCGTTGACGCCGTCTTCGATCAGTTCCGCGGGGCCGGCGGGGCAGTCCGCGCTGATCACCGCGGCAGCCATGCCCATGCTTTCGAGCACGACATTGGGGAATCCCTCGAAGCGTGACGGTTGCACGACGAGTCCCGCACGGGCCATCCATTTCTCGACGTCAGGGACGTGTCCTGGAAACTCCACGCGACCGACGAGCCCGAGCTGGTCGCGCTGTCGCAGCAGACTCCCGCGCTCGGGTCCTTCGCCCAGAATCGCGATTCGCCAGTCAGGAAACTTCGCGGCGACGGCCGCGAAGGCCGACAGGAGCAGGTCGAAACCCTTTTGTGGCACGAGCCGCCCGATGCTCACGATCAGCGTTTCCCTGCGATCCGATACGGACGGAAGCGCCCGCAGGGCATTCGGAATGACCATCGCCTGCTTTCCCCAGCTCTCCTGCATCCACTCCGCGGTCGCTTCGGTCTGGCTCACGATTGCGGCCGCACGGCTATAGACGAGACGGCGCAGCACACGCCATCCGAATGGCAGACCGGTCTCCCATGCGGGCTGAACTCGCTCCGAAACGACGATGCGAAAATTCCGGCCGAAGCCGGCGAGGATCGTCGGCACATTGCTGCGCGTCAGGAAACTCAACACCGCATCCGGCCGCAATTCATCGAGGAGTTTCCTGAGCTTCGACACGCGCTGGAGGTTGCCGCTGATCCGGCCGGTACCGGGCACATCGAGATGCACGCGCCGTATCCTGCGATCGAGCTCGTAGAAATCTGCGGTCCGCGGATCGCTCCAGGTCGCGAAGGTCACGTCCACGCCCCGCTCGGCCCAGTAGTTGGCCATGTCCGCCATCTGCCGCTCGGACCCGCCGCATTCGAGGGATCCCGTCACGAGCAGCAGTTGCGGCTTACTGGCGGGCGCCTTTCCCACGCCTGCGCCGCGCGATCGCCATGAAGGAATGGCCGCAGAATCCGGCGAGCGCGCCGGTGACGGCGCGCCGCAGCACGCGCTTCGGATACGAGCCGCGCGAACCGAGCAGCCACTCGACGGGTCGGCGCATGGAATCCATGTCTTCCTGCATCGAGACCTCCGGTGCGAGGCCGCGCCAGCGAAGCAGGTCGAAGCCGTGTTTCGACAGCTCGGCCGTCACCTCGCGCCGCCCGAGCGCGAACTGGTAGAAAGCCTCGGGCTCCCGTCCGAATTGGCTCTGCGGGTAGCCGCCTATTCGGGCCTTGTACCGGCGGTACGGGGAGAACCACGGCGCAGTCAGGAACAGCAGCCGGCCGGGTCGGAGCACGCGGTGCGCCTCGGCGAGGATGGGGTCGTAGCCGATCCAGAAATGCTCGATGACCCCGATCGACCAGTAGCCATCGAAGTAGTCCGCGGGAAATGGCAGCGACCGGACATCGCCCTTGCGGATATCGAGCTCCGGATACTCGAGCCGCGCCTGCCGCACCGATTCTTCGGCGAAGTCGATCCCGATCGCCTTGAATCCGGAGTCGGCCAGGGCCTTGACCTTGTTGGCGCGCCCGCATCCGCCTTCGAGGACGCGCGAACCCGCCGGCAGGTATTTCGCCGTGACCCGCACGATCTCATTGTCCTGGCGGGAGGTCCCGGCTCGTCCCTCCGCCCGCCACCGCGCGTCCCAGAACTCGGGGGTCGCCTTTTCGTCGAGATAGACGAGCCGGTCCGCGGCCGGCGTGTAGACGACCTGCCTCATGCGCGTTTCAGAATTCCGATGCCGAGCGCGAGGAAAGCCGCGAGGAAAGCGCTGTAGTGGATCGTCCCCGCAAACGAGATGAAGAAATAGCAGACCACCCCGCCCAGGATGAGCAGACGTGTGTTGCGCAGTTCGCCGTGCCGCGCGCGGTAAAGGCGCAGGAACATCGAGGCAAAGAGGCTGTAGAAGAGCAAGAGGCCGATCAGCCCGGAGTTGTACGCGATATCCACGTGGCTCGCATGCGAGGTAATTCCGTGCCCCGAACGAAATGCCTCCACACCGTGCCCGAACATCGGATTCTCAACCCATCCGCGAAATCCTTCGCGCTGCCAGCTGGCGCGTCGCTCGAACGAGGAGTAGCCCGGCAGATTCTCGCGCGCCTGGAGAATCTCGATTCCAAGCCCTACGCGAAGCGCGCCACGTTCGATCGTCGCGACGGCGGCTTCATTGGACGCGACCGCGAACGCGAGCACACCTGCCGCCCCCAGGATCACGAGCGCGTTTCGCCAGAGCAGGCGTGAGACGTAGCCGAAATGGATTACGCCGGCTGTCAGGGCGCCGAGCAGGATTCCGAGATTGGTCTTGATCGAGGTGGTCGCCACGATGTGTATCCCGATCACTGCGGCCACGACCAGGAGCAAGGCCTTCCGCCGTCCGACGGATGCAAGCAGCAAGGTCACGATGAAGCCGAAGAGGTACATGGCGGCAATGGCGTTATAGGAAAACTCGGCGGGATACTGGAACGGGAATCCTGAGATGCCCGTGTAGAGGGCAGCGCCTGCGAGAAAACCGGCGAGTGCGCCTGCAAGAACCGCCTTGAGGTCGTGAAATGTCGCGAGCGAAACGAACAGGACCAGGACGATCACGAAGTTCGCGGCGGGCACGAGCGTGTTGAGAGCAAGCAGCCTGTCCTCGGTCCACAGCAGTTCCAGGAGCATATAAGCCAGGAAACCGCCATAAATGAGCGCCTCGCGGGCGAACACGACACGTGCAAACCGGATCACGTGCATGACCAGCAGAGCAACTAGCACGACGCCCAGACGGGCCACGTGAAACGACACGATGAACGCGTTCGCTGTCAGCGCGAAGGCAGCGGCGGCCGCCAGGCCGAATGAGCCGATTCGTCCCAGATCCCTCATCGTTGCCTGATGACCCGAGCCGGGACGCCCGCGACCGTCGCATTGGCAGGCACTGATCGCGTCACGACGCTGCCCGCGCCGATCACGGCGTTCTTTCCGATGCGGACACCGTCGAGGATCCGCGCCCCGGCGCCGATCCAGACGTTGTCTTCGATATCGATTCCGCGCGCAGTGATGGGCGCGCGATGGAGTGGCCGCTCTCCGGTCGAGGGCGTGTGATTCGCGGGGATGATCACTGTATGCGCCGCGATCCGGACGCCATTGCCGATGCGCACCCCGCCGTGCCCGTAGACGATCGAGAGCGGATTGACGCTGCAGTCGTCGCCGATCCGGATGTCTCCGCCGTGGGTCATGAGCATGGCGAGGGGGTGGATTTCGCAGTTCCTGCCGATCGTGATCGAACCGCCGCTGCAGACCCGAATGACGGTGCGCGACGAAACCCAGGAGCTCGGATGGATCTTGACCGGCCGGCCGAGAAACCGGATCGCAAACCGGAGCCGCCGGCATACCTGGACGAGCCTGGCGCGCGCGCTCACGTTGCAGTCCTTACGGACACATTCGTCCGCGTGTCGATATAGACCCGCAGTGCGTCGAACAATCGCACGAAGCCTTCGACTTCGGCGGCGTTCTTTCGCGTCCGCCAGTCGTTATGGCTCGCCGGCAGGAACGGCGCGAGATAGGAGGCATAGGACTCGATTATCTCGCTGCGCCCTGGACGCGCCTTAGCGAGTTGCCTGCGCACAAGAGCCGGAAATTCGTCGAGCGTTCCAATGCGTGCTGCACTTGGAAACACGCTCACGGCCGAGTCGCCCAGCATGATGACCGGCCGCCCCAGCAGCGCGGCCTCGAGGCCCATCGTGCCCTGGATCGAGACGATGAGATCCGCTCGCTCGATCAAGCCACGCGCGTCGGCGGACGGCCGGACGAGCTCGACTCCCGGAAACGCGCGCATCCGGTCGAGCAGCGCAAGCGAGTAATTCGCGATGTCGCTTTTGTGAATCTTGACCAGCAGCTTGTGTGAAGGCGGAATCGCGCGCGCAAGCAATTCGATCACCCACATCTGGTTGCTGAAAAATGGCGCCCAGACATCGATGGAAGACTCGGGCTGCATATGCAACCCGAAGAGCACGTAGGGGCTTGCAGGCGGCGCAACGACGGCAGCGGCTTCGGCGGCCGCCGCGTGTGCCCGCTGCGAGCGCCAGAGCTGGCCGAGCGCAGCAGTCACGTTGTAACGCGATTCAACCTCCGTGAATCGGGCGAATTCGCGGTCCCGCCCCCGACGCAAGGTCCGGACGAGCGTGCCGAGACGCGACGGAAAAGTTGCGGCGGCACGTCGTAGCGTTCGCGGCGGCGCAATGTAGGCATGCGCCTGGATGCTTCGACTCTCGAACTGCCGCAGCGAAGTTTCAGCCAATGCGAGGAGTTCGGCGCGCGGGCGCAACGCGAGCTGCACTCTCGCGGCCGGCGACATGCGGTCGCAGAAGCACGCAAGGCCCGGCGGGATCACGCTGAAATGCAGCGCGAACCAGGGAATGCCCATGCGCTTCGCAACGGCGAGCGCGAGCCCGCCGTGCAACGAGTCGAAGCCGCCGATCACGACCGAAGGCCGCAACTC
>DASWIQ010000099.1:0-3622 GCA_036397615.1 Steroidobacteraceae bacterium
CTGTCGGCGACCTCGCCGCTCATGGGCCGCACGGTGCGCGCAAGCGACTTTCGCCAGATCTATGGCGCCGCGATCATCTCGATCTCCCGCGACGGCAGCCGCGTGCCGGGCAAGGTGGGCGACATCGAGTTCCGCCCGGGCGATACGATCCTGGTCGAGGCCGAGGCCTCGTTCGCCCGGAAACACAAGTACAACCGGGATTTCCTGCTGGTCAGCGCGTTGCAGGACTCCGCACCGCCGGATTTCCGGCGCGCGCCGCTCGCGCTCGGCATCCTGCTCGCGATGATCGTGGTCGCGACGCTCGAATGGCTGCCGCTGCTCCAGGCCTCTCTCATCGCGGCGGGAGCGATGGTGGCGACCGGCTGCCTGACCCTGTTTACCGCGACGCGGAGCATCGAGTACCACATCGTGGCGGGCATTGCTTCGTCGTTCGCCCTGGGCGCGGCGCTCCTTGAGTCCGGCGCAGCGCAACTGGTCGGCGACGCCATCGTTTCGCTCGCGGTCGGGAATCCGCTGCTGGTGCTCGCCGCGCTCTATTTCTCGACGATGCTGGTCACCGAGCTGATCACCAACAACGCCGCGGGCGTCCTGATGTTCCCGATCGCGATCGCGGTGTCCGAGGCGGCCGGCGTCAGCTACATGCCGTACGTGATCGCCGTGATGGTCGCCGCTTCCTGCGGGTTCAGCACGCCGCTCGGGTACCAGACGAACCTCATGGTGTACGGAACGGGCGGCTACCGCTTCATGGATTTCGTGCGATTCGGGCTGCCGCTCAACATACTGTGCGGCATCATCACAGTGATCATCGTGCCAAGGGTGTGGCCATTTTGAATGAAATGACTCAGAACATGACGCAGCTCCAGCGCCTCGAGGCCGAGAGCATCTACATCATCCGCGAAGTGGCGGCCGAGTTCGACAACCCGGTCATGCTCTATTCGATCGGGAAAGACAGCTCGGTGCTGCTGCACCTGGCGCGAAAGGCATTCCACCCCGGAAAGCTGCCGTTCCCGCTGATGCACATCGACACTACCTGGAAGTTCCGCGAAATGATCGAGTTCCGCGACCGCATGGCGCGCGAGCTCGGTTTCGACCTGATCGTTTACACGAACGAGAAGGCGGCCGCGGCCGGCGTCACGCCGTTCACGCACGGGTCCCGGTACACGGACGTCATGAAGACCGAGGCGCTGAAGGCCGCGCTTTCGCTGCACAAGTTCGATGCCGCCTTCGGCGGCGCGCGCCGCGACGAGGAGAAATCGCGCGCCAAGGAGCGCGTTTTTTCGTTCCGCGACAACCAGCATCGCTGGGATCCCAAGAACCAGCGGCCGGAGCTGTGGAGCGTGTACAACGGACGCATCCACCAGGGCGAGAGCATCCGCGTATTTCCGCTCTCGAACTGGACCGAGCTCGACGTGTGGCTCTACGTCCACCTGGAAAAGATCCCGGTCGTGCCGCTCTACTTCGCAAAGCCGAGGCCGGTCGTCGATCGCGATGGCATGCTGATCATGGTGGACGATGACCGGTTGCCGCTGAAGGAGGGCGAAAAGCCGCGCATGGAGACGGTGCGCTTCCGGAGTCTCGGCTGCTACCCGCTGTCCGGCGCCGTGCGCTCGACCGCCGCCGATCTCACGACCGTGATCGAGGAAATGCTCGTCACGCGCACGTCGGAACGCCAGAGCCGGGCGATCGATTTCGACCAGGCCGCGGCGATGGAGAAGCGCAAGCGCGAGGGGTACTTCTGATGGCCCCGGTAAAACTGGCGGATTTCCTCCGCGGGCACGAAGCCAAGAGCCTGCTCAGGTTCATCACCTGCGGCAGCGTGGACGACGGCAAGAGCACGCTGATCGGCCGCATGCTGCACGACACGCAGCAGATCCTCGAAGACCAGCTCGCGGCCGTGACGAGCGACAGCCGCAAGTGGGGCACGACCGGGAACGAGGTCGACCTCGCGCTCCTGGTCGACGGACTCCAGGCCGAGCGAGAGCAGGGCATCACGATCGACGTCGCCTACCGGTATTTCGACACCGACAAGCGCAAGTACATCATCGCCGACTGCCCGGGTCACGAGCAGTACACGCGGAACATGGCGACGGGCGCCTCGACCGCGGACCTCGCGGTCATCCTGATCGACGCCTCGCGCGGCGTCCAGATCCAGACGCGCCGCCACGCCTACATCGTTTCGCTGCTCGGCATCCGGCACATCATCGTCGCGGTCAACAAGATGGACCTCGTCGACTACGACGAGAAGGTGTTCCGCAGGATCCACGACGAGTGCCTGGAAATCACCGGCATTCGCGGCGCCGATGCGCGCATCGTGCCCGTGTCCGCCCTGAAAGGCGACAACGTCGTCACCGCGGGCAACGGCATGCCCTGGTACAGGGGACCGGCGATCATCGAGGTGCTCGATACGATCGACGTGAGCCGCGACCAGGAGCTCCAGGACCTGCGCATGCCGGTGCAGTACGTGAACCGGCCGGACCACTCGTTCCGCGGCTACTCGGGCACGATCTCCGCCGGCAAGGTCGCGGTCGGCGACCCGATCATGGCCGTCCCGTCGCGACGCCTGAGCAAGGTGCGCGAGATCATTCATTTCGACGGCAATCCGGACAAGGCCGGGGCGGGCATGGCGATCACCCTCGCGCTCGAGGACGAGATCGACATCAGCCGCGGCGACCTGCTCGTGCACCCGGACCGCTCGCCGTCGGTCAGCCGCATCTTCGACGCGCACGTGATCTGGATGAGCGATTCGCCGCTTCTTCCCGGACGGCAATACGAGTTCAAGCTGTCGCACCGGTACCTTCGCGGCACGGTCGAAAGCATCCAGCACCGCATCGACGTCAACGACCTCTCCGAGCATGCCGCAGGCGAGCTCAAGCTCAACGAGGTCGGCCTGTGCCGCATCGTGCTCGCGGAGCAGGCGGCGTTCGACACTTACGGAACCTGCCGCAATACGGGCGCCTTGATCGTCGTGGATCGCCTCACCCACGCAACCGCGGGCGCCGGCATGATCCTCCGGAGCGCCGCGCCCCAGGGCTCGCAGCACGACGTTTCGGTGTACTGGCAGCCGACGAAGGTGCGCCATGAGCAGCGCGCCAACCAGAAGGCTCAGCGGCCTTGCATCCTGTGGTTCACGGGATTGTCCGGCGCCGGCAAGTCGACGATTGCGAATGCGGTCGAGCAGTCGCTCTTCCTGCGCGGGCACCACAGCTACCTGCTGGACGGCGACAACATCCGACAGGGCCTCAACAAGGACCTCGACTTCAGCGATGCGGGCCGTGTCGAGAACGTCCGCCGGATCGGCGAGGTCGCGAAGCTCTTCGTCGACGCGGGCCTCATCGTCGTGACGGCCTTCATCTCGCCGTTCAGGAGCGACCGGCGCCTCATTCGCGACCTGGTGCAGCCCGGCGAGTTCGTCGAGGTCTTTGTCAGCACGCCGCTCGAAGTCTGCGAGCAGCGCGACCCGAAAGGCCTCTACGTCAAGGCACGGGAGGGCACGATCAAGAACTTCACCGGCGTCAGTTCGCCGTACGAGGCGCCCGAGGCCGCAGAAATCGTGATCGACAGCTCGAAGCTTTCGGTCGCGGAGTGCGTGGACAAGGTCATCCGGTATCTCGAGGCGGAAGGC
>DASWIQ010000100.1:0-2565 GCA_036397615.1 Steroidobacteraceae bacterium
GTTATTACCGCCATCGACTCGAAAAAGCTGCGCCGCTGCTGTTCCGTCTGCGCCTTGGCTTCACGGTGACGACGATTCTCGCGATCGTCTGCACTGCGGCTTACGCGCTGCACCACAGCCTGCGGCTTGCTCCGGTTCCACCCACGGTCGAGGCGCTCGTTTTCCAGTTCCTGCCGATCGTGCTGCCGGCGATTGCGGCCGCGTTCGTTGCGTTGATCTCGATCAACGATCTCCACCGGCGGGTGGCCCGCTACAGAGAGATGTGCCAGCTCCTGGAGGCGGCGCACAGGCAGATCAACGTGACGCACACCTGGCACAGCGTCGAACACCTCGTGCGGCATACGGAAAGGGCGCTGCTTCAGGAAGTGCTCGAATGGCACACGCTGATGAGCCACCTTGAATCGAGGTGAAAGATGTCAGTCCGTCGTCATCCGCCGCCACCAGTCGCGCACGCGCTTTGCAAAAACATCGAGGCCTGCGGCGGAACATTCACCGTGTTCGAGGATCGTGTTCCGCGGCACGGCGACCGCAATCATTTCCTGCGCGCATTCCGCATCCGGGATGAGACCGGTGGCGTAATCGATCCATACCTCTTCGAGCGTTGATGGCATCGGCGCCTCCCAGGGTTCCTGCGCGATCCCGCTCATCACGTTCGACCACAGTGGCAGGGCGCCCTGAGAGCCGGTCAGACCGGTCGGCGAATTGTCGTCGTGCCCGACCCACGCGACGGCCAGGTGGCTGCCGGAAAAACCCGCAAACCAGCTATCGCGAAGATCCGATGAGGTTCCGGTCTTCCCGGCTGTGATGAGGCCCGCTGGCAACCGCGCCGCGCCGGCCCGGCCCGTTCCGTGATTCATCACTTCGGTGAGCATGCGATTCAGTTGATAGACCGCGATAGGATGGGCCGCGGCGCGCCATTCGGGCTGTGGCGCCGCGAGCAATTGGCCGTCACCCGTCAGGACGGACTGCACTGCCCGCAACGGGCGGTGCTTGCCGCCATTGGCCAGAGCGTTGTAGATCTGCGCCACTTCGATCGGCGCGAGATCCACCGCTCCAAGCAGCAGCGATGGCACCTGGGCCGGCTCGCGATCGAGGCCGAGCGCGATGAATTTGTTCGCGACCGGCTCGAGGCCCACCTGGAGGCCGAGTTGCACGGTCGCGAGATTCCTGGAATCGGCAAGCGCACGCACGAGCGGCATCGGACCGAGGGCCATGCGGTCGAAATTCTGCGGGCGCCAGTTCTGGCCATTTGCGAGGCGTACCTCCACCGGGCCGTCATTCACCGGGCTTGCTGCGTGATACTGGCCGGTTTCCAGCGCCGCGAGATAGACGACCGGCTTCACGAGCGAACCGATGGGCCGCCTTGCATCGAGCGCCCGATTGAAGTCCCCCTGCTGCTGCCGCCGTCCGCCGACGAGCGCGACGACTTCGCCGCTCTCCGGCAGCGTGACGACCAGTGCGGCCTCCAGGGAGCGTGACTTCGATTTTCGTCGTGCGTCGAGTCGCGGAAGCTCTTCGTCAACCGCGCTCTCGGCGGCTTCCTGGACCCTGGGGTCGAGGTTCGTGAAAATCTGCAATCCGGGCCGTTTCCGGTCGTCCTCGCCGTAATCGCGCTGCAACTGGCGCCGCACGTAATTCAGATACGCCGGGTAGTACCGATGGGCGCCGCGCCGCACGGCTCCGAGCGGCGACTTTGCGGCGGCCGCCGCGTCCTTCTCCGACACGACATTGAATTCCGCCAGCCGGGCGATGACGAAGTTCCTCCGCGCCTTGGCGCGCTCGGGTTGCGTGCGCGGGTTGTAGTAGGAGGGACCGCGGACGATTCCGACGAGGAGGGCGATTTCGGAGAGCCGCAGCTCATCGAGCGGCTTTCCAAAATAGAACCGGCTCGCGAGTCCGAACCCATGAATCGCCCGCTCGCCGTCCTGGCCGAGGTAGATCTCGTTGATGTAGGCATTCATCAGCTGCGGTTTGGTGAAGCGGGACTCGAGTTGCATCGCCATGATCGCTTCCTGCGCCTTGCGCCGGTACGAGCGGCTCTCGTCGAGGAAATAGCTCTTGACGAGCTGCTGCGTCAGCGTGCTGCCGCCTTGTTCGACGCGTCCTGCGCGAATGTTGGCCGCGGCCGCACGCAGGATCGCTTTCACGTCGATCCCGCGATGCGTATCGAAATTCCGGTCCTCGATGATTTTGAGCGCGCTGGGCAGGAGCGCGGGCACTTCGCCGGGCGGCACGACGATCCGGTCTTCGCCGTGTACCGGCAAGAGATTGCCGATCAGGAGCGGTTCGAACCGCACGCTAGGAAGTTCACGCCCGTTCTCGCCCTCGAGCGCAACAATGGCACGTCTGTCCGCAATGACGCGTAATGGCAGTGGTTCGCGGATCCGGTCGGGAAACTGAGCCCTGCGAAGCACGATATCGAACCGCGATCCCTGCCTGCGATACGTGCCCGGTTGGACATCCCGGCTGTTGCGATAGCCGAGCCGCTTGAGTTCCTGCTCTACGTCGTTCGCGGACAGCGCCAGGCCGGGATGCAACTCGAGCGGGCGGGCGTAGACCTGCGCC
>DASWIQ010000101.1:0-6779 GCA_036397615.1 Steroidobacteraceae bacterium
TATCTCGTCGGACGTGACGACACAAGGACCGAAAGCATTCGCGCCGTCAAAGTCCTTGCCCTTGGCGGGCCCGAGACCGCCCGGCATCTCGGCGCCCTGGGCATCGCGCGCACTGAAGTCATTGAAGATCGTGTAGCCGAAGACGTGCGCGAGTGCGCGCTCGCGCGGGATGTCGACGCCCATGAGGCCGATGATGCAGGCGAGCTCGCACTCGTAGTCCATGATGCGGCTGTAGCCGGGCCAGCGGATCGTGTCTCCAGGCCCGCTGATCGAGAAGCGGTTGGCTTTGTAATAGAGGGGACGCTCGTACCAGACGGGCGGCGGACGGTAGGCATCCGCCTGGGCGAGCAAGGCGTCCCGTTCCGCCGGGGTCGGCGCGCGCAGCGCACGCATGCGAAATGCCGCGCCAAAGGCCTGGATCACGTGCTTCTCGAAGCACATGAAATCGCGAATCTGCGGTGGACGGGGCAGCGGCGCGAGCAGGGAATAGCTGTTCTCGCCATGCGCGCAGTGGCTGCCAGCGGTCTGCGCGAGCGCCCTTGCCGCTAACCACGTCGCGGGACCTGCCTCGATGAGCGACAGCATCGAGGCGAATGCCGGCGCTCCGTCTGCCGCGAATTTCAGGTCGAGCACGCTCCGGTCGGCCCGCAACGCGCCAAGCCGGGGCCGAACGTCGTCAAGCCGGAAGGTTACGAGGCGAATCGGTGGATCCGGCTCAGAATCGCAGCGTTCCCTGCAACGCCCAGGAGCCGCCCGGTTCGACGAATCGCCAGGCACTGAACGCACCGAAAGTCCGCCCGGCGAGCGGCGTGTCGTTGCCGTAGGGAAGAATCTGCTCGTTGAACACGTTTTTTCCGATCACGGAAATATCCCATCGTCCGCCCTGACTGCCGATTCCGACGCGTCCGTTGACCTTGTAATACGACTCCTGCACTTGCCGCTCGTCGAGCGTCGGCGCGACGAAGTAAGCGTCGGAATAGTAAGCGTCGACGTCCAGATGGAAAGCGAGATTCGAGCCGATCGGCCGGAAATAGCTGCCGCCCAGGGTGATGACCCAGGGCGCGACGAACTCATTGGTCTTGCCCCGGTAATTGCAGTTCAGACCGTCGCCCGCATCCGACGGCTGCCCGAAGGCACACTGTCCGATGTAGTCGAGAAACTCGAAGTCGGTAAAGGCCATGCTGCTCGCGAACAACAGGTTCTGCGTCGCCTGCCAGCGCATGTCCAGCTCGAGACCCTTGATCTCGGACTCGCCCGCATTCCGCACATTGAAGCCGAGCACGCCGTCGAAGGCGCTGACCTGCAGATCCTCGAAATCGGTCATGTACATGGCCGCGTTCAACTCAAAACGGTCGCCGAGGTGCAGCTTCGTGCCGATCTCGAAATTGGTCGCGCGTTCTTCCTCGAATTCGAAGGTGCCGACGCCATTCGGCGGCAGGCAGCCCGGCGGATCATTGGCTGCCGCGCAGGCCGTTCCGGGAGGCACGGTCGGATTGTTGGAACGGGCATCGAAGCCGCCCGACTTCGCGCCCTTGCTCCAGCTCAGGTACATCATCGTGTCCTCGTCGGGCGCCCATTCGAAGGTCACCGAAGGCAGGACCTGGTCTTCGTCACGGCTGCCCGACAGGTCGTGCAGATCGGTGCGTCGCACATTGAATACCGCCGCGTAAACCGACGGAGCCGCCACGGCCTGGAGACCCGCGAGCGGATCGCCGTCGATCTCGGTGATGGTCAGGACGCGCGTCGCGTCCTTCTTTTCGGTCGACCAGCGCAGGCCGAGTGTCGTGCGGAATTCTTCCGCGATGTTCCAGCCGAGCTGCGTGAAGACGGAATAGCTCCGGGCATCCTGACTGAAGTGCCTCGGGGTCCCCGTGCCCGCGACGGCCGTGCCGGCGATACCCTGCAACGGCGTGCCATTGAAAGCAGGATTCGCATTCAGGAGCGGCACCAGCACGCTGTTGCCCGGCAGCAGGATCGTGTCCTCGAAGTCGAGATCGGAGGTCTCGTAATACGCGCCGATGATGTAATCGAACATGCTGCCGGTCGGTGAAGTCAGGCGAAGTTCCTGGCTGGTCTGGTCGAACTCCTCTCCTGACGTCACATTGAATACGTTGCCGCCGGTGAAATCGCAGTCGCACAACTCCGTGAAGTCGTACGCGGAATAGGCCGTGATGGATGTCAGCGTGTTTCCGCCCAGCTGCCAGTCCACCTGGAGCACGAATTCCTCGGTGTCGTTGTCGCTGAAATCGCCGTTCGACGAGCGCACGAAGTTCGCGGTGTTGTTCAGGACGCTCGGATCCTGGCCGAAGACCGCGAGGATCTGCGAATAGGTGAGCCCCGTGAACGGGCCGGCAGCAGCGGGCAGCTCCTGCGCGATCTCGATCTGCCGCCCCACGACATCGAACTCGCCGATCTCCGCCTTCAGCGCTGCGGAAACGCTGTCCGTGACATCCAATTCCAGCCAGCCGCGGACGGTCGTCTCCTCGCGGCTCGGGTCGTCGGTTCCGAGCGTGGCGTTTTCGACGTGCCCGTCGGTCTCGCGATAGGTCGCCGCCAGCCGGCCCCGCAGGCGCTTGCTGAAGGGACCCGACACGTGCGCAGAAAACTCCTGCTCATCGTAACGCGGTTCGTAAAGCGCCGAGACCATCGCATCGAAGCTCTCCGTCGGCCGCGCGGTCGTGATATTGAGCGCTCCCCCCACGCTGTTCTTGCCGAACAGGATGGATTGCGAGCCGCGCAGGACCTCGACCCGCTGGAGATCGAGGAATGGGGCGCGGGTCTGTTGCGGGCGCCCGCGGTAGACGCCGTCGACATAGGTCCCGACCGACTGCTCGAATCCCGGGTTCACGCCGGAGAAAATGCCGCGGATCGAGATGTTGTTGCCGATCGCGGTCTCCGTCATGAAGAGCGTCGGGACGTAGTTCTTCAGGTCCTCGATCTTCATGATGCCGGCATCGGCGATCTTGTTTCCGCCGATCGCGCTGACGGCGATCGGCACGTCCTGAAGGGACTCGACGCGCTTCTGTGCGGTGACGACGATCTCGTCGAGCGAGGTCGATTCCTGTCCGGATGCGGCCGCACCCGCGAGCGCCAGCACCACGCCCGATGAAATCGCCGCGCGATTCATTCGATCGTTCAATTCGGACTCCCTCGAATTCGGCGCAAGGGTAGCACCGCCGATCACGCGGGCAAAATCGCCGTCGCTCGCCGCGAAGTGGCGCCGCTCGCTATCATACCGGGATGGCAGTGAATTCCCCCGGGCGACGATTCCGCGACGCGGTCGATTCGGAGCGTCCGCTACAGGTCGCCGGCACGATCAATGCGTACACCGCGCTTCTCGCCCGCAGCTCCGGCTTCCGGGCGATCTACCTTTCCGGCGCCGGGGTCGCGAATGCATCGTTCGGACTTCCGGATCTCGGCGTCACGACCCTCAACGACGTCTGCGAAGACGTTCGGCGCATCTGCGGCGCATCGGATCTGCCGCTGCTGGTCGATGCCGACACGGGTTTCGGAGCCGCCTTCTCGATCGCGCGCACGACGCGCGAGCTGACGCGTGCCGGGGCCGCGGGCCTGCATCTCGAGGACCAGGTGCAGGCCAAGCGCTGCGGGCATCGCCCGGGCAAGGAACTGGTTCCGGCGGCCGAAATGGCCGACCGGATTCGCGCCGCGGTCGACGCGAGAAGCGACGCCAATTTCGTCGTGATGGCCCGCACGGATGCGCACGCGGTCGAAGGACAGCAGGCTGCGATCGATCGGGCCGCTGCCTACGTCGAAGCCGGCGCCGACATGATCTTCGCCGAGGCCCTGACGACACTCGACGAATACCGGGGATTCACGCAGGCCCTTGCCGTGCCGGTGCTCGCCAACATCACTGAATTCGGTCGCACGCCGCTGTTCACGGCGGCGGAGCTTGGCAAGGCCGGCGTGCGGCTCGTGCTCTATCCATTGTCCGCGTTCCGCGCCATGAGCCGCACGGCCCTCGAGGTCTACGGCGCGATCCGCAAAGACGGCAGCCAGCGCACCGTCGTCGACCGGATGCAGACGCGGGACGAGCTCTACGAAGTGCTCGGCTATCACGATTACGAGCGCAAGCTGGATGAGCTCTTCAGCCGAAATCGGGAGCGCAAGGAATGACCGGATCCGGCGACGCCACGCCTGGCTTCAAGCCCAAGAAATCCGTCGCCCTGTCCGGCGTCGTGGCGGGCAACACCGCGATCTGCACTGTCGGCCGCAGCGGCAACGACCTGCACTACCGGGGCTACGACATCCTCGATATCGCCGAGAGCTGCGAATTCGAGGAGATCTCCTATCTGCTGATCCACGGCAAGCTGCCGAATCCGGCCGAACTCGCCGTTTACAAGCGGCGCCTGCTGGGCATGCGCGGATTGAGCCCGCGGTTGCGCGCCGTGCTCGAACTGCTGCCGCCAGGCACGCACCCCATGGATGTGTTGCGCACCGGCGTGTCGGAACTTGGCTGCGAGTCGCCGGAGGACCTGGCCCACGGCGCCGCCGGAGCACGCGACATCGCGGACCGGCTGGTGGCATCGGTCGGTTCGATGCTTTGCTACTGGTATCACTACGCAAACTCCGGACGCCGCATCGAAGTCGAGACCCGCGACGATTCCGCCGGCGGGCATTTCCTGCGGATGCTGCACGGCAAGGCGCCGCCTGCGAGCTGGGTGCGCGCGATGCACACGTCGCTGATCCTCTACGCCGAGCACGAGTTCAATGCGTCGACCTTCACCGCACGCGTCATCGCCGGCACCGGCTCGGACATGTACTCTTGCATCGCAGGCGCCATCGGCGCGTTGCGCGGGCCGAAGCACGGTGGCGCCAATGAAGTCGCGCTCGAGATACAGCGCCGCTACCGCGATCCGGAGGAAGCGGCGGCGGACATTCGCAGGCGCGTCGCGGCAAAGGAAGTCGTCATCGGTTTCGGCCATCCCGTCTACACGGTTGCGGATCCGCGCAATGCCGTGATCAAGCGGGTGGCGGCCGGTCTCGCCGCCGAAGCGGGCGACGAGCGCCTGTTCCGCATTGCGGAACGCATCGAGTCCGTCATGTGGGAAATCAAGCGCATGTTCCCGAACCTCGACTGGTTCAGCGCCGTCGCCTATCACCTGATGGGCGTGCCGACCGCGATGTTCACGCCCCTGTTCGTGATGTCCCGGACGACTGGCTGGGCGGCGCACGTGATCGAGCAGCGCGAGGACGGCAAGATCATCCGCCCGAGCGCGAATTACACCGGCCCGGAACCGCGCAAGGTTCCGCCGGCCGACCAGAGGTGAACCGCCCGTCATGAGTCATCACGACATCCGCTCGGCCGAGCGGCCCGCCCCGGATCGCGTGCTGGTCGACATTGCTTCTTACGCGCGCGACGCCCGGATTGCGAGCGAAGTCGCCTACGAGACCGCGCGTTACTGCCTGATGGACACCCTCGCCTGCGGATTTCAGGCACTCGCCTTTCCGGCCTGCACGCGCATGCTCGGACCGGTCGTGCCGGGCGCCACGATGGCGGGCGGTGCCCGCGTTCCAGGAACGAGCTACGAACTCGATCCGGTCCAGGCTGCCTTCAACATCGGCGCGATGATCCGCTGGCTCGACTTCAATGACACCTGGCTCGCGGCGGAATGGGGGCACCCGTCGGACAACCTGGGCGGCATCCTCGCGATCGCGGACTGGCAGGCGCGCAAGGCCGTCGCCGAAGGCCGCGCCCCGCCGACGGTCCGGGACGTGCTCACCGCGATGATCAAGGCGCATGAAATCCAGGGCGTCACCGCGCTCGAGAATGCCTACAACCGGGTCGGGCTCGATCACGTCATCCTGGTGCGTGTCGCAACCACGGCGGTCGTCACGGCGATGCTCGGCGGCACGGCGAATCAGGTGGTCAATGCGGTTTCGAATGCCTGGATCGACGGCGGCGCTCTCAGGACTTACCGCCATGCGCCGAATACTGGCTCGCGCAAGAGCTGGGCCGCCGGTGACGCCACGAGCCGCGGCGTGCGCCATGCGCTCATCGCGATGACGGGAGAAATGGGCTATCCGTCGGCGCTTTCGGCGCCGAAATGGGGCTTCTACGACGCGCTGTTCCGCGGCAAGCCCTTCAGCTATCCCCAGGGGTTCGGCAGCTACGTCATGGAAAATGTGCTCTTCAAGATCAGCTTTCCGGCCGAATTCCACGCGCAGACCGCAGTCGAATGCGCGATGCGGCTGCATCCCGAGGTGCGCGATCGCCTCGATACGATCGACCGCATTGTCATCGAGACCCAGGAACCGGGCGTGCGGATCATCGACAAGACCGGGCCGCTTGCGAACCCGGCAGACCGCGACCACTGCCTCCAATACATGGTCGCCGTGCCCCTGATCCACGGCCGCCTCACGGCTGCCGACTATGAGGACGGCGTGGCGTCGGATCCGCGGATCGACGCGCTGCGCGGACGGATGGAGGTGCGCGAGAACCCGCAGTTCACGACGGACTACTATTCGCCGGACAGGCGATTCATCGGCAATGCGATCCAGGTCATCTTTCGCGACGGATCGCGAACCGGACGGGTACAGGTCGACTGCCCGATCGGGCACCGGCGCCGCCGCGAGGAAGGCTATCCGGTGCTCGTGCAGAAATTCCAGGGATCGCTCGCCGCGGTGTTTCCGGAGAAGCAATGCCGGCGCATCGAAGCGCTGTTTGCGAATCCCGCGAAGCTCGACTCGACGCCTGTCGACGGATTCGTCGCGCACCTGGTGCGCAACTGACATCGCGGCCCGGGCTTCAATCAGTCGTC
>DASWIQ010000102.1:0-5669 GCA_036397615.1 Steroidobacteraceae bacterium
GCATAGTCCTGTCCGTCTGTCGCTGGCGCGCCGTCGCCCGGAACCGTCTCATAGCTTATGCTGACGTCGCCGGACTTGCCACTCGTGCGCCGCACATTCAGGACCACTTGATCCGCTTCCGCCGCCGCTACGCCCGCCTGGACGACGCTGAGCACGCCCGGGCCGTCGCCGCCGCCGTCGCCGAGCAGCCGGATGACGAACGGCGTATCGGACTGAAGATCGCCGCCGACGGCGAGCACGCTGCCGTCCGGGCGTACGTTCAGTTCATGGACCGCCGGTTGTGACCCGTGCTCGGACGGCAGATCGATTAGAGTCGAGCCGGCGTTTCCGAACGAGGGATCGAGCCCGCCGTCGGCAAGCAGCCGCATGACCTTCGAGCCCTCGTCGCCGGATCCGGCGACCAGGATCTTGCCATCATCGGCTGCGGCGATCGCCGTCGCGTCCGTCATCGCGGCAGCCACGGCATCGGGCGCAAACGCGGGATCCGGCGCTCCGGTCGCCAACAGGCTCGCGGCAAATCCTTGCCCGCCTGCGTTGCCGGTCAAGAGCAGCCGGTCGTCGGCCAGAGTGGAAATCGCGTTGCAGAGATTCGCATTGCCGAGCGCGGTTGCGACCGGAGCGATTCCCGCGGCGCCGAACGAACCGTCCATGTCGCCGCCGGACGTCAGGCCGATGATCCGGCATTGCGATTCGCTCGATGTCGTGACCCGGTATCCGCCGGCGGCCGTGCGCGCGATGTGAGCGCCGGAGTCGTAGTCGTGCAAAGGACCGATGAAGACACCGGCATCGCCAAAGGAATCGTCCAGCGTCCCGTCGGCGAGCAGGCGCAGCACGATCAGCTGGTCGCCGTGGGATCCGGAAACCACGATTCGCCCGTCGGGATCGAGGACGATCCCGTTTGCGCTGTTTCGACTGCCGAGTACTTCGACCGGCAGCTCGAAGATGCCTGCGACCCCGAAGGTCGTGTCCATCGATCCGCCGCTCTCCAGCCGGTACACCACAAACCTGTTGTCACCAAATCTCCGGCCGACCTTTCGGCCGACTGCGATCATCTTGCCATCCGGTTGCCGGGCTGCATCACGGACTTCGATGTCGGCGGGTCTCGCTGCGGTATATGACGCGTCGATCGCGCCCGCATCCGTCAACTGACCGACGAAATTCGATCCGGAAAAGTCGCAGTCGTAGAACCAGTAGTAGCAGTAGGCGTCAATGTCGCCGCCCGCGATGAGCGCGCCGTCGTCATCGAGAGCCTCGACCGACCAGACAGGGCCGTCGAAATCGTCAATCGGCGCCAATCGGCCTGCGTCGGCGAACCCGGGATCGAGATCGCCGGAAGCCTCCAGGGCCATTGGGGCCAACAGGCCCGAAGCCACGGCCGCGGACGGCGCAAGGCCCCTCGCAAGCAACGGAATGAGTTCGCTCAGTGGTCGCTTCATGACATCCCCCTTCCCGCGCGCTTGGGACCTGTCGGTGACCCTGTCACGCGGAGTTGTGAGTCTCAATCACGGGGAGATCATCAATTTGTCCCGCGCGTCTCCTCTGTCATTAGGTTGACGCAACAAAGGAAAAATCCCGAGGTTTTCCTGGGCGCCTTCGAGTGCGCCGAAGCCGCGCCACCGATCGTGGCCGCCCTGGGTCAACTCGGTCGAGTTTTCGCTTCAGGCGACTCGTGCCGGAGTGAGTCGTCCATTTGCGCCGCGCCGGCGTCCTTCCGGAGCCGCGCCACAAGCAGGCGCGCGTGCAATGCGACGTAGATCCGCCAGCTGATCACGACGATGTCGAAGATCATCGACAGCCGTTGCCACAGGCCCGACCAGAAGCCGCGCTTTTTCTCCTTGATGACCTGGCTCAGGCCCTGGACGACCGTTGATCCCATCCGCTGCCCAAGATGCTTCGCGAAGAAGTTGAGCGCGATCTCGATCTGGAAATTCTTCTTGTAGGTTCGCGGGACGTGATTCCAGAGTGTCCTGGTCAGCGCGCGCTCGCCGCCGAGGATCGGCGTGAAGTGGAGCAGCCGGTTGGCCCAGTAGGTTTTCCGGCCACGGATGCCCACATACATGCCGTAGTCGCCCGAAGCCACGGCCGTGACGATCCGTGTGACTGTCTCAGGCGTCAACCCGACAACATCCGCATCGCAGAAGAAAATTATCTCGTTACGCGCCGCATGCACGCCGCTCGACATGGCGGATGCCTTGCCGCGGTTTCTCGGCAACGAGATGACCGTGGCGCCCATGGACCGGGCGCGCCGGGCGGTGTCGTCCGTGGAGCCGTCGTCGACCACGATGATTTCACCGATCAGACTGTGGCCGACCAAAGGCGCGATGACGCCGCAAATCGTCTGGCACTCGTTGTGCGCCGGAATGATCGCAGAGACCAGCACATTCTGATCCGGGGCCATGACGCATCAGGCCATACCTGCAATCGGGCGTGCAATAGGCGAAAACCCAAAGAAAAACCCCCCGACGTTTCCGTCGGGGGGTTCGTATGGGAGCCTGGCAGTGACCTACTCTCACCTGGCCTACGGCCAAACTACCATCGGCGCAGAGCGTTTTCACTTCCGAGTTCGGAATGGGATCGGGTGGTTCCCACGGGGGTAATTGCCGAGCCCTCCGCCGGCAGTAGACTCACCGCGTGGTCGGTGCGCAAGTCAGGCTGGAGCGAGTCTCAAAATCCTACCACCCAGCGGGGACTGCCCCGAGGGTGCTCGATGCTGTCAACGCCGAAGTTGCCCCGGGCGAATTCGTGGTCCTCGTCGGCCGCAGCGGTTCCGGCAAATCGACGCTGCTGAACCTGATCGGCGCGATCGATACACCGACTTCGGGCGAGATCTACCTTGACAACATCGCGCTGTCCGCCCTCGACGAAACGGGCCGCGCCTTGCTGCGGCGCCGCCGGATCGGATTCGTCTTTCAGTTCTTCAACCTGATTCCCACGCTGACGGCCGCCGAGAATCTGCAGTTACCCCTCGAGCTGAATGGTGTCACGGGCGCTGCCGCCCCCGAGCGCGTTGCCAACTGGCTCGCCGCGGTCGGACTGGCCGATTGTGGGCAACGCTTTCCCGAGGAGCTCTCGGGCGGTGAGCAGCAGCGCGTAGCGATCGCCCGCGCGTTGGTGCACGCGCCGGGCATCGTGCTCGCTGACGAGCCGACCGGAAATCTCGACCTGGAGACCGCAACCGCAATGATCGGCCTCCTCGATCGCCTGTGCCGAGACTCCGGCTCGACACTCGTGATGGCGACACACAGCCGGGAAGTGATCGGCCTCGCCGACCGCGTGTTCGCGATTCGCGGCGGGTGCCTGATCGAGGAGCCCGCGTGAGCCGGCTCTACGCGCGCTCGGGCTGGCGCTTCCTGCAGCACCACCCGGGACAACTCGGGCTGGCGATAGTCGGCATTGCGCTCGGCGTCGCGGTGGTCGTCGGCGTCGATCTCGCGAACGACAGCGCCCGCCGCGCCTTCGAGCTGTCATCCGCGCTAGTGACCGGCCGCGCGACGCACCAGCTCGTGGGGGTGGACGGCACGTTGCCCGAGGGCCTCTACGCGCGCATTCGGCGCGAGACCCGGATTTATCGCGCGGCGCCCGTGATCGAGGCGGCCGTGCGGTTACTGCGCCTTCCGGGCCGCTCGCTCACGCTGCTGGGCGTCGACCCGTTCTCCGAGTCACCGGTGCGCGATGAAGTGACGCACCGCGCCGGCCGGATCGATCTCGTTCGATTCCTGACGGTGCCGCGTACGGTCGCGTTGCCAGAGCCGCTCGCAGAGGCCCTCGGCGCAGATGTCGGGTCGCGACTCACGCTCGTCGTCGCCGGGCGCGAACAGATCGTCGAAGTCGCGGGCGTTGTGGAGGTGGATGCCGCGCGGCGCGAAGTCGCGGGCAATTTCCTGTTTGCGGACATCGCGACCGCGCAGGAATTGACCGGGCTGACCGGGCGCATCACCCGCATCGACTTCGTCCTGACGGCGGCGGAGGCCGCGGCCCTCGAGTTGCTCCGACCGCCCGGAACGCTGCTGCTCGACGCCGAGTCGCAGGGCACGGCCATCGTGGAGATGACCCGCGCCTTCCGGATCAACCTGACGGCGCTCAGTCTGCTCGCCCTGGTGGTCGGGACATTCCTGATCTACTCCACAATGTCCTTCCTGGCGGTGCGGCGACGACCCGTCGCCGGCATTGTCCTGGCGCTCGGCCTCACACCGAGGCAACTGTTCCGGACGATGCTGGCGGAGGCGATGACGCTCGGCGCGATGGGTACGGCGCTCGGGCTGGTTTTCGGCCATCTGCTGGGCGCCGGGCTGACGGGCCTCGTGCTGCGGACGATCGAGGACCTCTATTTCGCGGGCGCGACGGCCGTGCAGCCTGAAGCGTGGATCTATGTGAAGGGCGCAGCGCTCGGTCTCGCCGCGACGGCGCTCGCCGCCATCGCGCCGGCACTCGCCGCAGCGCGTACGTCACCACGCGCATTACTGAGCCGGGCGGAACTCGAGGAGATCACCCGTCGACGCATGCCGCTACTGGCCGGCGCCGGCGCAGTCGTCGCGATCGCGGGCGCCGCATTGCTGGCCCTCGATACGCGAAGCCTGACGATCGGCTTCATCGCACTCTTTTGCGTCGTGGCCGCTGCCGCGCTGGTGATTCCCGGCCTGACGGCGTGGCTGCTGCGGATCCTGCAGGCGCCGGCCCGCTGGACTGGCGCCCTGTCGGTCCGGCTGGCCCTGCGGGGCGCCCACGCGTCTCTGAGCCGGACGGGTGTGGCCGTCACGGCTCTTTCGATCGCCATCGCGACCGTGATCGGCATCGGCGTCATGATCGAGAGTTTTCGCGGCAGCGTCTCGCATTGGCTGGACGCCACACTACAGTCGGATTTCTACCTGCGCCTCGTGCCGGGAGTTGCACCGCAGGCTGCATCGCCCCTGGGTCCCGAGGCCATCGCGACGCTGCGCGCGATGCCGGGGGTCGAGGGACTGAGTCTTGCGCGCATGCTGCGGATTCCGACCCCATCGGGCGGGCTGCACCTGCGCGCCGTCGAGCCAGGTCCGGAAGGCTGGGGCCTCGAGATCATCGACGGCGATCCCGACGCGGCGCTGGCTGCGTTCCGGACCGGGCGGGCCGTCGTCGTATCGGAATCGCTCGCGCGGCGCCGCGGCATCGCCATCGGCGAGGAACTGGTGTTGCCCGCCGCGAACGGCCCGCTCGCATTCGTCATCGCCGGCGTGTTCCGCGACTACAGCAGCGACCGCGGCGCGGTCGTGATGCAGCTCGAGGCCTTCCGTCGTCACTGGCAGGATGACCGCCTCACCGGTGTCGGCATCTATCTTCGCGACGGCGGAGACGCCGGAAGGCTTCGTCGAGAGCTCGAGCGATTCGCCGCGGCAAGCGGGCGGCTCCAGCTAGCCGGCCGCACCGAGCTGCGCGCGGTGTCGATGCGGATCTTCGAGCGCACGTTCACGATCACGGAGGTGCTGCGCTGGCTCGCGGGGCTGGTGGCGTTCCTCGGCATCCTGAGCGCGCTGCTTGCGCTCGAGCTCGAACGGACTCGCGAGACCGGCGTGCTGCGCGCGATCGGCTTCGCGCCGCGCGAAGTCCGGGGGCTGGTGCTCGCCCAGACGGGGCTGCTCGGCCTGGTCGCGGGATTCGTTGCGGCTCCGCTTGGCGTCGCGCTGGCCGGCCTGCTG
>DASWIQ010000103.1:0-11893 GCA_036397615.1 Steroidobacteraceae bacterium
AAACCGGCCCAGCTCGTCGCGCGCGAGATGCGCGAGGCTTCGGCCGTCGCGGCGCGTCGAGCAGAAGAGCACCAGCATGTCCTGCACGCAGCCCGCGAGCACGGCGCCGACGAGCAGCCAGAGCGTTCCCGGGAGATAGCCGAATTGCGCCGAGAGCGTCGGTCCGACGAGCGGCCCGGCGCCGGCGATGGCGGCGAAGTGATGCCCGAAGACGATCGAGCGGTGCGTCGGCACGAAGTCGCGGCCGTTTTCCAGTCTTTCTGCGGGCGTCGCCCGCGTCCCATCCAGCTCGAGCACCCGGGAGGCGATCCAGCCGCTGTAGAAGCGATAGCCGATCAGATAGACGCAGACGGCCGCGACCACGAACCACAGGGCGTTGATGGTCTCGCCACGATGGAGTGCGATGCCGCCGAGCGCGGCCGCGCCGCCGACGGCGACCGCAGTCCAGGTGCCGATTTCGACCAGCTTCTTCGTCGCCATGCGCAATCGTCTCGGTGGTCCGGGCGCGCCACGATAAGCGGAGGCGCAGGCCCTCGACAAGACCGTCCGATCAGAATTGGGGCCGGCGGTCCGGGTCCTGGAGTGCGCGGGCCAGGAACCTCCGTATCGCCGGTTCGGCGTCTTCGGCCGTCATCAGTTTCTGTTGCTCCATCAGGCGGGCCATGTCGCGGATCGTGCGCTCGCCGTCGATCATCGCGAGCAGGAAGGCATACACCCGCATCGACAAGGCCTGTGCGCGAAACTGCGGCAGCACCGGGACCGGCCGATCGGCGCGCGCGAGCCACTCGGGGATCGGGCGGCCGGCCGGAACGGGAGCCAGATCGCGTTCCTTTCGCGCGCTGAAAGTGATCACCGTCTCCCGTCGCGCGTGACGGCTGGCCGGCGACGAGAGATAGGGCTGTTGCGCGTCTCGCGCTTCCGCGCGGGCGAATCCACCCGCCGGCAATTGCTCGAGCAATTCCTCGAGGCTCTGCGCGTCGCCCGGTGCGGCATCCGCGAATGCGAGCGAGCCGTGGTTCACCCACAGGCCGCCTGCCGCAAGCAGCGCATTGATCCGCGCGACGACGCGGGATACGGGCTCGCTCGCGACGTCGATGAACCAGGGCGTCAGGACCAGATCGAAAACCGCCGGCCGGAACGGCGGGGAATTGGCGTCGGCGAGCACGAGTTCGAATCCAGGCGCCACCGGTGCCGGCGCGGCGAGGCGTCTCAATACGGCGTGATCGGCGATCGTCCGTGGTGCGATCGGGAATTCATGCAGTTCGAGCGGCTGACCGTCGAGAACCCGGGACGCCGCCAGAAAGAACAGCGGATTGAAATCGAGAGCGACGGTCAGGGCCGGTCGCAGGCCCTGATGGAGGTCATAGGCGAGACGGCAGGCCCCGGCGCCGAGCACCAGGATACGCGCGGGCGCCATCCCAGGGGGCAGGCTCGCGAGGACGGCATCCAGGCTCGCGCGATTCTCGGCGTCGCCCCAGCACCAGTCGCGGTGCAGGTTCGGATAGTAGGACGACAGGCCCTGGTTGACCGGCAGCTCCGTGCCGAGCGCGACGTGAACCGCGTGCGCCTCGTTTCGCCGTTCGATGCCGAGCGGCCGCATCAGCGCGCGCACGCGCATCGCCTGGTCATCGAGCGCCGCGGCGACGTGTTCCAGCCTTTGGCGTGTCAGGCCGCCGCCGCAATCTGCCAGTGCGGAGCGCTGACGCGCCGCCTCCGACGCGTAATGGGTCAGCAGGTGATGCAGCCGCCCGCGCCATTCCGTCAGCGCGAGCCGGGGTTCCGGCATCAGCCAGGGAATGCCGCCAATCCCTGGAAAGTCGACGCGGCAGGCGAGACAGCTCGAACCGGTCAGCCGGCTACCACAGGACGGGCAGGCGAGCAATTCGGCGAGCGGCGCGCGCAGGCTCATTTGCGCATCATGCCGCATCGCTATCGCGGTGGTTACTGCGACCGCCGCCGATTATCATTTGCGCATGCCGGGTTCAAACGCATTGCAGGTCTTTCGCGTCGTCGAACGCGAAAGCGCCGGAAACCGCCTCTGGATGCGAGGCGAGGGCGACGATCGCGTCATCCATTTCGCTGTCGCCGGTTTCCGGGGCCCGCCGTTTCCGGAAACGATCACGAAGCCGGTGCTGGAGCGGCGAGATGCGGCAGGCGAGCAATCGTGGCGGCTGTCCTGCGATCAGGGCCGATTCGATTTCGAGGCACAAGCCGTCGAGCGCATCGAAACGCGGCCGGCGCTTTACGCGACCCTGCACCGGCCTTTCGAATTGAGCACGACCGACCGGATGGCCGTTCGCCTCCTGCTCGCCCTGCTGCGATTGCCGGGCGGACCGAAGCTGCTCCGTCTCTGGCACGCGCGGCGAAGCGCATGAGCACCGAGAACCTCATCGTCCAGGTCGTCGTCGGCGTCATGCTGCTTGCGCTCATCGCCGCAGGATGCGTCGCGCTGCACCGTCGCTGGCGTCGTTACCGGGCCCGGCGCCAGCTCATCAAGTCCTTCGAGGCGGTGTCCGCCGGCCTGCTGCGGGACGTCCTGATTCCGGACGGCAGCGATGGACAGCTGCACATCGATTTCCTGTTGCTGACGGGCCGCGGGCTGCTCGTCGTCGACTATCGGGACGTCGAAGGCGTCGTTTTCGGCGGCGAGCACATGCGGGAATGGGCGGTCATGAACGGCAGCGCCCGTTCGACCTTCCTGAATCCGCTGGAAGCACTATACGACCGGATTGCCGCCGTGCGCATGCTGGCCGGGGAAGTGCCGGTCGACGGGCGCATCGTCTTCACCAGCCGCGCAAAGTTTCCGAAGGGACGCCCGCCGCGCGTCATGCGCCTCGACCTGCTCGAACAGGATTATCCGCCGCCGCCACCGGGCACGGCCCATCCCGCCGAGCGCTACCGCACGATCTGGGATCAGCTCAAGGCTCAGGTGGAGCCGAGCCCGCTCGCACGCCTTTAGCCGGTTTTCCTCGCGCGGTGATCCGCGATCACCTTGGCGACGCAGACCGTCACGTTTTTTGCGCAATCGAGGTGGAGGAACTCGTTCGGACCATGCGCATTCGCGTGCGGGCCGAGCACGCCGGTGACGAGGAACTGCGTCTGCGGAAAGCGCTCGCCCAGCATGCCGATGAACGGAATGCTGCCGCCGGTGCCGAGATACATCGCATCCTTGCCGAAGCTCGCGCGGGAGGCGTCGCGCATCGAGTTCTCGAGCCATGGCGCCACCGGCGGAGCGTCCCAGCCCGCCAGCGAGGATCCGACCTCGAAGCGCACGCGCACGCCATAGGGCGGATTGGCTTCAAGACGCGTCTTGACCGCCGCAGCGGCCGACGCGGCGTCGGCGGTCGGCGGCAAGCGGAACGAGAGCTTGAAATCGATGCGAGGCAGCAGGACGTTTCCGGCGTTTTCCATTGCCGGAAGGCCGGCCGCTCCCGTGACCGCGAGCGTCGGACGCCAGGTGTTGTTGATCAGGAGTTCGACCGGCGAGTCGGAGAGAGCGCGCGCGCCGGGAACAAAAGGCAGCTTGCCGGCGATCTGGCCGCCGAGTACCGCAGCCGCCGCGCGCGCCTGGCCGATGCGCGCCTCGGGTATCGGCACCGTCAGCTCATCGACGAGCAGGTCACCGGTCACGTCGCTCTCGACGCGTGCAAGGAGGGTGCGCGCGATGCGAAAGACTGAGGGCGCAATGCCGGTGCCCGCGCCGGAATGCACGCCTTCCGTCAATCCCTCGATCGTCAGGTCGCCGACAAGGTTGCCGCGGAGCGAAGTCGTGCACCAGAGCTGGTCGTAGTTGCCGCATTCCGCGTCGAGGCAGACGACGAGGCTCGGCGTGCCGATTCGTTCCGCGAGCCGATCGACGTAGTGGGGCAGGTCGTAGCTGCCGCTTTCCTCGCAGGCTTCGATCAGGATGACGCAGCGCGCATGCGGGATTCCCTGCTCCTGCAGGAGTCGTATTGCAGTCAGCGATGAGAAGACCGCGTAACCGTCGTCGGCGCCGCCGCGCCCGTAGAGCTTGCCGTCCCGCAGCACCGGCTCCCAGGGCGACAGTCCCTTTGCCCAGCCCGTGAACTCCGGCTGCTTGTCCATGTGGCCGTAGAGCAGGACGGTCTCGTTTCCGCTTCCGGGTATTTCGCAGAGCAGCACGGGCGTGCGCCCCGGCTCGCGAACGATCTCGACCATGAGGCCCGCGATGGGCTGCTCGCGGCACCACGCAGCCATCAGCTCCGCGGCGCGATCCATGTGGCCGTGCGCCTGCCACTCGGCATCGAAGAGTGGCGACTTGTTCGGAATCCTGATGTAGTCGGAAAGCTGCGGCACGATCGAATCCGCAAAAATCGTCTCCGTCGACTGCCGCGCACGATTGAAATCCATAAATACCACCTATATCAATCTATTAGCGTCTGTACTTAATGTGATACCGAAGAAGCGGCAGGCATTCGCGGTTGTCTCCGCCGCAAGTGTCGCCGGCATCTTTCCCAGATGGCGCGCCGTTTCCTCGAGGACAACCGGGAGAGTGGCGGGTTCGTTCCGCCGGTGAGCGGGTTTCGGCCGGATCGTCCGCGGCAGCAGATAGGGCGCATCGCTCTCGAGCATCAGCCGTTCGCCGGGAATGCGCGGGACCGCGTCGCGCAGGGCCTGGCCGCGCCGCTCGTCGCAGATCCATCCGGTCACGCCGACGGAAAGGCCGAGCGCAAGGCAATCCTCGAGTTCCTCGGGCCCGCCGGTGAAACAGTGCAGCACGGCACGCGAAGCGGCATGAGGATGCGTCCGCAGCAAGGCGAGAAAATCCGCGTGCGCGTCGCGCTGATGTAGAAACAGGGGGCGTTCCCGCTCGTCGGCAAGCCCCAGCTGGAGTTCGAAGGCGCGGCGCTGCTCCGCCGGCGGCGAAAAGTTCCGGAAATAGTCGAGCCCGCATTCACCTGCCGCGACGACCAGCGGATCGGCGAGCAGATCGGCGAGTCGCGCTCGGTCTCCGGCCTGCAGGGTTGTCGCATGGTGCGGATGCACGCCCGCGGTCGCGCGGAGAACTTCCGGGAACCGCCTGCAGAGGGCTATCGCATTGTCCGTGTCGTCGAGCGTGCTGCCCGTGACGATCATTGCGGCGACGCCTGCCGCGCGCGCGCGTTGCATGACCTGCGCGCGGTCGACGTCGAAGCAGTCGTGCGCGAGGTTGGCGCCGATATCGATCAGGGTCAGCGGCGGCACCGTGGCGCCCGCCATGGCTCAGGCGGCGCGGAGCGCGGTTGTCACGGGCTGACGCGCGGCCCGCAGGGCGGGGAGGAAGCCGCCGATCATCCCGATCGCGACTGCGATGATCAGGCCGTTCCGGACAAGCTCCGGGGTGACGGCGAAGCGGAACACGACTTGGGTGAAGTTCGCGCCGAGTGTCGACACGGCCATGTTGTTGAACAGGAGATAGGCGAGAAGAGCACCGATCAGGCCGCCTGCGAGGGCCAGGAGCAGCGACTCGATCATTACCGAAATCACGACGGGCACACCGCCGAAGCCGATGGCGCGAAGCGTCGCAATCTCGCGCGCGCGCGTCCCGACAGCCGCGTACATCGTATTGAGCGCGGCGAACATCGCACCGAGCGCCATGATCAGCGTGACGACGCCGGCGAGCGCTCCGATCGTCTTCCGGAACTGCTCGGTCTGCCCGCTGTAGTACTGCTCCTCGGATTCCACGTCGACGTTCAGGCGCGGGTCGGCGACGAGGTGGTCCTTGAGCGCGGGCAGGGCGGCCGGGTCGTCGAGCTGAAGGCGCACGGCGCTGAAGCCCCGCCGGTTGAACGTCGATTGCGCGACTTCGGCGTCCGCCCAAAGTTCGCTCTCGTTGGCGTCGCCGGACTCGAACAGGCCGACCACGGTCCAGTCGGAACCGCGCATACGGAGCGTCTCGCCGATCCTCGCCCCCTCAAACTGTTGCGCCACACTGCGCCCTACGATCAATTCCCGGAGCCCCGCCTGGAAGCTGCGCCCCTCGACGATCCTGAGCTGCGGCCGCAGCGCAAAGGCCGTGGCTTCGACGCCGCGTACCGTAATGTTCGAACCGGTCTTTTCTCCCGCCTTCATCAGCTCGGCGATTACGACCATTTCTGCCGATGCGAGCGGGCGGCCGTCCTCGCCTTCGCGCACACCCGGGGCTTCCTTGACGATCGTCGCCTGTTCACGTGTCAGGCCGGAATTGAGCTCCGCCTGGGAACCACCCCGCAACACGAGGGCGACGTCCGCGCGGCCGGTCGCCTCGAGCGTCGACTGGAACCCCGCAGCCATTGCGAGAAGCGCAGTGAATACCGCAACGACCCCGGCGATGCCGACGATGATCACGAACGAAGGGCCGAGTCGCTCCGGAATGCTGCGCAATCCGAGCAGGGTGATCGAAAGTGTCTGCTTCAGCATTCCGGCGGCCCTTCAGCGTCCTGCGAGCGCATCGACGATCGTGAGCCGCCCGGCACGGAGCGCAGGCAACAGGCCGACTGCCAGGCTCAGGAGGACGATCGCGGCCAGGCCAGTGAGCCAGACACGGTGGTCGACCGCAATGGGAAGATTTCCACCCGTGGCGTTCGCGATCGCAATCCCAAGCGGCGTCGCGAGGCCCAGACCGACCAATCCGCCGATCACGCACAGCGCGGCAGCCTCGGCCAGAACGAAACCGAGCACGCTCCTATCCGTGAATCCGAGTGTTTTCAGGATGGCGAACTCCGGAATCCGCTCGCGGACGCTCTGCGCGATCGTGTTGCCGACGACGAGCAGGAGCGTGAAGAAGACCGCGAACAGGATCCAGCGCACGATCAGGCCGATGTCGCCGATCTGCTTGAAGAACCCGAGGTTGAAATCCTTCTCGGTCTGAGTCTTGGTCTCATCCGGAGAATTCTCGAACATCGTGTCGATTGTCTCGGCGACCTGCCGGGCCTGGTCCGGATCCGCGAGCTTGATGGTGTAGGTCCCGGCGAGCCCCCGCGCGAACAGATTGGCTTCGTCGAAATAGTCGAAATTGATCCAGCCGACGTTCGTGTTGCGCTGCCATTCCGCATCCTTGCCGTCGTAGATGCCGACCAGATCGAAGGTCCAGTTCTTGCTGCCGTCCTTCTGCGGGAAGATGTTCGACGCGATCGGCACTTTGTCTCCGATCTTCCAGCCGTACTGGTTGGCCAGATTGCGACCGACGACCATGCCGGTTCTCGTCTCCGCGAATGCCTTCCACTGCGCGTCGGGCAACACGTACTCGGGGTACACGGCGCGAAGGCGCGTCGGGTCGGCCGCGAAGAAGATGAGCTGCGTGTTTTCCTGCCAGACGGCTCCGAACCACTGTTGCCACATTACCTGATCGACGCCCGGCACCGATTCGATCTGCGACAAGAGGCGCATCGGCAACGACTGCGTGAACGAGACGCGAGCCTGCGTCACGAGCCGTGTCGCGCCGACGAAGTCGGCGCCGGCGGAGAACAGGACGTTGACCGCCTGCAACAACCCGAACAGGAGGAATGCCGTCACGATCGACAGGAGGGTCAACACGGCGCGTGTCTTCCTGCGCGCGAGGTTCGCCAGCACAAATCCGGTGCGTGTCATGGCGGGCTCACGCGGCGGCCGTCGCCTGCTCGAGGAGCTGGCCTTTCTCGAGGTGCAGGGTGCGGCTCGCGAATTCGGCGGCCTTCGGGTCGTGGGTGACCAGGACGACCGTCTTGCCGTGGTCGCGATTCAGCACCTGCAGCAGTCCCAGAATCTCGTCAGCGGTCTTGCGGTCGAGATCGCCGGTCGGCTCGTCGCAGATGAGGAGGGCGGGGTCCGAAACGAGCGCCCGAGCAATCGCGACGCGCTGTTCCTGGCCGCCGGAGAGTTCCTTCGGCTTGTGCCGCGCGCGATCCGACAGGCCGACGACCTCGAGCGCCACGGCGACGGACTTGCGCCGTTGCGCGGCCGAAAGCGGGGTCAGCAGCAGCGGCAATTCGACATTGCGCTCGGCGGTGAGCACGGGCATCAGGTTGTAGAACTGGAATATGAATCCGACATTGCGCGCGCGCCATCGGGCGAGCTGGCCGCCGGAGAGCTGGTCGATCCGCTCGCCGCCCACGCGAATCTCGCCCGAAGTCGGGCTGTCGAGGCCCCCGATCAGGTTGAGGAGTGTCGTCTTGCCGGAACCGGACGGACCCATCAGGGCGACGAAATCGCCTTTCGGTATCTCGAGCGTCAGGCCATGCAGAACTTCGACGGTCTGCTTTCCCCGGACATACGCCTTGTGGACATTCCGGATCTGCACCATCGCTTCATTCATCGTTCGACTCCCGTACTGCGACCGCCATGCCCTCCACGAGAACAGCGGGCGCTTCCACGATCACGGAATCGCCGACCGAGACGCCGGTCTGCACCTGGCGGCTGTCGCCGAGAGTTCCGCCGAGCGTCACCGCACGCCGTTCCGCCCGCCCCTCGCGCATCAGGTATACGACGTCCCTGCCCGCATCCTGCCGGACGGCCTGGGACGGCACCAGGACGCCGCGGGGCGGAGGCGGCGCGCTGTCATCCGCCGTCTGCGATTCGAGGAACGCCACGCGCACGCCCATCTCAGGCACGATGCGCGAGTCTTTGGTTCCGAGCGCGATGCGGACTTTGACCGTCGCTTTGGAGCGATCCGCGGTCGGCACGATCGCGATCACCTCCGCGGGGATTCGCCATTCAGGATACGCATTCAGCACGGCTTCGACCTTCTGGCCGGGCTGCACGCGATTGATGTAGGCCTCGCTGACGTCCACCTGGATCTCGAGGGAATCCATGTCGACGACGGTGCCGATGCCGGTCCGGATCGAGCCGCCGCCCGCGGAGACCGGCGAGATCATCTCGCCGGGCTGGGCGGCCTTGACCGTGATCACGCCCGCGAACGGCGCGCGCACGATCGTATTGTCGAGCTGGACCTGGGCGGCATTCAGGGCTTCTTCCGCGACCCGCACGGCGCTCTTCAGGCTCGACGCCCGCGCGCGGAGCTCCTCGGTCCGAGTCCGCGCCGCGTCGAGCGCGGAGACGCTGGTCAGCTTCAGTCCCGCGAGTTCCTGCTGGCGGACGTATTCGCGCTCCGCATTGGCGCCCGACGCCTCGGCCTCCGCCTGCTGCGCCCGGGCGGACCTCACCTGTGCGCGGCGGAGTTCCACCTCGACGAGCGCCTCGGAATCGTCGAGGGTCGCCAGGATCTCGCCGGCGGCGACACGCTGGCCTTCCTCGATGCGCACCTCGCGCACCTTGCCCGTGATCTTCGCGGACACGGTGGCCTGGCGCCGCGCCGTGACATAGCCGGTCGCGTCGAGGACCGAAGTGCCCGCGCTCGTCGCCGGCATCGCGCGTGCCGCAGCTACAGTCACCTCGATCGCCTCATCGCGACTGACATACCAGGCGAGGGCCGCAACGATCAGGACGAGCGCGATCCCGAGGCCGATCCAGAGCCGCAGTCGCGGCGACGATCCCTCGTCCGGCGCATCGCGATCGATGCGCAATTGTTTGAGCAATTCGGATTTGTCCAAGCGTTCTTTTCGGTCAGGCGCCCCGGGTGGCAGAGTCTGCCACAGACCCGGGGTCGGCCGCCGCCTTGACAGGAATCAAGCGGGGCGCCAGCGGAATCCCGTCGCCGCGACGACCAGGAACAGGATCGTCATCGCGGCAAGCCAGCCGATCTGCGGCAGCACCTGAACGAGTCCCGCGCCATCCAGCATCACGGCTCGCGCAGCCTCGAGCATCTGGGTGAGGGGCAGCGCGCGGGCGACATGCTGAAGCCACATCGGCGCTCCTTCGAGCGAAAACCAGACGCCGGACAGGAGCATCATCGGCCAGGACGCGAGATTGATCACCCCGTTCGCGAGTTCCTCGCTCGCGATGCGCGCCGCCATCATGAAGCCGAAGGCGATCATCGACATCGCGCCGATCACCGCGATCAGCAGGAGCACGAGCACGTGACCTTCATTCCGGAAGGGGACCAGGAGCGCGAGGGCGCCATAGATGAGCGACGTCACGCTGATGGTCAGGACGAGTCGCGACAGGATCTGGGCGGCGCCGAATTCGGCGGCGGTCACCGGAGTCGCGGACAGGCGCCTCAGAAAGCCCGACTTCCGGTAGCGCACGACGACATAACCGACGCCGAACAGACAACTGAACATCATGTTCATTCCAAGCACGCCCGGCAGGAGCCAGTCGACGTAGCGCACTGCCGCACCGGTCACCGGCTGGCGCGCGGCGTCATGATCCGCGGATTCGAGCAGAAGCTTCTCCGCGAGATAGCCTTTCGGCGAATCCTCGTTGATCCAGTAGCGCGGGGAGCTCCGCAAGTCGAGCAGCAGATCCGCCTGGTGGCGCTCCACCTTGCGCACGGCGGCATCGACGTCGGCGGCATCGACGCGGTAGAAATCGACGTGCCGCGTCCCGAGAAACGGATGCAATCGGGTATCGAGCGCCGATCCGGCGGGCGTCACGACGCCGATCTTGAAGAGGTCCTGGGCGCCGCTGCCGAAGATGACGGCGAATGCGATCACGAGCGCCAGCGGAAACAGGAAATTGAAAACGAGCGTCGATCGGTCGCGCAGGAATTCGAGATTCCGGGCGTGCCAGATGGCCGCCATGCGCCGCAGGTTCACGTGCGCAACTCCCGCCCGGTGAGCTCGAGGAAGAGATCCTCGAGATTGCGCGGCCGGATCCGCAAATGCTTGAGCGGCACGCCGCGGTCGAGCAGGGCCCGCAACGCGCTCTCGACGTCGGATGTCGAAATCTCGGCCCGCTCGTTCGCAAACAGCACGGGAAGGGGAAAGTCCGACGGCTCGCCCCTGAAATCCTCGCGCGGCAATTCGAGAACGACGTCGTCGAAATGCTCCTTCAGGAGGCGCGAGGGCTGACCCTCGGCGATGATGCGGCCGCGATCCATGATCGCGATTGTGTCGCAGAGAAAATAGGCTTCCTCCATGTAGTGCGTCGTCAGGAGCACCGTGCGGCGCTCCGCCTTGATCGATCGGATCAGGTCCCAGAAATTGTGCCGTGCCTGGGGATCGAGACCGGTCGTCGGCTCGTCGAGGAACAGGACCTGCGGATCGTTCGCGAGCGCGATTGCGAGCAGCAGGCGCTGCATCTGTCCGCCGGAGAGCTTACGGTTGTCGCGGTCCGCCACCTGCTCGAGCGCGCAGAGGCGGATCAACTCGTCCACGCTGCGCCCGCGGTGATAAAGACGCCTGAAGAGCTGCAGTGTCTCCCGCACGGTCAGGAATTCCTGGAGCGCAGTTTTCTGGAACTGGATGCCGGCCTCGGCGCGAAAACGCGCGCCGAGCGGCTCGCCCCGGTAGAGCACCTTGCCGGACGTCGGCACGGTGACGCCCTCCATCATTTCGACGGTCGTCGTCTTGCCGGCGCCATTCGGGCCGAGCAGACCGAAACAGACTCCGGGTTCGATCGTGAAGGACACGCCGTCCACGGCGCGCACGCCGGGATACTGCTTGACGAGTTCGCGGACCTCGACCACGGGATTCATGACGAGCGCATGCTATATGATTGCGCGCGTGACGCCGAACCCGTTTCCTCGCCTGCTGGCGCCGCTCGATCTTGGATTCACGACGCTGCCGAACCGCGTGCTGATGGGTTCGATGCACACGGGCCTGGAGGATCGGGCCGAGGATTACCCGAAGCTCGCCGCGTACTTCGCCGAACGAGCGCGAGGCGGGGTCGGGCTGATCGTCACCGGCGGCATTGCGCCGAACGCCGCGGGATGGACCAAGCCGTTCGCAGGCACGCTGAGCGGACGCCGCCATCTCGCCCGTCACAGGCTCGTCACGAACGCCGTTCACGAAGCCGGCGGGAGAATCTGCATGCAGATTCTCCACACCGGCCGCTACGCCTATCATCCGCTCGCCGTCGCCCCATCGCGCCTGAAGGC
>DASWIQ010000104.1:0-7494 GCA_036397615.1 Steroidobacteraceae bacterium
CGCGAATAACGCGCTTTGCGCGTTCTGGATGACGCCGCCTACCGGTGTCACCGTGTTGCCGACCTTCACGACGTCGAGGCGTATGGTCACCGTGCCGTCGATCGGAGAGCGGATGTCGGTGTACGAAAGTTGCAGCCGGGCGAGTTCCCAGTTGGCCTTGGCGGCCTCGAGTTCGTACTTGAGATTGTCGAGCGCCGTTGCGCTCACCAGGCCCTTCTGCTGCAACTCGAGATTGCGCTGATAGTCGCGCTCGAGCTTGCGCATGGTCGCCTCATAGAGCGCGACTTCCAGGCGGAGCTTGTCTCCATCCAGGCGCGCAAGCAGCTGTCCCGCACGCACGCGCTGGCCCTCGTCCACGAGAACCTGCCGGATCTCGCCCTGGACCTTGGGCATCACGAGGGCCCTGCGTTCGGATTCGACGGGAGCGGTTCCCGTGTACAGCGCCGCCATCTCGGCCCGCTGCGTGGCCGCGATTTCGACCGGCACTGCCGGGACCACTTGCTTGCCGTCCTTTCCGGCGCTGTCGCCGTTGGCGTCGCCGCAGGCGACGAGGACGAGCGCGGTCGCGATGATGAGGACCGCAAGTCCTACGCGGGCCCCAGCAGTGTTGACGGTCTCGATGCGGGCTACGTTGAACATCGCGGTCGGCTCCAGGCGATCAGATGGCGCTATGCTACGGTTCCTTAGTGTTGTAGTCAAGTATAACACTAAAGGAATACGCGACTGCGTAACCCTTTGAATTTCCAGGAAGTCGGGCGAAGGATCGAAACCGAATCAGCTAAGGCGGGCAGGTTCCTGATTCGCGGGCAACTCCGCGGCGTCGGCGGCAATTTCCACGGCTTCGTCGAGTACGGCATCCGGTGCCTCGGCACTGTCCAGCGCGCCGATATTCGCAAGCGACTCGAGTCCCCGGGCCGCGCGGCGCGCATTTTCGCGCTTGAGACGCTCGGCGTCGATGGCATCCCGCTCGGCCTTGCGTTTCACGAGGTTCAGGGAGACGTCCAGCTGGCTGCGCAGCTGCTCGAGTGCATCCACGTCGCCTTGGAGGGCGACGAAGTCCGGATTGTGCGCCACGCGCGCCTCGTGCACGCGCGAGAGCTCCGAAACGACGGGAAGCTCCGAAGCTTCCGGCGTGAAGCGCGTCGCATTGATGCGGTCCCACGGCAGGGCGCTTTCACGCGTGCTTTCGCCGATGTCGTCGGTGTTGAGGAGCGAGGGCAGCGTGATGTCCGGCTCGACACCGCGATGCTGAGTGCTGTCGCCGGTCACGCGGTAGTACTTGCCGATCGTCACGGTAAGCTGCCCGAAACCCGCCTTCGGACCGAGCGCGTAGCGATCGAGCGGATAGAGGTTCTGCACCGAGCCCTTGCCGTAGGTTTGCTGACCCACGACGAGTCCGCGGTGATAGTCCTGGATCGCGCCGGCAAAGATTTCCGATGCCGAGGCGCTCGCACGGTTGACGAGGACGACGAGCGGCCCATGCCAGGCAACGCCCGGTTCCGGATCGTCGAGCACCTCGATGCGGCCGCCGGTTTCTCGCAGCTGGACGATCGGACCGCGCTCGACGAAGAGCCCGACGAGGCTCGTCGCTTCCGAAAGATGGCCGCCGCCGTTGTCGCGCAGGTCGACGACGAGAGACTCGATGTTTTCGGCCCTGAGTTCGTCGATCAGCCGGCGGACGTCCCGGGTGGTGCTTCGGAACTCCGCGTCGCCTTTCATTCTGGCCTGGAAATCCTGATAGAAGCTCGGCACGGAAATGACGCCGATGCGCACGTCGCGGTCGCCGCGATGGAGGGTATGCACTTCCTTCTTCGCGGCCTGCGATTCAAGCGTGATCTTGGCGCGCTTGAGCGACAGCTGATTTTCCGTCGCGCCGGGCGTCGCGGCGGCAGGGAGTATCTGGAGCCTCACCACCGTATCGACCGGGCCGCGGATGAGCTGGACGACGTCGTCGAGCCGCCAGCCCACCACGTCGGTCAGGGCGCCCGTCTCGCCCTGGCCGACTGCGGTGATGCGATCACCGACCTTGATCTCGGTCGAGGCCGCCGCGGACCCGCCCGGCAGCACGTTCATGATGGTCACGTGGTCGTCGACAAGCTGCAACGATGCGCCGATCCCCTCGTAGGAGAGGCTCATCGCGATGTTGTATTCCTCTGAATTCCGCGGCGACAGATAGTTTGAATGCGGATCGTAGACGTGCGAGTACGCGTTCATGAACGTCTCGAACACGTCGTCGGCCGTGATCTGCTCGATGCGCTTCGCGACGCGCTCGTAACGCTTGCGCAGCGTGTCGCTGGCTTCAGGCCAGGTCTTGCCGGCGAGCAGCAGCGACAGGGCGTCGTTTTTTACGCGCTTGCGCCACAGCTCGTGCAATTCATCCGCCGAGGACGTCCAGCCTTCGTCCGTGCGGTCGAAGCGGAAGGATTCATCGAGCGTGAAATCGGGTTCGACGTCGAGGAGCGCGATCGCGTGACGCAGGACCTCGCGGTTGCGTTCCTGGTAGCGGGTGAAGATCTGGAACGCGGGCCCCGCATCGGCCTTCTCGATCGCATCGTCGAGCTGGTAGCGGAATCGCTCGAACTCCGCGATGTCGGAAGCGAGAAGATAGCTGCGGCTGCCGTCGAGGGCCTCGAGGTAACGCTCGTAGATCTGGGAAGACATCGCGTCGTCGAGAGCCGTCTGACGGTAGTGCTGGCGCTCGACCACTTCGGACACGAGCCGCATCACCCGGCGATGCCGTTCGCTCGCGACCAGCTCGCCGGAGGAGGCGACGGCCGGCGTGATCGCGGGGGTGAGTGCCGTGCGGTCCGGGCCGGAGCCGGCGAGGACAAAGACGCCCGCGCCGATGATCAGCGCGACGAAGGCGCGCAGTCGGGACGACGTGGGCGCTCTGAGCCAGGGTGTCATGGCTGCTAAACTGCTCCTTAGGCGGCCCCCAGGGGCCGCACCCGGTCGAGACAGGCTATGGGCGGGCGGGCGCGGTATCAAGTACCGGCTTCACGCTCGGGAGGACCTTCGGATGCGGCCACTCGGCTTTCTGACCGGTGTCGTCCTCGGCTCTGCGGCCTCCATCGCACTCGTTCTCGGCATGATCGTTGTCATATTCGCATTGACGGCCGGCCAGCAACCGGCGGTCGGCCGCGAATACGCCGGACTTGCGGTCTCCGCCGGCCTGTTCGCGGCCCTCTCGGCTGCCGCGGGTTTGGCCTTTGTAGGACTGCAGCGCGAGCGGCCCTGGCGCTGGCTGGCCCAGGCGGCAATGTGGCTCGCCATGGCCGCCATCGGCTGGTATTACTGGCCGCCTTCCGGCTAATTGAGGGGAATACATGAGGCCATTCGACATCCGGTTCCGGCTGCTGTTCATCCCGATCGTCGCAGCGCTGACGCTCGGCGCCTTCAACGCCGACGACAAGATGCTCAAGAAAGCCGCGACCGCGATCAACGGGGAGGCATACCGCGCCCATATCGCGGCGATTTCAGCCGACGAATTTGCCGGGCGCGCCCCCGGAAGCGAGGGAGAGCGCCGGACGATCGAGTACCTCGAGAAGGAGTTTCTCGAACTCGGACTGCAGCCCGTGAGCGGCGGCGATTTCCGCCAGGAAGTGGCGCTCGTCGAGATCACGGCCGCCGACCCGCGCCTCTCGTTCAACAAGGGCGCGGGCGGCATGACCCTCGCCTACGGCGACGACATGGTGATCGGCACGCGACGCGTGCGGCCGGAGTCCTCGATCGCGGGCAGCGACGTCGTCTTCGTCGGCTACGGCATCGTCGCGCCGGAATATGGATGGAACGACTATGCGGGTCTCGACATGCGCGGCAAGACCGCGCTGATCCTGGTCAACGACCCGGGTTTCGTGACCGGCGACGAGACGCTCTTCCGCGGCAAGGCGATGACTTATCACGGCCGCTGGACCTACAAGTTCGAGGAGGCAGCCCGCCAGGGCGCGGCGGGGGCGATCATCATCCATGAGACGGCGCCCGCGGCCTATGACTGGGGTGTCGTCAGGAACTCGTGGTCCGGCTCACAGTTTTATCTCGACCGGCCGGACGGCAACGCGGATCGAGCGGCGCTCGAAGGCTGGATCACCCAGGATCGCGCGCGCCAGCTCATGGAACTGGCGGGCCAGGATCTCGAGGAACTGAAGGCAGCCGCTGTGAAACGCGGATTCAAGCCGGTGCCGCTCGGAGTCACCGCAACAGGCAGCGTGACGAACACGATCCGGCACAAGCGATCGCCAAATCTCGCGGGCGTAATGCCGGGCAAGGACCGGCCGGACGAATACGTCGTCTTCGTCGCGCACTGGGATCACCTGGGCGTCGCCGAGGAGGTAGGCGAGGATCGCATCTACAACGGCGCGGTGGACAATGCGACCGGCGTCGCGGGCATCCTCACGATCGCCCACGGCTTCCGCGACCTACTGCCCGGCGCCTCGCGCTCAGTCGTCTTCCTTGCGGTCACCGCCGAGGAATCCGGCCTGATCGGCTCGGAGTACTACGCCGAACGGCCGCTCGTGCCGCTCGAAAAGACTGCGGCCGTCTTCAATATCGACGCGCTGTATCCGCTTGGTCGGGCGAAGGATCTTGAAGTGATCGGCTTCGGAGCGTCCGGCCTCGAAGACCTCCTGGCCGCCGCCGCGAAATCCCAGAAGCGCGCGCTGACGCCCGACCGGCGGCCCGAGGCCGGTTACTTCTATCGCTCCGACCACCTCAATTTTGCAAAGGCCGGCGTGCCATCGCTCTACATCAAATCAGGCACGGACCTGCGCGATGCGCCGCCCGGCACGGGCCAGCGACTGAAAGCGGACTACGACACCCATCGCTATCACAAGCCGGACGACGAATACACGGAGTCCTGGGACGTCAGCGGCTCGATCGAAGATCTGCGCCTTCTGTTCGAGGTCGGGGCGCGCGTCGCAAACGCGGAGACCTGGCCGGAATGGTATGAGGGCAACGAATTCCGCGTCGTACGCGAGAAAAGCGCGGCGAGTCGCAAACCTGCGGAGGATTGAGCCTTAACCCGGTCGCCGCAGCGGCCGTGTCAGCAGTCGGACCGCGGTGAAGAGCAGATATGGCCCCGCGACGAGGAGCCAGGCCGTGGGCGTCGCCGTGACGAAGGCGAGGAGCAGCGAGCCCAGGAATGACAGCAGGCCGCCCTCGTAGGGGCCGAGAGTCAGGACGCCCGCGAGATAAATGAGAAACGGCATGACGAGCAGCCCGAAGCCGAACCACAGGGCCGCAATCCGGAGTTCCCGCCGCCAGGTCGGCGACAGGCCCTCGAACCATCTGACGAAAGGACCGGTCCAGGCCATTGCGGTCAGTCTGAGCCGCCGGCCCGGCGGCGGCAAGACGCGCGGCAGCGCGGCTATACTGTCCGCGACATGACGCGATTGCGCTGCGCCGTCGTCGGCGCCGGCTACCTCGGCCGCTTCCACGCCCAGAAGTACGCGGACCTCGCGCAATGCGAGCTCGTCGGGATTGCGGACCCGGTGCGGGAAGCGCGTGAGCGGCTGCATGCCGAACTCGGAGTCGCAACCCACGCCGATTACCGCGAGTTGCTCGGCCGCGTGGACGCCGTCAGCATTGCGACGCCGACCGCGCTGCATCATCCGGTGGCGCGTGATTTCCTGCGCGCGGGCGCGCATGTGCTCGTCGAAAAACCGATCACGGCCACCGCGGACGAGGCGCGCGAGCTGATCGGGCTCGCCTCGGTCGCGGGTCGCGTGCTGCAGGTCGGCCACCTCGAGCGATTCAACCCGGTGATCGTCGCCGTGGCCGGCGAGCTCGACAATCCGCGATTCATCGAATCGAACCGTCTCGCGCCATTCAAGCCGCGGGGGACCGACGTGAGCGTCGTCCTCGACCTGATGATCCACGACATCGACCTGATCGAACACATCGTCCGCTCACCGATTGCGTCGATCGACGCCGTGGGTGCGCCGGTGTTCACCGACGAAATCGACATCGCGAATGCGCGCATCCGCTTCGCGAATGGCTGCGTCGCCGACGTTACGGCGAGCCGCATCAGCATGAAGTCGGAGCGGAAGCTCCGCATCTTCCAGGCGGACGCCTATCTCTCGATCGACCTGCAACAGAAGCTGCTGACGGTCGTCCGGCGTCCGGCAGTGATCGAGGAGAACGCGATGCCGAAAGTGGAGATGCAGGAGCGGAGCTTCGATCCAGGCGATGCCCTGCTGGCCGAGATCGTGGCATTCCTAGACGCCGCGGAGCGGGGCATTCCGCCGGTCGTGACCGGGGAAGACGGCCTGCGAGCGCTCGAAACCGCGACGCGCATTGCGGATCTCGTCGACCGCGGGCAGGCAGCTGCACGCCAGCCTGCTTCGACTGCGCCGCCCGCTATACTGAACGGCTGAGAAGCGGCGAGACTGGCCCTGCATGCAACCGACCAACACGGCAGATCCCGACTACTACCACAAGGTGGTCGATTGCCAGTGGGCCTGCCCGGCGCATACGGACGTTCCCGAATACATCCGGCTGATCGCGCAGGGCCGTTACTCGGACGCCTACATCGTCAATCGCGAATCGAACGTTTTCCCTGGCATCCTGGGACGGGTCTGCGACCGGCCCTGCGAACCCGCCTGCCGGCGCCGGCGGGTTGAGGAGAAGCCGGTCGCCATCTGCCGGCTGAAGCGCGTGGCGGCGGATCTCCGGGATGACATCACGCCGCGGCTGCCGAAGCCGCCGGCACGGAAGAACGGCAAGCGCATTGCCTGCATCGGCGCGGGTCCCGCGACGCTCACGGTCGCCAATGACCTGCTGCCGATCGGCTACGAAGTCGTGATCTTCGAACAGTACGGGACGGCCGGCGGGCTGATGCGTACGAACATTCCCGCCTTCCGGCTGCCGGCGCAGGTGCTGGACGAGGAAATTGGCTACGTCATCGGCATGGGCGCGGACCTTCGGCTTGGCACGCCGGTTGCGAGCTTGCGTGAACTGCTGAATACGGGCGGATTCGACGCGGTGTTCATCGGCACCGGCGCGCCGAAAGGAAAGGAGCTCAGCCTGCCGGGCCGCAAGGACTCGGATCGGATCCACATCGGCATCGCGTGGCTCGAATCGGTGGCCTTCGAGCATGTCGACAGGATCGGCGAACGCGTATTGATCATCGGCGTTGGCAACACTGCGATGGATTGTTGCCGCACTTCACTCAGGCTCGGCGCGAAGCGCGTCGAGGTGATGGCGCGAAAGCCCCGCGGATTCTTCAAGGCCTCCGAGTGGGAACTCGAGGACGCGGAGGAAGAGCAGGTCGCGATCATCGTGAATCATGCGCCGAAAGCCTTCGTCGTCGAGAACGGAAAACTCGATGGAATGACCTTCGAGCGGATCGAGTACGAGATGGACGGGGCGGAAATCCGGAGCCAGCGCGTGGTCGAAGAAGTCTTCATCCCCTGCGACGACGTGATCCTGGCGATCGGGCAGGAGAACGCCTTTCCCTGGGTCGAGCGCGACCTCGGGATCGAGTTCGACAAGTGGGAC
>DASWIQ010000105.1:0-3651 GCA_036397615.1 Steroidobacteraceae bacterium
AGAGCCTGGTAAAGAAAGCCGTGCTCGGTCATGTTCTTCTCCGCGAAAGGACGCGTGCAATAATCGCGTGCGTGGACAAGCCGGTCAACGCCGATCAGTTCAAGCTCGGCATGCGCGGCCTGGCGCACGCGGTGAGCATCATCGCCGCCGCGCACGGCGGGCGCCGCTATGGCATGACGGCGACCGCGGTGTGCTCGGTCGCAGCGGAGCCGCCGACGCTGCTGGTGTGCCTGAACCGGAAGTCCGCCACCCACACCGGCGTGGCGAAGAGCCGGGCGTTCAGCGTCAACCTGCTGCGCGCGGAGGACTCCGACCTGTCCAACCTGTTTTCCGGCGCGCAGTCGGGCGATAAGCGGTTCGATTCCCGCGAGTGGTCGAAGCTCGCCACCGGCTCGCCGGTGCTGGTGGACGCGCTGGTGTCCTTCGACTGCCGCGTGACGAAGAAGCTCGCGCACGGCTCGCACACCGTTTTTTTGGGGCAGGTGCAGCAGGTGCTGTTCGGCAAGAAGGGCAAGCCGCTGCTCTATGCGGAGGGGCAGTTCGCGAAGCTCGCCTCGCTGGCGCACGGCGAGCCGCTGCCGGAAGGGCTGGATTACTGGGGATTCTGAGGGGCCTTCCGGTATAATCCTCGCCCTCGCGCCCGTAGCTCAGATGGATAGAGTACTTGGCTACGAACCAAGGGGTCGTGGGTTCAAATCCTGCCGGGCGCGCCAGATTCTTACAAGAGGCCTCAGCGAACGCTGGGGCCTCTTCATTTCTGCGCGTAGTTGATTCTTACACACGCCTTCGTCGGGCAATTGCCGATTCTGCGTCAGGGGAAAGGGCGTAGACTGGCCCGCACATCCCGGTTTGCCGCGAAAGGACTGAAGATGGGGTCGACCGTTCGGATCATCGTGACGCCATCGTCCACGCGCTTGCCGCCGGAGACGCAGGGCTCGGTGGTGGTGAGTGGCAGCCATTCCGCGATCTTCACCGTCTATCTCGCGGCTCGTGCCCGTGCCCGCGCCGCGATCCTGCACGACGCCGGCATCGGCCTGGACGAGGCCGGCGTGTCGGGCCTGGCTTGGGCGGAAAAGCTCGGCATGGCGGTCGCGGCGGTGGCAGCGAGCTCGGCACGCATCGGTGACGGCGACGACCTGATGCGCCGAGGCATCCTCAGCCGGGTAAATCGGATCGCGGCGGCATGCGGCATGACGGCCGGCATGACTTGCCGCGACGCCGCCGAACGGCTGCGCAACGCGCCGCTGCCCCACACCGCGCCCGAGCCGCGCGAAGAGACGCGCTATGTCCACGAAAAGGCCGAGGGCAAGCGCCGCGGCATTGCGAGCGTCGATTCCGTAGCGCTGATGACGGCGCAGGACGAGGGCCAGGTGATGGCGACCGGCTCGCACGCCGCTCTGCCCGCGGGCGAGTACGTCGCCAAGATCCGGCCGAGACTCAGCATCGGCAACGACGCCTCGATGGGCATCGAGAATGCCGGCATTGCCTCGCTCCAGGTCCTGGGCGAGGCGGGTATCGCCGCTGCCGCGGTCTCGTCGATGACCGCGAGGATCGGCGACGGCCGCTCGACCCTGCTGGAGGGCGTGATCTCGGCGCTCAACCGCGAAGCCGCGCTGCTCGGCGGTGAAATCGGCATGAAAGCCCTCGATCTCGCCCGCCTGGCGGCAGCCGGCTAGCCTGCGCGCTGCGGCGGGAAAGGGAGAACGCACATGTCGATCTCCGAACTCGGGGCTCTTGGCGACATCGTTGCCTCCTTCGGCGTCATTGCGACGTTGATCTACCTTGCGCTTCAGCTGCGCCAGAACACGAAGGCGCTACGTCAAGGCACGGCGCATGCGCTGACCGGCGACCTGCGCAGCATGTTCAGTCTGCTGGCATCGGATCAGGGGCTCGCCGAAATCCTGGTCGAAGCGGGTCACAAGACGCAATTGGGCGGTCCGACGCGCGTGCGCTACTGGACGTTTACGAGCAATCTGTTGCGCATCTACGAAAATGCGTACCTGCTGAAACGCGAGAATGCAATCAGCGAAGCGCATTGGAGCGGCATGACCCAGCTCATGATCGACTACAAGTCCATGGCTGCCTTCCCCGCATACTGGGAAGACCGAAAGCACTGGCTGTCCGCTGAATTTCGGGCGTACATGGACACCGAGATCCTGCCGACGCCGCCAAGGCCCGGCGTCACGATCCCCGGCAGCGTGTAGTCTTGCGACAGGGCGCTCCGTCCGGCTTTACTGAACCGGCCTACTACAACGACTGCATCGGCCCGCTCTGGTTCGACCCGTTCGCGGCCGACCTCGTGCGACGCCTCCCTAGCCGGCCGCCCGGCGACGTCCTGGAGATCGCCTGCGGCACCGGCCTCGTGACGCGGCGGCTGCGCGAGCGCGTCGATTCAGCCGTGCGCGTCGTCGCGACGGACCTGAGTGCCGCGATGCTCGACTACGCGCGCCGAAAGCTCGGCGAGGGCAATGGCATCGAATGGCAGGAAGCCGATGCGCTCGCGCTGCCATTTGAAGATCACACGTTCGGCGCGGTTGTCTGCGGGTTCGGCATCATGTTCGTGCCGGATCGACAGGCCATGCTTAGGGAGGCGCGCCGGGTTCTCGCGATCGGCGGCACTCTGTTGTTCAACGTATGGGATCGAATAGAGGAAAACCCGCACGCCGCGGTCAACGCCGCAGTGATCGAAGCGATGTTCCCTGGGGACAGCGAAATGCGATTTCGGATCCCGTACGACATGCACGACACGGAAGACTTGCGGCAGCTGCTCGCGGCTGCGGGCTTCGGCGAGACGCTGATCGAAACGAAGCGGATTGCGATCGAGGGGGCGGACCCCAAAGCCATCGCGACCGGCCAGGTCCGCGGCACGCCGAGGTCGGCGCTCCTGGAAGGGCGGGGCGTCCCACTCGATATCGTGATCGGGAAGGTTGCCGACGCGCTGGCGGCGGCGGGCGGCAATCCCTATTCAGGCTATGGACAAGCGATCGTCGTGCAGGCGCGGGCGATCTAGACCCTTCATCGGATCGCCGACACGGGCGAGCAGGACCAGGTCCGGGACATCCACCTAACCGCTTCTTGCTTCGGAAGGGGAACCTCATTCGATAAAGTGGACACCTCGACCTAACGGTAGAGGGGGTTCAAATCCTGCCGGGCGCGCCAGACACTGACAAGGGCCTCGCGAAAGCTGGGCCCTTGTCATTTCTGCAGGCGTAGCTGATTCGTGGCCACGCCTTCCGACGCAGGACTCGACGGGATATGCGCCCATACAAATCGTCGTTGACGGGACGAAGTCGGTACTATTGGTCTTCGAGGATCGCACGGAGCGAGATGACGCCCCTCCTTAGGGAACTCAAGCGGCGGAAGGTCTTTCGCGTCGCCGCCGTCTACGCGGTGGTGGCCTGGTTGCTGGTACAGATCATCGTCGCCGTCGAGAAACCGCTCGGTCTTCCGGATTGGTCGGACACTCTGATCATCGTGGTCGCCATGATCGGCTTCCCCTTGGCCCTGGTTCTGGCCTGGGCGTTCCAGATTGCCCCGGACGGGGTAACGCGTATCCAGGCCGGGATGAGCAAGCCGCATGCCGACGACGGTCCATCCACGGCAGAAGGCGGTTCGGCGACAAGTGCCGAGCCTTCGCTCAGCGCCACCTTC
>DASWIQ010000106.1:0-4509 GCA_036397615.1 Steroidobacteraceae bacterium
TTGTACGTGTCGCCGATCCAGATCGATCCGCGCGATCCGGTTCAGCCGATCACCTCGCCGCCGGAGTACGCGGCGGCGCTGGCGGAAAGCATCGGTCTCTACCACACGATCGGCATGCCGGAGGAGACCTGGTCGCTGAACGAAGGCTTCATCAGCGACAAGGCTTACCTCGACATGGTCAGGACGATCCTCGCCGAGAACGAAGCCATGCTCTACGACACGCTCAAACGCAAGGACAGCGAACTCGTGGTCGTCGCATTCGTGCAGACGGACCGCGTCAGCCACATGTTCTACCGCGGCTTCGACGAGGGGCATCCACTGTATGCGACGACGGGCAAGGAGGCGCGCGGCGCGATCGAGTGGATCTACCGCGAGGCGGACCGGATCGTCGGAAAGACGCTCGGCATGCTCGGGCCGGAAGACCGGCTCATTATCCTGAGCGACCACGGGTTCACGACTTTCAGGCGCAGCGTCCACGTGAACCGCTGGTTGGTGGAGCAGGGCTTCATGACGCTGAAACCCGGCCAGCCGCCGTCGGAATCGCTCTTCACCAATGTGGACTGGACGCGAACGAAGGCTTATGCCTCCGGGCTCAACGGGATTTATCTCAATCTCCAGGGTCGCGAGCGGCTCGGCGTCGTCCGTGCGGGCGAGGTGGCGCGGCTCAAGCAGGAGATCTCGGAGAAACTGGGCGGCTTCGTCGACCCGGTCACGGGCTCGCCGGTCGTGCTGAAAGTGTACGACGCTGCGAGCATCTATGAGGGCGGCGAGACCGGCCACGCGCCCGACCTCGTCATCGGATTCGCCGCGGGATTTCGCGCGTCATGGCAGACGGCACTCGGCGGCGTCCCGGCGGCGCTCGTCGTGGACAACCGGAAAAACTGGAGCGGGGACCATTGCGTCGATCCCTCGCTCGTGCCGGGCGTGCTTTTCACTTCCTTCCGGGAGGTCGGCAGCCTGCGATCGATCGCCGAAGTGCCCGGCTTGATCCGCGGGAGCTTTGTCCGGCCGCCGGCAAGGTCCGCGGCGGCCGCAAACGGAAGCGGGAACGATGCCACGCTTCAATAGACCGGTGCGATATTTCGCCTGGATTGTCGCGGCAGCCCTCGGGCTTTTCCTGGCGCTTCACGTCGTCAATGCCCTGCGGCTCGATGCCGCCGGCCTGAACCGGAGCGCCCGGGCGCTGATCGAGCGCGCCGAGGCCGTGAGCAGCCGCGCGATTCCGGAGTATCAGGACCTGACGCTCGCCCGGCTGCCGCCCAACCCGAACAACGGCAAGTTCTACCGCTTCGACGACAATCTTCACGCGGCGAAGATCAGCGGGAAGCCGCCGGATTCGGCGCTCGAACCCGGCAACGAGTTCCAGTTCCGCCTCGAGTTCGATGGCGCCGGCGGGCCGAAGCTCATTTCGGCCGACGGGCGCTCGCACATGAATCAGGCCGGGGGCCTGCTCGTCGTGACGCATCATCTCGGCGACTACCTCTCGACCGAGGAGCCGCTCGACATTCCGCTCGCGCAGGTCGCGGACTTCGTCATGCGCGCCCGCGCCGACAAAGGCAATCGATTCAAGATCGCCTGGGCTGCGAAGGGACGCGAGGCGAAGCTCGGGGAACAGGAGTTCAGTCTCGACCTGATCGCCGACGGCGAATTCCACACTTATGTCGTCGACGCGAGGAATGCATTCGCCTATGGCGTCGGAGACGATGAGAGCATTTCCCGGCTCGCAATCGCGCCCTCCAATGCCGACGGCGCAAGGGTGGAGATCGACTACATCCGCGTCGTCTCGCGGCAGTGGAAGTACCAGCTCGAGCAGGCCGGGACCTCGCACGAGACCGTAGACAGCGAATTGCGTCCTGTGGTGCACATGATCCCCGGGCAGGCGCTCGAGTATTCGATCGAGATTCCGGAGAAGAGTCCCGAACTGAGTTTCGGCGCGGCTGCGCTGTTCGACGCGCCGGCGCTCCGCCTCGCGGTTTCGGTCAGCACCGACAAGGGATCGACGACCGTGTTTGAGGCCGCGAATGCCAATGCAAGGCAATGGCAGGACCAGCGAATCGATCTAGGTCGATGGGCCGGACAGGCGGTGCGGATTGCCTTCTCGGTTCAGGGATCAGGCAGCAATGTGGCGTTCTGGAGCAACCCGATCGTCCGCTCGGCCGTGGAGCGGCGCCTGAACGTGATCCTGATACTCGAGGACGCCTTGCGGGCCGATCACCTGTCCACGCACGGTTATCGCCGCGAGACTTCGCCGTGGAGGACGAAGTTCATGGGCGAGGGCGGCGCCGTGTTCCTGAACGCGCACTCCCAGGCGGAGAAGACGCGCCCGTCCGTGCCTGCGCTGATGACCTCGTTGTATCCGACGGCCACCGGCGTATTGAATTTCTCCGATACGCTCAGCGACCGGTACCTCACGCTTGCGGAGATTCTGCGAGCTCAAGGGTACGTGACCGCCGCTTTTCTCCAGAACGGCAACGCCGGCACCTATGCCGGCCTGCATCAGGGGATGAGCTCGCTGCTCGATCCGCAGACCGTGGGCGGTGCAACGGAAAAAGTTTTCGGCGAGCGCCTGCTCGAATGGATCGACGAGAACAGCGACCGGAATTTTTTCGCCTACGTGCACGCGCTCGACCCGCACGGCGAATACGATCCTCCGGCGCCCTTCGATCGCTGGTACCGGGAGGAGCCGGCCGAGTCCATGGTTGGCAAGGAAGCATTACCGCGGAGCGAGTCCCTCGATCCGGCCTGGGCGAAGACCCCGAGCGCCGAGGCCCGCCGGCGGCTTTACGACGGCGAGATCCTGCACAACGACGGAGTGATGGCGCAATTCGTCGAGGAGCTTCGCACGCGGAACCTCCTCGACGACACGGTGCTCGTTTTCGTCGCCGATCATGGCGAATGGCTGGGGGAATTGGGCCGCTGGGAACACGGACCACCCGGGCTGCGGCCGGTGATCCACGTTCCGCTGATGATTTTCTATCCGAAGCGCTTTCCGGAACCGAAACGGATCGACGAGTCCGTGCAACTCATCGACGTCATGCCGACGATCCTCGAGCTCGCCTCGGTGGATCGCAGCGAGCTCCTCATGCTCGGCGATTCTCTCGTCGGACTCATCGATGGCGGCGATCCGGAGCGCTGGAGCGAGCGAATCACGGTTTCCGAGGAAGCGATGTTGATGACGCGAGAGGATACTTGCGCCTGCGGGTCGCTGTTCTACGGCGAATGGCAGTTACACGGCTCCTCCTGGGGATGGCCCGGGCGAATCACCTTGCCATTCGTCAAGACTGCCGTGTACCGCTTCCGAAAGGATGGCGTCAGGCCGGTAGCCTCGTTTCTGCCGGACCTTTATGTCCGACAACTGCGTCAGAAAACGCTCGCAAGCCTGGCCTCGGCGAATCTGGCAACCTGGCGCAAGCTGACGGAAGGAGAGCAGCGGGACGTGTATAAGATGGATCCCGAGACGCTGGAGCGGCTCCGCGGCCTCGGCTACGTGAACTGATGGAGCCGGCCCGTATCGAAAACAGCGAGGTGTCGAGCGTGACAGTCGAAATCCGGAAGCATGACTTGGCGGCCGCCCTCGTGGGCGTCGCGATTCTAGCGGCGTCGCCCGATGCCCCGGCCTACGTCGGCCCGGGCGCCGGCCTCTCCATCGTGGGATCGGTGCTGGCGTTTCTCGCGGCGATCGTCGCCGGTATACTCGGCTTCCTCTGGTTTCCGATCCGGCGGATGATCCGCAAGAGAAAGGAAGCCGCGGCAAAGGCGACGGGCACGGCGGACCCGACGAAGACAGCCGGCAAGACCTGAGCGCCGGCAAGCTCGCGCAGCAGGGATGGCGGCCTGCCCGCTGGGTCCGCGGGCCTATTCTCGCGTGATACCGACGACTGGCCCGCTGACCGTGCTGCGAACGAGGCTGATCTCGAAATGCTTCGAATTCCCACGTGCGGAGACGAGGACCTTCTCGCCGCCCTTGATGTCGACGCCGTACTGATCCTTCGGCAGGGCCCGCCGCAGTTCCTTGCGGATACGGCGGGCGACGTTGTTCTCGGGCGTACCCTTGGGAATCGCGACTGGGATCTCGGTGATATCGACGCCGTCTTCGGCGAATGAGAAGACGATTTCACCGTGGCTGTCCGCGCCACCGGTGACTTCGATGTGCAGGGTACTCGATGCTGTATCGGCCGCGGTGCCGGAGGCGATCAGGGCGCCGAGCGTGCATGAAGCGAAGCGTCGGAGAATCCGGCCCATCGCTCAATCCTCGATCAGAAAGCTCCGCAGCTGCTCGCTGCGGCTCGGGTGCCGCAGTTTCCTGAGCGCCTTCGCCTCTATCTGCCGGATGCGCTCGCGCGTTACGTCGAATTGCTTGCCGACTTCCTCGAGCGTGTGATCCGTCGAGAGGTCGATGCCGAAGCGCATGCGGAGCACCTTCGCCTCGCGCGGGGTCAGCTGGGACAGCACGCCGTGCACGGTCTCGCGCAGCGACTCGACCGTCGCCGAGTCGAGCGGGCTTTCGGC
>DASWIQ010000107.1:0-16275 GCA_036397615.1 Steroidobacteraceae bacterium
CCGACGTCCGGCGACACCACGATCATCTTGTCGTACTTCTGCTTCCAGACCTCGCCGAGCAGCACCGGCGACGCATATACGTTGTCGACCGGCACGTTGAAGAAGCCCTGGATCTGGTCCGCATGCAAATCCACCGTCAGCACGCGGTTCACGCCGGCGCAGCCGATCATGTCCGCGACCAGCTTCGCCGTGATCGGCACGCGCATCGCTCGCTGCCGCCGGTCCTGCCGCGCATAACCCAGGTACGGGATCACCGCGGTGATCCGCCCGGCCGAGGCGCGCCGGCAGGCGTCGGCCATGACCAGGAGCTCCATCAGGTGCTCGTTCGCCGGCGGACAGGTTGACTGCACCAGGTAGACGTCCTTGCCGCGGACGTTCTCCATGATCTCGACCTGTATCTCGCCGTCGCTGAACCGGCCCACGAGGGCGCGGCCGAGCGGCTGCATCAGGTGCCGCGCGATGTCCTGCGCGAGACCCGGATTCGCATTGCCCGTGAACACCGCCATCGTGGAGTGGTCCACGCGCCTCTCCCTAACTGGCTGGGGTGGAAGGATTCGAACCTTCGCATGACGGAATCAAAATCCGTTGCCTTACCACTTGGCGACACCCCATTTTCAAACCCTCCCGCCATCGCGGGACAGCCGCTCCGCCGCCAGGCGTTCCTGCAAGGGCGAACGGTCGAGGCCCCGAGCTACGAAACCGCGCCAGCCTCCGGGCAGTCCGGCGAGAGCGGCCTCCGCAGCATCGCGATCGTCGAATGCCGCGAACACGCAACTGCCGGTGCCGGTCAGGCGCGCCCTGCCTCGCTTCGATAGCCAGGCAAGTGCGTTCCGCACCTCGGGACTGCGTCCGGCCACCACCGGCTCGCAATCGTTGTGACCACCTGCCTTCAGGAAGCCGCGAATTGTCGTCTTGGGGGTTTTCCTTGTCAATTCAGAAGCCTGAAAGACGTCGGCGGTACGGACCCCGACCCCCGGAAAGACGACGGCAAAGTGCTGTTGCGGCAATTCCAGAGGGGTCAGGCGCTCCCCGATCCCTTCGCCCCATGCGCTATGCCCATGAATGAACAGGGGGATATCCGCACCGAGTTCGAGGCCGATCTCCGCGAGCCGCCCGGGCCCGAGGCCGAGGCCCCAGATCTCATTGAGCGCCACGAGGGTCGTCGCCGCATCCGAGCTGCCGCCGCCGAGGCCCCCCTGGATCGGGATGCGCTTGTCCAGCCGGATGTCGATGCCTTTCGTGGTCGCAGCCTCCGCCTGCAGGCGCCGCGCGGCGCGCAGGCACAAATCCTCCGCCTCGGCGACATCGGCCGGTTCTTCGACCCGGCAAATCGCCCCGTCGTTCCGCGGCGCGAAGCTCAGTTCGTCCCGCAGGTCGATGAGCTGATAGACGGTCTGGATTTCGTGGTAGCCGTCGGCTCGGCGCCCGATGACATGCAAAAACAGATTGAGCTTGGCCGGCGCCGGCCACGGGCCGTTCATGGCGTGAGGCGCCAGTCCGAAACCGCGACGCGCAGACGAAGCCCCTCGGTCGTCATCTCGATGCGTACCGGCAGCGCGAGACTGCCGACCGCGCGGTAACGGTCATAGCGCACGGTCCAGCCCGACTGCTCGAGATTCGAAAGCGATCCGCCCGCTCCCGTCGTTTCGCGATACGGCGATCCCGGCGCCGGCGCACCGACGAGCCAGTAGCGCATCTCCGCGATCGGAAGCGGCGAGTCCGGGCCGATGTTGTCTTCGATGAAACGGCGCGCGTCTTCCCCGCCATAGGACACGCCGCGCTCGTCGGTGACGACAGTCTGTACGCCTTCGACGCGGATCAGGATCGCTGCCCCGCCCATCGGGCCGCGCAGCGTGATCTCCGCCCTCTCGCCGCGCTGTTCCCAATTCAGTCCGCCGGAAAACCCGTCGTCGCCGGCGGCGACTGCGACGCGCCCATCCAAATACCAGTCGTCAAGCGCCTGCAGTTCTGCGCGGCGCTCCATACGGTCTGCGGTTTGAACGGGCGGCTCCAGCGTCGCGCAGCCGCCCGCAAGGAGCGCCACGGCGCCGGCGACGAGGCGCAGCTTCACTTCGGATGGCGCTCGATCGCGCGCAGCAGGGGCGGGCTGTCCGGATTATCCGCGAGCGCTTCGTGCCAGAGTCGGCGCGCCTCGTCCTCGCGCCCCATGCGCCACAGAGTCTCGCCGAGATGCGCGGCCACTTCGGGATCCTCCGAGCGTTTCCAGGCCGTTTCCAGCCAGGATTTTCCGTCCTCGAGCCTGCCCATCTGGGCGAGCGCCCAACCCATCGAGTCCTGGATTGCGTAGCTGTCCGGCTTCGCGGCCAGCGCCCGCTCGATCAGGCGCTGGCCCTCTTCGAGCGAACCGGTCCGGTCGACGAGCGTGTAACCGAGCGCGTTCTGTGCCATCGGATCGTTCGGGCGGCGTGCCACGACCTGACGAAGATCGGCGATTGCCTCGGGAATGCGGTCGAGCCGTTCGAGCAGGAAACCGCGGGCAAGCAGCAGGCCGTCGTCCGGCATGAGTGTCAGGGCACGGTCGACGAGCGCAATCGCTTCGTCGCCGCGGCCTTCCTCGACGAGCACCGCCGCAACGCCCGCGATCACGTCGGCCGTATCCGCGGGCGAAGCCGCGAGATAATCGTCGATGAGGACTTCCGCGAGCGCGCCGGCGCCTTGCTTCCGCAGCAGGCGATACGCGCGAAGCTGCGCCGTGAGCGCCCGGGGTCCGGACTCGATGCCCTGGTACTGGCGTGCCGCATCCGTGTCGCGGCCGCGTTCCTCCGCCAGGCGTCCGAGATGCCAGCGCAGCGTGTCGGCCTGCTCCGGATCGCGCGCGACGTCGTCGAGGAAGCGCGTGGCGTCGTCGAAGCGGCGGTCCTCGATCGCAAGCGCGGCGAGCGCCGCGGCCGCGTCGACCGCCGCCGGTCCGCCCGAGCGGCGGAGTTGCTCGAAGAGCGCGATCGCCTCGTCGCGGCGATCCTGTTCCAGCAGGAGCCAGGCGTGGCTGATCCGCAGATACGGATCTACTTCGGCCGCGAGTTCCGATGAACGCGTCAGTGCCTCGTCGTCCCGCCCGGCGGTCGCGAGCGCGCGCACGCGCGCGAGTTCCGCCTGCGGCCAGTCGGCGCGGAGCGCGACGGCACGATCCGCCGCCGCAAGCGCCTTTGCGCCGTCGTCCGCGCGCTGCCAAAGCACGCTCGCTGCGTATTGCGCTTCGGGCGACCCGGCATCCGTGGCCGCGAGCCCGTCCATGATGCGGGCTGCGCCCGTGTCGTTTCCCTCGGCGGAAAGAATCCCAAGCAGCACGAGATATCCGCGGGCGCGGTCCGAATACGAGGTCTTCAGCAGTTCGGCGAACTGGATGGCCGCCGCGTCCTCGTCGTAGAGCCTGAGCAGGCCGGTGGCCAGGTATCGGCGCGCGACTTCGCTTTCGGGCGCGAGTTCGAGCCAGCGTTTCGCGGCTTCGACCGCGCGCTCGAGCTGGCGATTTTCGTAGGCGGATCGCGTCGCCCGCTCGGCGACGGCCGCATCGTCGCTCTCCCGCGCGGCGCAGCCATACAGGCGCGCCGCCTCCGGCCATTCGCCGCGCTCGAGCGCCTGTTCCGCGCCGATCGAGAGATTCCAGACGTCGCCGCGCGGACAGCGGCCGTCGTCCGCGCCCGCTTGCGCGGCCGAGGCCGACAGCAGCAAGGCGGAAATGTAGCGGAGCCAAACGCGCATCACATCACTATATCCCAGCGCTTGTGCTGACGTGATCGTTACCGGACAATCCTGCGGATTCCCGCAGCCGGCACATCATGTCGCTCGTCGTTCTCGGACTGAATCATCGGACCGCGCCGGTCGAGGTGCGCGAACGCATCGTATTCGACACGGAACGCCTGCCGCAGGCGCTCGTATCGCTCCGCGCCCTGCCCGGCGTGCAGGAAGCCCTGATCGTCTCCACCTGCAATCGCACGGAAATCTATTGCGTGGGCGGCGACGGCACGGAGCCGCTCTCCGCCTGGCTCGCGGCGCAGTCGGGCGGCAGCCACGCGCTCGTCGATTGCCTCTACCGCATCGAAGGACCCGATGCGGTGCGGCATGTCTTCTCCGTCGCGGCCGGACTGGATTCGCTGATCCTCGGCGAGCCGCAGATCCTCGGGCAGCTCAAGGATTCATATCGCGCGGCGCAGAAGGCGGGCACCGCGGGCACGCTTCTCAACCGTCTCTTCCAGACGACGTTCGCCGTCGCAAAGCGGGTGCGCAGCGAAACCGCCATCGGCGCGAGCGCGGTCTCGGTCGCCTCCGCCGGCATCCAGCTCGCGCGCAGGATCTTCGCGGGCTTCGAGGGCCACACGGCTCTCCTCGTCGGGGCCGGCGAAATGATCGAACTTGCGGCGCGCCATCTGCATGGACAGAAGATCGGACGCATGATCATCGCGAACCGAAGCGCGCATCGCGCCGAACGGCTGGCCGAAGGTCTCCAGGCGTCGGCAATCTCGCTCGATGCGCTTGCCGCTCACCTGCCGGCGGCGGACATCGTCATCTCGTCGACGGCGCGGCCCGGGCACGTGATCGGCCTGGATGCGGTGCAGATGGCTTTGGCGGCGCGTCGTCACCGCCCGATGTTCATGCTGGATCTCGCGGTGCCACGCGACATCGATCCGCGCGTCGGCGCGCTCGAGGATATTTATCTCTACACCATCGACGACCTGCGGCAGGTTGTCGACGAGAACGTCAAGGCGCGACAGGAGGAAGCCGCCGTCGCACGGCAGCTCATCGATGCGCAGGTCGCCGAATTCATGGCCGGCCTCAAGGTGCTGGACGCCGTCCCGATGATCCGCGAGCTGCGCGGACAGGCCGAAGCCGCGCGCGACCAGGCGCTCGAGCAGGCACGCCGCCTGCTGGCCGCCGGCCATTCGCCGGAAGAGGTGCTCGAGCAGCTTGCATCGACCCTCACGAACCGCCTGCTGCACTCGCCCTCTGCCGCGCTCCGCGACGCCGCCGAGCGCGGCGACACCACGCTCGCCGATGCGGCCGCCCGCCTCTTCCGCCGGGGGCGCGACCCGCAATGAAAGACACAATCCGCCGCCGGCTCGAGCGGGTCGCAGACCGGCACGCCGAAATCGAAAGGATGCTGGCCGACCCCGGGATCCTCGGACGATCCGACCAGTTCAGGGACCTGTCAGTGGAATTCGCGCGCATCGATCCGATCGCGCGCGGTCTAGCCCGGCTCACCAGCCGCGAGCACGAGCTCGCCGCGGCCCGCGCAGTCGCCGCGGACCCCGACTCCCGCATGCGGGAACTCGCGCAGCAGGAGATCGATGAGCTCGAAAGCGCGGCCGCCGCCGACGAATCCGAGCTGCAACGGCTGTTGGTGCCGCCGGATCCCCTCGATGACAACAACGTCTTCCTCGAGATCCGCGCCGCGGCGGGCGGCGACGAGGCGGCGATATTCGCGGGCGACCTGCACCGGATGTATGCGCGTTATTCGGAGCGGCGCGGCTGGACGGTCGAGGTCGTGTCGGAAAATCGCGGCGAACACGGCGGCTACCGCGAGGTCATCAGCAGGATCGCAGGCCGCGGGGTATACGCGCATCTCAAGTTCGAATCCGGCACGCATCGCGTGCAGCGCGTGCCGGCGACGGAATCGCAGGGGCGGATCCACACTTCGACGTGCACGGTGGCGATTCTGCCCGAGATCGCCGAGGTTGAAAGCGTCGAGATCAACCCCGCGGAGCTCCGCATCGACACCTATCGCTCCTCCGGCGCCGGCGGGCAGCACGTCAACAAGACGGACTCGGCCGTGCGGATCACGCACCTGCCGACGGGCATCGTCGTGGAATGCCAGGACGAGCGATCCCAGCACAAGAACCGCGCGCGCGCGCTGGCGCTCCTGCGCGCCCGGCTTCTCGCCTCGGAGCGCGAACGCGCGACGGCGGAACTGGCGCAGAAGCGCCGTCTCCAGGTCGGCAGCGGCGACCGCTCCGAGCGCATCCGCACATACAATTTTCCGCAGGGCCGCCTGACCGACCATCGCATCGAGCTGACGCTCTACCGGCTCGATTCCATCATCGACGGCGATCTCGACGAGGTGATCGACACGCTCGCGCGCGAACACCAGGCCGAAGAGCTGGCATCGCTCGAATGACGCGCTCGGCCGATGCGCTCGCGTCCCTTCAGGAACGCCTTGCGGCGGCTTCGCCGACGGCTTCGCTCGACGCCGAGATCCTCCTCGCGCATGTCCTCGGCACGAGCCGCGCGGCGCTCGCCGCAGCGCCCGGGCGAACGCTTGCGCCATCGCAGGCGTGGGAGCTCGAGGCGCTCGCGCTCCGCCGCATCGTCGGCGAACCGGTCGCTTATCTCACCGGCCGGCGCGAATTCTGGTCGCTCGATCTCGAGGTGACGCCCGCCGTGCTCGTGCCACGCCCCGAAACGGAACTGGTGATCGAACTCGCTCTGGCGGCGCTCGCCGGCGTTTCCTGCCCGGCGGTGCTCGATCTCGGCACGGGAAGCGGCGCGATCGCGCTCGCACTCGCGCGCGAGCGCGACGACGCCGACGTCACAGCCGTGGACGCGAGCACGGCCGCGCTCGAGGTCGCCCGGCGCAATGCGCGCAGGCTCCGGATCGGAAATGTCCGATTCCTACGCGGCTCCTGGTACGTGCCGGTCGGAACCGGGCGTTTCAATGCGATCGTCTCGAATCCCCCGTATGTCGCGGAAGGCGATCCCGCGCTCGCCACGCTCGCCCACGAGCCGCGTGAGGCGCTCGTCTCGGGCCGGGACGGGCTCGACGCGATTGCGGCGATCTGCGCCGGCGCATCGCAGCATCTCGTTCCCGGCGGCCGGCTTTTCGTCGAGCATGGCGCGGCCCAGGGCGCCGCGGTGCGCGAATTGTTGTCTGCGGCGGGCCTCGGCGAAGTCGCGACGCATCGCGACCTCGGTTCCCGCGAGCGCGTCACGGCAGGCACGGCGCCGCCGCAGGCATTAGAATCGGCGGGAGGCCAGGAGAGCAGGCAATGATCCGATTCGAGACGTCGCACGGCGATTTCACGGTGGAGCTCGATGAGGAGTCCGCACCGGTTTCCTGCAAGAATTTCCTCCGTTACGTGGACGAGGGGTACTTCGACGGCACCATTTTTCACCGCGTCATACCGGGTTTCATGATCCAGGGCGGTGGATTCACGCCGGAGATGGAGCAGAAATCGGGCCATGAGCCGATCACGAACGAAGCCGACAACGGCCTCCGCAACCTCCGCGGCACGCTCGCGATGGCGCGCACGAACGACCTGCACAGCGCCACGTCCCAGTTCTTCATCAACCTGGTCGACAACGCATTCCTCGATCATCGGACCGGCAGTTTCGGCTACGCGGTCTTCAGCCGCGTCGTGGACGGCATCGACGTCATCGACAAGATCGCGAAAGTGAAGACCGGCCGGCGGCGCGGTCACGACGACGTCCCGGCCGAGTCGGTCGTCATCAAGCTTGCCCGGCGCGCGAGCGCCGCCTGACCCGACGGCGCGGATGAAACGGCGATCCCTGCCGGTGCGGCTCGCCCGGTGGGTCGCGATCGGCCTGTTCGCCGCGACCCTGGGAAGCGTCGTCGTCGTGGCGGGATTCCGCTGGCTGCCCGTGCCCCTGACCGCCTTCATGATTCACGAGTGGATCGCGGCCGGCGACGATGCCGTGCCGCTCCGCCAGCGCCACGAATGGGTGCCCTGGTCGCGGATTTCGCGCCACCTTGAGGTCGCGGCGATCGCCGCCGAGGACCAGAAGTTCCTGGTCCACGACGGATTCGATTTCGAGGCGATCGAGAAAGCCGTGAACGATGCACGGAGCGGCCGCCGGCTGCGGGGCGCAAGCACGATCAGCCAGCAGGTCGCCAAAAACCTGTTCCTCTGGCCCGGCCAGAGCTGGCTGCGCAAAAGCCTCGAAGTGTGGTTCACGGTCTGGATCGAGTGGCTGTGGCCGAAGCAGCGCATTCTCGAGGTTTATCTCAACAGCGCCCAGTTCGGCCATGGTGTCTGGGGCGTCGAAGCCGCGAGCCGGCAGTTCTTCGGCAAGGGCGCCGCGGTTCTCGGCCGCCGGGAGGCGGCGCTGCTCGCGGCCGTGCTGCCGAGTCCGAACCGGCTCCGCATTTCGAATCCTTCGCATTACGTTCGCATGCGCCAGGCCTGGATTCTCGGCCAGATGCAGCGCCTCGAGCGCGCGGGCCTCGTCGACGGGCTCGATTAGCCAGCGCGACTCAGGCGGCGTCGGCCTCCGCGTCGCGCCCGAGATTCGGCGCGAGCCAGCGGCGCGCCTCGCTCACGGAAATTCCCTTGCGGCGCGCGTAGTCCTCGAGCTGGTCTCCGCCGATCGTCCCGACCGCAAAATACCGCGCGTCGGGATGCGAGAAGTACCAGCCGCTCACTGAAGCGGCGGGATACATGGCGAATGACTCCGTCAGCCGGATGCCGCTCGCCGCTTCGGCGTCGAGCAACCGCCAAAGCGCGGCTTTCTCCGTGTGGTCCGGGCAGGCGGGATATCCGGGCGCCGGACGGATGCCGCGATACTCCTCGCGCACCAGCTGCTCGTTCGTCAGACTCTCCTCCGGAGCATAGCCCCAGAATTCGCGCCGCACGCGCAGGTGGAGCGCTTCGGCCAGCGCCTCGGCGAGCCGGTCTGCCAGCGACTTCAGGAGAATTGCCGAATAATCGTCGTGTGCCGCCTCGAATCGCGCGACATGCGGCTCGATGCCCTGCCCTGCGGTCACCGCGAATGCGCCGAGGTAATCCGCCACGCCCGAATCGCGCGGCGCGATGTAGTCGGCGAGACACAGTTGCGGCTGGCCTGCCGGTTTGATTTTCTGCTGGCGGAGGTGATGCAGCGTGACCTGCGCCAATTCGATGTCGTCGCCGGCCGACGACGCCGGGAAGAAGCCGAATACGGCATTCGCTGTCAGCCAGCGTTCGCGCACCAGCATGTCGAGCATCTGGCGCGCGTCTTTCCACAGGGCGCTCGCGGCGGAGCCACGCGCAGGGTCTTCGAGGATGTCTGGAAACTTCCCGGAGAACTCCCAGGCATTGAAAAACGGCATCCAGTCGATGAACGGGACGAGGTCCTTCAATGGCACGGCCTGCAATGACCGCGTACCCAGGAACCTAGGCACCGGCGGGCGATAGTTGGTCCAGTCCGCCGCGAACTTCCGGGCGCGCGCGTCGGCGAGACTGAGGCCCTCCGGACGCCGCCGGCGGCCGGCATGCTGTTCGCGCCGGTGCGCGTGCTCGGTCTTCACGCGCTCGAAGAACGTGCCGCGCGACTCCGCCGACACGAGCGTCTGGCAGACGCCGACCGAGCGCGAAGCGTCCTTGACGTAGACCACGCCGTGCCGGTACTCGGGATCGATGCGTACGGACGTATGCGCGGGTGAAGTCGTCGCGCCGCCGATCAGGAGCGGAATCGTGAATCCCTGGCGCTGCATCTCGTGCGCCACGTGCACCATCTCGTCGAGCGAGGGCGTGATCAGGCCCGACAGGCCGATCATGTCGGCGGATTCGGAACGTGCCGTCTCGAGGATGCGCTCGGCCGGCACCATCACTCCCAGGTCCACGACCTCGAAGTTGTTGCACTGAAGCACGACGCCGACGATGTTCTTGCCGATGTCGTGCACGTCGCCCTTGACCGTCGCGATGACGATCTTGCCGTTGCTCGCGCGCGCGCCGCCCTGTTCGTGCTCGATGTAGGGAACGAGGTGCGCGACCGCGCGTTTCATCACGCGCGCCGACTTGACCACCTGCGGCAGGAACATCTTTCCGGAGCCGAACAGGTCGCCGACCACGTTCATCCCGTCCATCAGCGGCCCCTCGATCACGTCGAGCGGGCGCGCCGCGGCCACGCGCGCCTCCTCGACGTCGTCGAGGATGAATTCGTCGATTCCCTTGATCAGCGCGTGTTCCAGCCGCTTGCCGACCGGCCAACCGCGCCATGCGAGATCCTCGGCGCGCCGTGCAGCGCCGTCGCCGCGAAAGCGGCCGGCGATCTCCAGCAGGCGCTCGGTCGCATCGGGCCTGCGATTGAGGATCACGTCCTCGCAGCACTCGCGGAGTTGCGGCGCGATTTCCTCGTAGATGCCGAGCTGGCCTGCATTGACTATGCCCATGTCGAGCCCGGCGCGGATCGCGTGATAGAGGAAAACGGCGTGCATCGCCTCGCGCACCGTGTCGTTGCCGCGGAATGCGAACGAAACGTTGCTGACGCCGCCGCTCGTCTTCGATCCGGGGCAGCGCTGTTTTATCAGTCTCAATGCCTCGATGAACGCGATTCCGTAGCCGGCATGCTCCTCGATCCCGGTCGCCACGGCGAAGATGTTCGCGTCGAAGATGATGTCCTCGGGATCGAAGCCGGCGCGGTCGACCAGGAGGCGGTATGCGCGCTCGCAGATCGCCGCCTTGCGCTCCACGTTGTCCGCCTGGCCCCGCTCGTCGAACGCCATGACGACGACCGCCGCGCCATAGCGCCGCGCGCGGCGCGCGTGCTCGAGGAAGGGCCCCTCGCCTTCCTTCAGGGAGATCGAGTTGACGACGCCCTTGCCCTGAAGGCATTGCAGGCCCGCCTCGATCACCGACCATTTCGACGAATCGATCATGACCGGCACGCGCGCGATGTCGGGCTCCGACGCGGCGAGATTCAGGAATCGAACCATCGCGGCCTGCGAATCGAGCATGCCTTCGTCCATGTTGACGTCGATCAGCTGCGCGCCGTTCGCCACCTGGTCGCGCGCGATCGCGAGCGCCGCATTGTAGTCGCCCGCCTCGATCAGTTTGCGGAACTTCGCCGAGCCGGTGACGTTCGTGCGCTCGCCGACATTGACGAAGAGCATCTCGGGCTCGAGATTGAGCGCCTCGAGACCGGACAGCCGGCAGCGACGCGGCGGATTCGCGGGTTTGCGCGGCGGCAGGCCGGCGACGGCGCGCGCGATGTGCGCGATGTGCTCCGGCGTCGTTCCGCAGCAGCCGCCGACGATGTTGACGAGACCGCTCGTCGCCCATTCGCCGAGCTGCTCCGCTGTCTCGCAAGCCTGCTCGTCGTACTCGCCGAAGGCGTTCGGCAGGCCGGCGTTCGGGTAGGCGCTGACATAGCAGTCCGCGATGCGCGCCAGTTCCTCGACGTGCGGGCGGAGCTGTTTCGCCCCGAGGGCGCAGTTCAGGCCGATCGCGATCGGCCGGACGTGACGCACGGAATTCCAGAATGCCTCGACCGTCTGCCCTGACAGCGTGCGGCCGGACGCGTCGGTGATCGTTCCGGAAACGATGACCGGCAGCTCGACGCCCGTCTCCTCGAAGATCTCGCTGATCGCATAGAGGGCCGCCTTGGCATTCAGCGTGTCAAAGATGGTCTCCACGATCAGGAGATCCGCGCCGCCCTCGATCAGGGCGCGTGCGGCCGTGCCGTAAGTCGCGCGCAACGCGTCAAAACTCGTGTTGCGGAATCCCGGGTCGTTCACGTCGGGCGACAACGACGCCGTTCGGCTGGTCGGGCCGAGCGCGCCCGCGACAAATCGCGGCCGCCCGTCCGCCGCCGCGCATTCATCGGCGACGCGGCGCGCGATGCGCGCCGATACCAGGTTGATTTCCGCCGTGAATTCTTCGAGGCCGTAGTCCGCGAGCGACGGCGCGCTCGCATTGAAGGTGTTGGTCTCGATGATGTCGGCGCCGGCCGCGAGATACTCGCGGTGAATCGCCGCGATCAGGTCAGGGCGCGTCAGCGAAAGCAGGTCGTTGGCGCCCTTGAGTTCGCGCGGCCATCCGGCGAACCGCTCGCCCCGGTAATCGGCGGCTTCGAGCCGCGCACGCTGGATCATCGTGCCCATCGCGCCGTCGAGCACGAGGATGCGCTCCGCGAGCGCAGCCCGGAGCGAGGCGATTCGCCCCTGCCTCGCGTCGCTCATGCGGCGACCCGAAGTCCGAGCGCGTGGCAGATCGCGTAGGTCAGCTCGGCCCGGTTCAACGTATAGAAGTGGAATTCCTCGACGCCCTCGCGCCGGAGCCGCGCGACCTGTTCGATGGCGATCGAGGCCGCGATCATCTTGCGCGTTTCGGGATCGTCGTCGAGGCCTTCGAAGCGCTCGACGAGCCAGTCCGGGACCGAGGCGCCGCAGCGCGCGGCGAATTTCAGGAGCTGGGGAAACCGCGTGATCGGCAGGATGCCGGGCACGGTCGAGGTCTCGATGCCGCGGCGCGCGCAGGCATCCCGGAACCTGAGAAAGACGTCCGCGTCGAAAAAGAACTGCGTGATTGCGCGCGCGGCCCCCGCGTCGAGCTTGCGCTTCAGGTTGTCGAGGTCCTGCTCGGGCCCTGCGGCCTCGGGATGCGTCTCGGGATAAGCCGCGACGGAAATCTCGAAGTCCGCGACGCTTTTCAATCCCGCAACGAGGTCCGACGCGTACGCGAACCCGTCCTTGCGCGGCATGTACGGGCCGCTGCCGGCCGGCGGATCGCCGCGGAGCGCGACGATGTGCCGTATTCCCTCGTCCCAGTAACGTCGTGCGATGTCCAGAATTTCGCCGCGGCTCGCGCCGATGCAGGTCAGGTGCGGCGCACCGGTCAGGCGGGTTTCGCGCAGCACCCGCGAGACGACCCGGTGCGTGCGATCGCGCGTCGAGCCATCCGCGCCGTAAGTGACGGACACGAAACGCGGGGCGAGCGGCTCGAGCCGCTCGATCGAGGCCCAGAGCGTCTGCTCCATGGACTCGTCATTCGGCGGAAAGAACTCGAACGAGACCTGCACGGGAGGCCGGATGGACATTCGATCGAGTATACAACGGCGTCTAATGAATCCCTGGCGGCGCCTGCCGCGTCGTGCCCGCCGAGAACAGGCCCGCGATGTCGACCGCATCGAAGCGCCAGGCGCGGTTGCAGAACTCGCAGCGCACCTCGACGTCGCCGCGCTCGCGGAGCAGCTCCCTGACCTCGTCGCCGCCGAGCGCCTGAAGGATTCCCGCGACCCGCTCGCGCGAACAGCTGCACCGGAAGAATACGGGCGTGCCTTCGAACAGGCGGATGTCGTCTTCGGCGAAAAGGCGCCCGAGCAATTCACGGCAGGGCGTGTCGAGCAGTTCCCGCGCGGACAGGGTGCCCGCCAGCAGCCCGAGACGATGCCACGCGTCGTCGGCTTCGGCGAGCTCCGCCTCGGAACCCGATGCGCCGACCGCGACGCGCTGCAACAGGAGCCCGGCCGCGCGGTCCGGCGTCGCCGCGAGCATCATCCGCGAGGGCAGCTGCTCGGAACGCTCGAAGTACTGCTCGAGGCAATCCGACAGCCGGGCCGCCACCAGCGGCACGACGCCCTGGTAACGGTCGCCACCCTCCTCCTGCTCGATCGTGACCGCGAGCTGGCCGCCGCCGAACAAGCCGTCCGCGACCGGCTGACCCGGCGTCAGCTCGTCGTGGCGCGCGACGCCGCGAATGGCGTGGCGATGCGTGCATTGCGCGAGCATCAGCCGCACCGGCCCCGGGCCCTCGAACTGCAGCGACAGCCGTCCCTCGAATTTCAGCGCGCCCGCCATCAGAACGGAGGCGGCCATCGCCTCACCGAGCGCGTCGCCGACGACATTCGGGTATTCGTGGTGCTCGATCGCCGCGCGCCAGCTTGCGTCGAGCCGCACCAGGTGGCCGCGGATCGGCAGGCGCTCGAACAGGAATCGATGCAGCAGGTCGCCGGTCGCCGTCATGGGCCTGCGAGCATGCGCTTCAGCAGTTCGTTCACCTGCGCGGGATTCGCCTTGCCGCCGGTCGCCTTCATGACCTGGCCGACGAAGAAACCGAACAGCTTGTCCTTGCCCGAACGGTAGTCGGCGAGCTGGCCGGGATTCGCCGCCATGACGTTCGCGATCGCCTGCTCGATCGCGCCCGTATCCGTGATCTGGCGCAGGCCACGCGCTGCGATGATCGCATCGGCCTCCGCACGCTCCGACCACATCGCCTCGAATACGTTCTTGGCGAGCTTGCCTGAGATTGTGCCGTCGACGATGCGACGCAGCAGTCCCGCGAGCGCGTCAGCGCCCACGGGCGCGGCGCCGATATCGAGGCCGTCGCGATTGAGGAACCCGGACAGCTCGCCCATGACCCAGTTCGCCGCGAGCTTCGGCTCGCCCGCAGCTTTCACGACGCGTTCGTAATAGTCGGCGAGCTCACGGCTCGCGGTCAGCACACCCGCGTCGTACTCGGACAAGCCGTGAGCGCGCGCAAACCGGACGGCCTTGGCATCCGGCAGCTCGGGCAGGCGCTTGCGCTCCCCCTCGACGAAAGCGTCATCGAGGACGAGCGGCAGCAGGTCCGGGTCCGGGAAGTACCGATAGTCGTTTGCTTCCTCTTTACTGCGCATCGAGCGCGTCTCGTTGCGGTCCGGGTCGTAGAGCCTCGTCTCCTGCACGACGCTTCCGCCCCCCTCGACGACCTCGATCTGGCGCGCGACCTCGTAGTTGATCGCGCGCTCGATGAACCGGAAGGAATTGAGGTTCTTGATTTCACAGCGCGTGCCGAACTCGTGCCGGCCCTTGTGCCGCACGGAGACGTTGGCGTCGCAGCGGAACGAGCCCTCCTGCATGTTGCCGTCGCAGATCTCGAGATAGCGGACGAGCGTATGGATCTTCTTCATGTACGCGATCGCCTCGCGGGCCGACCGCATGTCGGGCTCGGAGACGATCTCGAGCAGCGGCGTGCCGGCGCGATTGAGGTCGATGCCGGTGGAGCGGCCGAGTCCCTCATGCAGCGACTTCCCTGCATCCTCTTCGAGGTGAGCACGGGTGACGCCGACCACCTTGCGCGTGCCGTCCTCGAGCAGGATCTCGATCGTGCCGTCCTCGACGATCGGCTGCTCGTACTGGCTGATCTGGTAGCCCTTCGGCAGGTCGGGATAGAAGTAGTTCTTGCGCGCGAAGATCGAGCGCCGCGCGACGGTCGCGCCGATCGCAAGCCCGAAGCGCACCGCCATCCGGACCGCCTCGCGATTCAGGACCGGCAGGACCCCGGGATATCCGAGATCCACGAGATTCGCCTGCGTGTTCGGCGCCCCGCCGTACGACGTCGAGGATCCCGAAAAGATCTTCGAACGCGTCGCAAGCTGCGCGTGGATCTCGAGGCCGATGACGGTTTCCCACTCGATGCTCATGGGTTTCACGCGCAGCCGGGCGGCAGCCTGCGATGCCAGTCGGACTCACGCTGCCAGGTATGCGCCGTGGCGAGCAGGCGCTCTTCTGAAAAATGCGGCCCGATGATCTGGAGCCCGACCGGCAGGCCGTCCACCGTCCCGCAGGGCACGGAGACGGCCGGCAGGCCCGCGAGATTCGCGCCGATCGTGTAGATGTCGTTCAGATACATCAGTATCGGGTCGTCGGTTTTCGCGCCGATCGGGAATGCCGGCGTCGGCGTCGTCGGTCCCATCAGCACGTCCACTTCCGCGAATGCGCGGCGGAAATCCGCGTTGATGAGACTGCGCACCTTCTGCGCCTTCAGGTAGTAGGCGTCGTAGTAACCGGCGGAGAGCACGTAAGTGCCCGTCATGATGCGCCGCTTGACCTCCGCGCCGAACCCCTCGCCGCGCGTGCGCTTGTAGAGATCCATGAGGTCGCGCGGTTCCGCGCAGCGATGGCCGAAGCGCACGCCGTCGTAACGCGACAGGTTCGAGGAACACTCCGCCGGCGCAACGACGTAATAAGTCGGCACGGACAGCGGCAGGTTCGGCAGGCTCACGTCGACGACCGACGCGCCCTTCGAGCGGAACGCCTCGATCGCGGCGCGCACCGCGCCGCCGGTTCCGGCTTCGAGGCCCTCGCCGAAGAACTCGCGGATGATGCCGATTTTCAGCCCTTTTACAGGCTTTTCGAGGCCGGCCGCGTAATCCGGCACCGGCGCATTGACGCTCGTCGAATCGCGCGGGTCGTGGCCCGCCATCGCGCCGAGCACGAGCGCCGCGTCCTCGGCGGACTGCGCGAGCACGCCCGCCTGATCGAGACTCGAGGCGAATGCGATCATTCCGTAGCGTGAAACGCGGCCGTAGGTCGGCTTGAATCCGGTCAGCCCGGTGAGCGCGGCCGGCTGGCGGATCGATCCGCCCGTGTCGGTGCCGGTCGCGACCGGCGCGAGCCTGGCTGCGACCGTTGCCGCCGAGCCGCCCGACGATCCGCCGGGAACCTTGCCGGTGTCCCAGGGATTCCGCACGGGACCGAAGTAACTCGTCTCGTTCGACGAGCCCATCGCGAATTCGTCCATGTTCGTCTTGCCGAGCAGGACCATGCCCGCGGCGGCGAGCCGC
>DASWIQ010000108.1:0-10215 GCA_036397615.1 Steroidobacteraceae bacterium
TGCTCGTTCTCGTCCTTCAGCACCTCGACCAGGTGGCGGACCGTGTCGGGATGCTTGCTCCGGCACAGAAGTTCGATCGCGGGATTCTGCACGTCCAGTTCCGGGTCCCGGAGGAGCGGGGCCACGAGCGCCGGATCGACCTGGCCGCTGCCGTTCGCGATCGCGCGGAGCGCGGCCGAGCGAACCAGCTTGTTCGGATCCTTGAGCGTCGACTGGAGCGCCGCGCGCACCTTCGGCGTATCGAATCGCGCGAGCAGCGCGATGATGTGCGTGCGCGCGATGGTGTCCTTGCCCTCGACCCGCGAGACGAGCTCGTCGACGGAGCTCGCGTCGACCATCTCGCCGGCGATGCGGAACAGCGCCGCCTTTTCATTCGGGTCCTGCTGATACGCCGCGTTCAGCAAATCCCGGAGCTGGAAGCGGTTCTTCTGCGCCGCGATCACGTCGAGCACCGCGGGTTTCGAGACGCCGGGCTCCGTCAGGAGCTCGAGCAGTTTGGGAGGAGAGTAGTTGCGGGACGACGCCAGCGCCCAAGCGACGCCGGCGACAGCGCGCGGATTCTCCTCGGCGAGCGCGCGCGCGATGACCGGAAACGACTTGTTGTCGATGAGCGGCGTGAGCGTTTCGACGAACGCGATGGTTTCGCGCTTGTCCGCGGTCGCAAGCGCATCCACGATCGGCTGGATCGCGTTCTGACCCAGGCCCTGGAGCTTGGTCAGTGCCGATTTCGCCTTTGCGCTGGTCGGGTCGCCACTTTCCCGTACCTCGGCAATGAGGCGATCCGCCCGGTAGCCTCCGAAGATTCCCATCCGCCCCCGGCTATTTTTTCGACCAAAAATGCCGAGCGGGCAGTATACCGTAGCGCCCGCCCGGACCGATTCGGGCGGCGGCTTCGGCTACAATGCCGCCCCCGCACTGGAACATATTCATGTCCGCCGGCCTTCAAGATCGCCTGACGAGCGTACTCGGAAGCTACATCGAACCGCATCTCGGCATGTCCCTTGCCGATGCGGGTGCGCTTGAATCCGTCACGGCGGGCCGGGACGGGCCGGTTGCGCGTATCGTCCTCGGCTTTCCGGTCGGCGGCTACGTGGAAACTCTCGGCCGGGCGCTCGATGCGCAGCTCGCGGCGACCGGAATCGATGTGCGGCCGTCGTACGAAATCAGCGCGCGGATCCCGGCATTCGTCGCCGACCCGCGCCAGCGGCCGTTGCCGGACGTCGCCAATGTCATCGCCGTGGCATCCGGGAAGGGCGGCGTCGGCAAGTCCACCGTGGCTGCCAATCTCGCGCTCGCGCTCGCGGCCGAAGGCGCGCGAGTGGGCCTCCTCGATGCGGATATCTACGGGCCGAGCATGCCACGGATGATGGGATTGTCGGGCGAGCGGCCGACGACAAAGGACGGCAAGACGCTCGAGCCGCCCCGCGGGCACGGCCTGCCGGTCATGTCGATCGGTTTCCTGGTCGATTCCGACCAGCCGATGGCCTGGCGCGGGCCGATGGTGACGCAGGCGCTCTCCCAGATGCTCGCAGACACGCACTGGGGAGCGCTCGACTATCTGGTCGTGGACATGCCCCCGGGGACCGGCGACATCCAGCTCACGCTGACGCAACGCGTGCCGGTCTCCGGCGCGATCATCGTGACGACGCCGCAGGAGATCGCGCTCCTGGACGCACGCAAGGGGCTCCAGATGTTCCGGAAGGTCGGCGTGCCGGTGCTCGGCATCGTCGAGAACATGGGCTTGCATCGCTGCCCAGCCTGCGGTCACGAGTCCCACATATTCGATGTGGGCGGCGGCGCCGCGCTCGCCGAGCGCTATGAATCGTCACTGCTGGGACAACTGCCGCTCGACGCGGCCATCCGCGAGCAGGCGGATTCCGGGCGGCCGACCGTGGTCGCCGACCCGGCCTCGCCGGCGGCGGCGATATTTCACGCGATTGCCCGGCGAGCCGCGGGCCGGCTCGCGGCGAGCGCGCTTTCGGGCGGCGTCAGGCTGCCGGCGATCCGGATCGAGGGCGAATGATGGCGATCAAGTCGGACCGCTGGATCCGCCGGATGGCGGCAAAGGGGATGATCGAGCCGTTCGCGGAGGGACAGGTGCGGACGCAGGACGGCCGCAAGATCGTCTCTTACGGCACGTCGAGCTACGGCTACGACGTGCGTTGCGCCGGCGAGTTCAAGATCTTCACCAACATCAACTCGACCATCGTCGATCCCAAGAACTTCGACGTGAACAACTTCGTCGATTTCAACGGCGATGTCTGCATCGTCCCGCCGAACTCCTTTGCACTGGCGCGGACGGTCGAGTATTTCCGGATCCCGCGCAGCACGATGGTGATCTGCCTCGGAAAAAGCACGTATGCGCGCTGCGGCATTATTGTGAACGTAACGCCCTTGGAGCCGGAGTGGGAGGGCCACGTGACGCTGGAATTCTCGAATACCACGCCCTTGCCCGCGCGCATCTACGCGAACGAGGGCGTGGCGCAGATGCTGTTTTTCGAGTCGGATGAAGTCTGCGAGACGTCCTATCGCGACCGGGGCGGCAAGTACCAGGGCCAGAAAGGCGTCACACTCCCGCGAACCTGAGCCCGGCTTCAGCCGCGCGGCTGGTACCGGCGAATATAGGTCTGAAAGCGGCGCTTGCCGTCCGACCGTTGCTCGGCCTGAACCAGAGCGTATCCGAGCATCGGCGCATGCCAGGAAATCGTCTCGCGATCGGATCCGTCGCGCGCGCTGCGATAGACGACCGTCTCGAATTCTCCGATCGAGGTCCTGAGCGTCTCGCGTCTCAGGAACGTATAGCGGTAATGCTTGACCTTGTCCTTCTCGATCATGGAGATCGTGCCGGGTTCCGCGCCGCTTCGCAGGCGCGCAAGCACCAGCGCCTGCATCGAAGCCGCATCCTGCAGGCCGGCGCTGGCCGGCACTTCGACCGGCTCGTCTTCCGCGGTGCCGCGCACCTTGCCGGCGCGCCAGTCGAACTCGAGCGTGACGTCGCGGCTCGTGCGGTCCGTGCCGTCGTCGAAGAGGTAACTCAGCGGACGCAATCCGCCGGGCTCGAACTCGAAGTTCGAGCGCTGCTTCAGCGTGCCGGTCGCGATCACCCGGGCAAGACCGGTCGCTGTCGACCGGGACTCGATGACCCAGCGGCCGGGCGGAATCGCGCGGGAAAGCTCGGTCCGGCTGGTTCCGACCGACATGCGGCCGTAGCGCACGTCGTACTCCGCGACGAATGGAGCCAATGCGGCCTCCGCCGCGCCGGCCCGCTGCGGCTGCAGGGCCGACATCAATGCAAACAGGCCGAGCGCCACTGCTTTCATCCGGTCTCCTCGACGATCTCCGGACCCGGCGGCCGCCCGTCGAGGAGCGCCGCGCCGTCCTTCCATGCGAGCCGGCCGTCGGCGAACCAGCCGACCGCACGAGGATAAATAATGTGCTCGAGTCGCTGAACGCGCGCTGAAAGCGAAGCTTCGTCTTCGCCGGGCCTCACGGCGAGCCTTCCCTGGATGACCGCGGGACCGGCGTCGAGTTCTTCGACGACGAAATGCACGGTGCAGCCGTGCTGGCGTTCCGCGGCCTCGAGCACGCGGCGGTGCGTGTGCAACCCCCGGTGGGCCGGCAGCAGGGAAGGATGGATGTTCAGCAGGCGGCCCCGCCAACGTTGCACGAAACCTCGGTCGAGGATGCGCATGAAGCCCGCGAGCGCGATGAGCCGGGCGCCGCTCTGTTCGACGCCGTGTGAAAGCTCGCGTCCGAATGCCGCGCTATCCATTCCGGGCCCGGGCGCGAGCACGTCGATTGCGAGTCCGCGCCGGCGGGCTTCGACGAGGCCCGCGGCATCCGCGCGATCGCTGATCACGGCCACGATCTTTCCGTGGATGCGCCCGTCCTGCGTCGCCTGCTCGAGCGCCAGCATGTTGCTGCCGCGCCCCGAGATCAGCACGGCGAAAGGCAGCGGAACCGTCATCAGCCGATCTGCACGCCCGCGCCCGTGGCGACCTCGCCGATGACGCTCGCCTGCTCGCCGGTGACCCGCAGGAGCTCCATCGCCGCATCGGCTTCGGAGCGCGCAAGCACGACGATCATGCCGATGCCGCAGTTGAAGGTGCGATGCATCTCGACGTCGCTGATGCGTCCGCTCTGGCGGATCCAGTCCCAGACCGGATCGCGCTGCAAGGCGCCCGCATCGAGCCGCACCCCGAGGCCCTGCGGCAGCACCCGCGGAATGTTGTCGGTCAGTCCGCCTCCCGTGATGTGCGCGAATGCGTGCACGTCGACCGCAGCGGCGAGACGCAGCAGCGATTTCACGTAGATACGCGTCGGCGCCATCAGGAGATCGAACAGGCGTGCGCCCCCGACCCGGGTTTCGGGACCGGCGCCCGTCACCTCGATCAGGCGGCGAATCAGCGAGAAGCCGTTCGCATGCGGTCCGGACGAGGCGAGCCCGATGACGGCGTCGCCGGCGCGCGCCCGCCTGCCGTCGATGATCCGGTCGCGCTCGACGACGCCCACGCAAAATCCGGCCAGGTCGTAGTCGCCATCCGCATACATGCCGGGCATCTCGGCCGTCTCGCCGCCGACGAGCGCGCAACCCGCCTGCACGCAGCCCTCGGCGATGCCGGCGATGACGCGTTCCGCGACGTTGACCGAAAGCCGGCCGGTCGCGTAGTAATCGAGAAAGAAAAGCGGTTCCGCACCCTGAACGACGACGTCGTTCGCGCACATCGCGACCAGGTCCTGGCCGACGCTGTCGTGCAGCCCGGTGTCGATCGCAAGCCTCAACTTCGTGCCGACGCCGTCCGTGCCGGCCACCAGCACCGGTCGACGCCAGCGTCCCTCGGGCAGCTCGATCATCGCGCCGAAGCCGCCGATGCCGGCCAGGACCTCCGGCCGCTGCGTACGGGCCACGCGCGGCTTGATACGCTCGACGAGTTCCTCGCCGGCGTCGATGTCGACTCCGGCATCCCGGTATGTCAGCGAGGGGCGTTCATTCATCGCGCGGGGTCGGTTCGGTTCGGCGGGCCCGGCGGGCGGGCAGTGTACTATTGTAGCGTGAGCGCACGCCCTGACTTTGCCCTGGTCAACCGCACCCGTTCCTGGCTTGCCGCGCTCACCTGCGTGGCGTTTTCCTTGCCCGCGCTCGCTGAATCGCTCGGCGACCTCTATTCCGTGACCGTACCGTACACGGGCGAAAACGAGGCTGCGTTTCGCATGGCGATGTCCGACATTCTCGTTCGCGTCACGGGGCGGCGTGACGCGCCGGCGCTCGAAAACCTCGCGCCGCTCGTCGCACAGGCGTCGCGCTATGTGGTCAGCTACCGGCGCGCCGCGGGCAACCAGCTTGCGGTGACCTTCGACGGGACGGCGATCGAAAATGCGGTCGACGCATCCGGCCTCGCTTTCTGGGGCAATGAGCGGCCGGTGACGCTCGTCTGGCTCGCGATCGATCGCGGCAGCGGACGGCGGGCGCTCGTTTCCGCAAGCGACACGAGCGCCGAGAAGTCGCTCATCGACACGAATGCCGAGCGCCGCGGCTTGCCACTGGTCTGGCCGGACGCCGGCGACGACCTGGTGCGCGCGATGCAACAGGCCTGGTCGGGCGACCACGATGCGCTCGTCGACGCTGCCCGCCGCTACGGAGCCGACGGCGTCCTGATTGGACGCGCGCGCCAGTCGGCGCCGGGGACCCATTCGGTCGAATGGAGTTTTTCGACCTCGGGGCTCTCGGCGTCGGCGCAAGGCGAACTCGAGGCCGGTCCCGAGCTCGCCGCCGAGCGGTATGCGAGTCTTTACGCCTCGCGCGGAGCGGCACAGCGCAGCGAGCAGCTCGTGACCGTGACCGGCATCGGCTCGCTCGATGCCTACGCCCTGGCCATGCGGATGCTTTCCCGGCTCGCGCCGGTCCGGGGCGTTTCCGTCGACGAGGTCACGCCGGAAGCGGTTTCCTTCCTGGTCAATGTGCGGGGGGATCCTGGAGCGCTGCACCAGGCCATCCTGCGCGACGGCCGCCTGCAGGCAGTCGATGCCGGGCGCCTGATCTACGCCCTGTCGCCATGAAGCTGGCGACCGTTCCCAACCTGATCTGCGTGCTCAGGATGGCGCTGACCGTGCCGATCGTTCTCCTGCTGGCGGAAGGGCGATACGGTCACACGCTCGTCCTGTTCGCGCTCGCGGCGGCGTCCGACATGCTGGACGGCTACCTGGCCAAGACTTTCGGCTGGACGAGCGAACTCGGCAAGGTGCTCGACCCGCTCGCCGACAAGTTGCTGCTCGTGAGCGTTTTCATCACGCTCGCCTGCATCGGCCTCGTGCCGGTCTGGCTCGCGGCCGTTGCGGTCGCGCGGGACGTCGTGATCGGCGTCGGCGCCGCCGTCTACAAGTGGCTTTTCGGTCCGCTCGAGGGTCGCCCGACCATTCCTTCGAAGCTCAATACGCTCGTGCAGCTCCTCTTCGTCATCGCCGTGGTCTGGCGCGCGGCGTTTCCGATGTTTCCCGAGTGGGTGATCACGGGACTCGGCGCCCTGGTCCTCGTCACGACGGTCGTGAGCGGTGTCGACTACGTCCTGACTTACATTCGCAAGGCGGTCGCAGTGAGCCGGACACGGCGCAGCACGACCTGAACAGGGAACCTTGGTGCGCCAGTTGCCTCTTGGTGTCCAGCTCGGCGTTGCGCTCCGCTTCGAGACTTTCCACGCGGGTGCCAATGCCGAAGCCGTCGCGGCCCTGCAAAGGCTTGCGGCCGGCGCCACGCGGGCGCCGGTCTGGCTCTTTGGACCGCCCGGCACGGGCAAGAGTCACCTGCTCCAGGCGGCTTGCGCGCTGGCAGGCACGGCGGGGCGAACGTCGGCCTATCTGCCGCTCGCGGCGCTTCGCACGGAAGGTCCGGCCCTGCTCGACGGGCTCGAGCAGCTGGAACTCGTCGCGCTCGACGATCTCGACGCGGTGCCGGGGGACCCCGGTTGGGAGCGCGCGCTCTTCACCCTTTACAACGGACTGGCCGAGCATCGTGGCCGGCTTGCCCTGGCAGCGACCGCTGCGCCAGCGGCGCTCGGCTTCCGCCTGCCGGACCTCGCATCGCGGCTGGCTGCGTCCGAAGTGCACCGCCTGCGGCCGTTGTCCGAAGCCGAGCAGGCCGAGGCGCTCCGGCGGCGCGCAGCTCACCGTGGCCTCGAACTGCCGGAGGAGACGCTCGGTTTCCTGACGCGCCGCGCTCCGCGGGACTTCGCGACGCTCTGCCGGATGCTCGACGAACTCGACACCGAGGCGCTCGCTGCGAAACGGCGGCTCACGGTCCCCTTCGTGCGCGACTGGCTCGCGCGAGGCGAGGCCTGAACTAGTCCTGCCGCGCGGTGCGCAGCGCCGCAACGAGACTCGCAAAGGCCAGCAGGATCAGCGCGAGTGTCGTGCCGGTCCATGGGCGAGACTCCACGTTGACCAGGAATTCCGTCACTGCGAGCGCAAGTGCGGGAGCCAGTGTCATGGCCGCGAAGCGAAAAGCGCGTCGCGAGCCGCGCGCGATGCCGGCGAGCGGCAGCAGGAGCGGCAGGAATGCGATCGACGCGGTCGCGAGGCCAATCCCGGATTCGCCGATGAACGGCCAGCACGCGACCGAAGCGGCAAGCAGGAGCCAGGTGCAGACGGCCAGGCTCTGCGCCGCGCGCGCGCGATCGTTCATCCGTTGCCGGCGGCGAGGCGCGAAGCGATCGTCGCGACGCGGCGCCCGAGCGCCTGGGCGAGTTGGCGTTCCGCCTCGGTGAGCGCGGGCCGTTCACCGTCGGGAACGACCCGGCTCGCGCCGTAGGGCGTCCCGCCACCGGCAGTCGATGAAAGTGCGGGCTCGGTGAAGGGCAGGCCGACGATCAGCATGCCGTGATGGAGGAGGGGCAGCAGCATGCCGAGCGGAGTCGTTTCCTGCCCACCGTGCATCGTGCTGCCCGACGTGAAGGCCCCGACAGGCTTGCCCGCCAGCACGCCCGTCAGCCAGAGGCTCGAGGTCCCGTCGAAAAATGCCATCAGCGACGCCGCCATGTTGCCGAAGCGCACGGGACTGCCGAGCACGAGTCCCGCGCATTCGCGCAGATCCTCATGCGTGGCGTATGCCGCGCCGTCCTGCGGCGCCGTCGAAGCGGCGGCCGGGTTCGGAAGCGGTGGCACCGTGCGTATGCGTGCGCGGCAGCCGGCGACGCCATCCACGCCGCGTGCGACCTGTCGCGCGAGCTCCGCGGTTGCGCCGTGGCGGCTGTAGTAGAGAATCAGGATGTCGAGCATGGGAGCTTGCCTTCCGCCTCAGGTACTTACAGACTGTTCGCAGTGTGAATTCTAGGCCACGACCCGAGGCCGCGCGGCGCGTCCGTGTCAGCGGGCGCGTCCAAGGCGTGTACTTTCGCGCGAGCACCGCAGAGCGTGCAATCGCCCTGTCGCTGCGGGGCACGGCGGAGAACCGCGCGGACGGCACCGTACTCGTGCTCGCGGCGGGCGCGCCGGCTGCGCTCGAGGAACTGATCGCCTGGCTCCGCCAGGGTCCTCCGATGGCGCGCGTCGAGTCGGTCGAGGTCGAATCGATCGAGCCGGCTTCGGTCGAATGGCCGCCGGGATTTCACCCGAAGTGATTCGTCAGCGCCGCCAGCGCGAGTTCAGCCGGCCGAGAACGAGATCGGGATAGGTCCGCCGCCCGAGGCTGCCGTTGTATCTGCCGAGCGCGCGGTGGTAGTCGCCGCGCTCGCGCTCGAGATAGTACGCCAGGATGCTCGTGCCCATCCGGATGTTCAGTTCGACGTCGATGAGGTCCCGCCTCGAGAGGCCGAGCTCGCTCGGCCAGAACGGCATCACCTGCATCAGGCCAACGGCGCCGGCGGAGGACACGGCGAACGGATCGAAGGCGCTTTCCACGTCGATCACGGCGAGCACGAGCTGCGGCCGGTCGCGAAGCATCGTGTGCTTGCTCGATTCGCAATGCACGGCATGCAGGATCCGCTCCGCGGCCTTCTTCATGTCGTCCCCGAGCCGCAGGTCTGCCGGTTGCTGCCGCAGGCGCGTCTCGACGCGCGGTTGCATCAGCGCGTACCAGACGACGTCGTCGTACTTTCCTTCGAAGCAGGCGGTCGACTTGATCGCTGCCTGGATGACCTCGCGAAGTCCGGGATCCCGCTGACGGTCTGCGCGTGCCGCGCCAGCGAGCGCGAGCGCGAAGACCGCAAACACCAGGATCTGCGCGTTGCGGGTCCCGGCGACGAGGTGTTTCATTTTGCGGCCGCGATCCGGGCGCGTATGAAGGATGTCGCTTCGGCCCAGGGGAATTCCTCGTTCGCTTCGGCCCGCCGGTGCCGGTACTCGAGGCGCCCCGCGGCGATTCCGCGATCCGAAACGACGACGCGATGCGGAATCCCGATCAGTTCGGCATCGGCGAACTTGACGCCCGGCCGCGCGTCGCGATCGTCGAGCAATACCTCGACGCCCGCATCGGCGAGCTCGCGATAGAGTGCCAGCGCCGCCATCCGCACGCCCTCCGATTTCTCCCAGTTGAGCGCGACCAGCACGACGTCGAACGGCGAGAGCGGCGCCGGCCAGATGATGCCGCGCTCGTCGTGATTCTGCTCGATCGCAGCGGCGACGATGCGCGTAACGCCGATTCCGTAACAGCCCATGTGCATGAAGATGTCCCGGCCCTGCTCATCCTGCACGGTAGCGCCCATCGCCTCGCTGTACTTCTGGCCGAGCTGGAAAATGTGACCGACTTCGATTCCGCGGGCGATCGCGAGCGTCCCGCCCCCGCGCGGGCTGGGGTCGCCGTCGACGGCGTTTCTGAGATCCGCAGTCGCGGGTTCCGGCAGGTCGCGTCCCCAATTGACGCCGGTCAGGTGCGCATCGACGCGGTTCGCGCCGCATGCGAAATCCGCCATTGCGGCGGCTGCGTGATCGGCGATCACCGGGATCCGCAGCCCGACCGGACCCAGGAATCCGGGCTCGCATCCGGCGGTCGCAGCGATTCGCGCGGCATCCGCCATGCGGAACGGTTTCGCAACCGCAGCCTGCTTCTGCGCCTTCAGCGTATTCAGCTCGTGGTCGCCACGCAGCATGAGCGCGACGAGCCCGCCGTCCGCGCCCTCGACGATGAGCGTCTTTAGAAGGCGCGACGGGTCCATCTTGAGCTGCGCGGACAGGTCCGCGATGGTCCGCGCGCCCGGCGTGGCGACTTCGCGCTTTGCGTCTTTCGGC
>DASWIQ010000109.1:0-2840 GCA_036397615.1 Steroidobacteraceae bacterium
GTCACGACGATCTCACCCAGGTTTTCCTGCGCGAGCGCAGGTGCCGCGACGCCGGTTGCCGCCACCGCACTCATGATGAGTGCGCGACGTACCGCCGCTGCGACCTGGTATTTACGTTCCATTGCTTACGTCCTCCCGCGAACGGCGATGCCGTTCGTTGATTCGTTGAGTTGCCATGTCAACCAAGAACTCAAAAACCACCGTGGCGAAATAGATACGAACTTCCCGCCACCTTGGATGGCGGCATCATAGCAACATTGATTTCCGCTGCAACAAATGTGGCAAAAAAGCAACATTAATGAGCGAAACTGCAGGGAATTGCCTCGCCGGATTTGGTTGCGACGAAGCAACCCCTTCGCGCCGAATCCAGGTATTTCACCTGTGTTGCGGGCGTGTCTGTGGTGTCCGCGCGACAGGGGTGGGTTGACTGTGGAGAACGAGAGGGAGCATCTCGAGCCGGAAAATTGCCGAGCTTTACCCACCCACGGGGCAGGGGAACGGAGAATGCGGCGCCGAACCCCCACATCCTTCCCGGATGCAGCTCGAAATCAAGCCTCGCTTTGGAGGTCCGAAGCCGATTGGCGCCGTGCTGGAATCAGTTCGACGGGCGGCTCCCCGGTCGCCCGGGGGCCGGTTCGGAAGGCTTGAATGTCGTTCGCAAAGTCGGCAGTGCGATCCGATCGCCGGATTGCAGACCGATCTTTTCGGCGGTACCGGCCAGCACCTCCAGCACGGCGATGACCGCCCCGTCGGATTCGATGGGGTCGAGCGAAAGCGGTCTGGCGTGACCGGCAACGTTGACGACATCGCCGTCAGGGCCGATGAAGACGAGATCGAGCGAGAGATAGGTGTCCTTCATCCAGAATGCCACGGGCTGCGGCCGGTCGAACAGGAACAGCATTCCGCGGTCGGATGGCAGCTCCCGGACCCGCATGAGGCCCTTCTCGCGGCTTTCGTCATCCGCGGCGATCCAGACCCTGAATCGATATGTTCCGGCGCGCGTCGACACTGCGACTTCCGATTGCTGAAGGTCGGGAAAGAGCTGCGGCGACACGACGGGCGCATTCGCACAGGCGACCACGAGTGCCGTCGACGCGAGCAGGAGGCGCAGGGGTTTCACCGTCCCGCCGTTTCGTCGGGTACCGGCGCGCCTTCGTCCTCGCGGAAAGTCACGAGTCCCGCGAAGTCGAATCGCGTCAGGAGCACGGAACCTTCGCCGTCAACGGCGCGCGCGGGCGCGACGCAAAAACCGCGAGCGCTGACACGATAACTTTGCGCGGGAAACGAGTGGTCATCGATCGCGCGCTGTTCGACCTCGTCGAATACGCAGCGGCTGTCACCCTGCGTGCCGTAGATCCGCTGTCCGGCCGCGTCGAGCAGCGTCACATTGACCGGCACTCCGCGCCCGGAAACGCCCTTTCCGAGCTCCGGCGCCGCGAACACGACCGCAAGCTCAGCGCCGCTGTCGAGCGGACCGGCAAAGCGGATGCGCAGGCCGCGTCCGTCGGGCCGGGACATTCCGGTGCAATCGAGTTCCGGTTCCCGCCAGCTGACTTCGGCCTCGATGCTGCCGCGCAGACGCATCGAGAGGAATCCCTCCTGCCCCGGCAGGCATCGTGGACCTGGCGTGACGGGCGCCGCGACGGCCTGTTGTGCGAGCAATACAACGAGCGCGGCCGCCGCCATGCGTGCCTCGCCGCCTCAGTCCGGGTCCGCGCGGGCGACGAGCAGGTGCTTGGCGAGCGTGCCGTGGCCGCGGCCGATGCCGCGAATCAGGTGCATCACCGAGGTCAGCAGCACGATGCCTGCGGCCAGCACGAGCGGTGCCGAGTACACGGAAGGGCCGTAAAAGATCGCGTGATCGTCCATCGTGATACCGCCGCTGCCGACGCCTGCCGCGAGCAGAAGCCCGGCGATCGAGCCTCCGATCAATCCGATGCTGACGCAGATGCCGACGGTCGCGATCACGAAGTAAATGATGCCAAGCGGCAGCATCAGCAGGAAATAGAACATCGTCGTCCAGGTGCGACGGTCGACGAGCATCTGCTTGATGCGCTCGAAGATCGGGATGCCCTTTGCGGGATAGAGCGGGCGCCGCGGCATGCGCTGGCCGAGCAGACTTTCGACCAGTCGCCCTTCCGCAAGCGCGAGCACGCGGGTGAATCCGACGAACAGCAGGAAGAACGGAATCCCGACGATCAGGAAGATGAGGCCAGCCGACATCGACAGGCCCGTGACGGTCAGCGTGAAATAGAAGATGCCCGTGACGAGCGAGAGCAGCATGAAGAAGAGAGCGGTCCAGGTCCGGGAATCGCCGTAAACGCCGAAGAAACGCCCCAGCGACGTGCTCGGCTGTTTGCGCGCCGGTGGCGCCAGCGCGGTGCGCACCTGCTTTTCGGTCGTGCGATAGGCCTCCGCCACTTCCTCAGGCGCGCCATAGGTGCTCGAAATCAGTTCGAGCGTATCGGCTTCGTTCCGCGTTGGATTCGCGGCCACTTCCGCGCGGAGGTATTCCTCCGCGTCGTAGAGCGCATCCTGCACGAGTGCGGGGTCTTCGCCGGCGAGCGCTGCGCGCAAGGCTGCGAGGTACTGCTCGATCGAGCGCGGGGCGGTTTTTTCATTCATGAGGAAGCTCCGTTCGATTCCGTAAATCCGTCGACGAAGTTGCGTGTGCTGCGCCAGATTCCGCGCCACTCGGCGAGCGTGACGCGCCCGGCTTCCGTGATCCGGTAGTAGCGGCGCGGCGGGCCAGCGTAAGACGGCACGATGCGGCTCGCCAGCAGGCCGTTGGCCGAAAGCTGGCGCAGCACGGGATAGAGTGCACCCTGCTTCACGGGCGG
>DASWIQ010000110.1:0-9547 GCA_036397615.1 Steroidobacteraceae bacterium
GAGATCGTCACGCCGGATCAGGTTGCAGCGCTTTCCGAGTTTGGATTCAATCGCCTCGGGTTTTCAGCGGGACACCTCGAGCCGTTGCTGATGGTCTCAGCCAGGGAAAGCGGATTTCGATCGGTCAGCGTCGTCACGTTCGGCGCCCCCGCCACGGTCGAATTGACCGTGGGAATGAGACCGGACCGGCTCGTGCTCCACGCGCGCGACGAGGACGCACCTTCGCGAGCGCATCAGGCTGAAGTCGTCCTGAAATATCTGGATTGCGCCGACTACAGGTATGTCGGTCCGGATTTCTTCGCGCTCCCCGATGACGATCTTGCGCTGGCAGCCGCGGGAGGACGGTTGCACTGCGGCCTTTTCGGTTTCACGCAGCATGCGGAATGCGATCAGTTTGGATTCGGAGCGGGCGCGATCAGCCGAATCGGCGGCTGCCTGACCCAGAATTCTGTGGGCCCCGAAATCTGGCGGCGCGAGCTCGACACGGGGCGGCTGCCCACTCGCCGCGGATTGTGCCTTACCGAGGACGATGAGCTGCGGGGCGAGCTCATTCAGCAGTTGCTTTGTCGCCGGCAGATCGAAATCCACGAGCTGGAGCGGGGCTACGGCATCGACTTTCGGAGCTATTTCGCCGCCGAAATGGCACGACTGGCACCCTGGCTCAGGCGCGGACTGATACAGGATTCCGGCGACCGGATCGCGGTATGCTCGCAGGAATGGCCGCGGCTCCGCAGTATCGCCCTGTGCTTCGATGCCTACGCAAGCAGCGACGCGCGATCGCAGGAGGCCGGACGGCGGCATTGACGCGCGGGGCGGCGGCCCCGTGAGCCGATCGGTTTTCCCCGCGATCGCCAAGACAACGATTGCCGACGACGGCGACGCCATTCGATTCTGTTCCACCTGCGCGTTCTCGCAGGCATGCATCGCCGAAGGCATGGACAAGAGCGCACTGCACGACCTGCACATGCTCGTCGAGCACGTCGGGCCGCTGCGTCCCGGAACACACGTGTTTCGGGAAGGCGACGCATTCGACGCGATCGCCGCGGTGCGGATCGGCACGGTCAAGACGAGCCGCGTGGACCGTGAGGGCCGCGAACAGGTCCTGGGATTTCACTTCCCGGGCGAGATCATCGGCTTGAGCGCCATCGACGGCGAACGCTATCCCTGCAATGCGATCGCCCTGGATAGCGTGCAGTTGTGCCGTTTCTCGTTTCCGCGGATCGCGGTGCTCGCCGCGCGCCTGCCGGGCCTCCAGAAGCAGCTCTTCCGGCTCCTGAGTCGCGATATCGGGCATGCCGAGCGATTGTCGGGCGATCATTCGGCCGACGAGCGGATTGCGGCATTCCTGGTCGGGATCTCCGGGCGGCTCGCCGCACGCGGCTTCGCGCCCGACCGTTTCCAGCTGACGATGGCGCGAACCGATATCGCGAATTATCTGCGCCTCGCGCCTGAAACGGTCAGCCGCGTGCTTCGGCGGTTTCAGGACGAGGGAAAGATTCGCGTCCGCCGGCGTGAAGTCGAATTGAAGGATCGTGCCGGGCTCGAGACACTCGCCGAGGCGATGCTCCGCACCTGATGCGGTCATCAGGCGGGCCTGTGATCGAGTTCTACGCCGAAATCAAGCTCGCCCACGTCATAGCTGTCATCGCGAGCGGTGCACTGTTCCTCTTGCGGGGTGTACTCGTGCAGGCCGGCCACCCGCACTGGGCGCTCGCCGCGTTTCCGCGCTTCCTGAGCTACACCATCGATACGGCGCTTCTGACGGCTGCCCTCATGCTGCTGACGATTCTGCCGTCCTCGGTCTACGCCAACGGCTGGCTGATGGCCAAGCTGGCACTGTTGCCGGTCTATATCGGGTTCGGCTGGCTGGCGCTCCGCGGCGACGCAGCCCGCCAGTTCGCCTATTTCGCGGCCGCCCTGCTCGCCTACGGCTGCATGTTCGCCATTGCCCGCGCGCATAGTCCACTGGGTCCCATCAGTTCCTTGTTGGGCGCCTGACACTGCTGCTCGACGCAGATGGACGGATACTGGTCTACTGGTAGCGGGTGGGATCGGTGACGCCGGCCTGTACGAAACCCGCGCGTCGAAGCCGACAACTGTCGCAGCGCCCGCAGGCGAGGCCCGCCTCGCCCGGCTGATAGCAGGACACGGTGATTGAGTAGTCGACGCCGAGCGCGATGCCCTGACGGATGATCTCCGCCTTCGACAACTCGATCAGGGGCGCCTGAATCCGAATGGCGCGACCTTCGACCGCCGCCTGGGTCGCCAGATTGGCCATCCGCTCGAAGGCACTGATGAACTCAGGGCGGCAGTCCGGATAGCCGGAGTAGTCGACGGCGTTGACGCCGATGTAAATATCCTGCGCGCCGATGACTTCCGCATGACCGAGCGCACAGGCCAGGAAGACCGTGTTTCGCGCGGGCACGTAGGTAACGGGAATCCCTGGCCCCGGCTGCTCCGGCACCGGAATCGCCCGATCGGTCAAGGCCGAATGGCCAAATTCTCCGATCGGCATCGCGAGCACCCGATGCTCGACCGCACCCAGTGCCTTCGCGACCCGGAGGGCGGCGTCGAGCTCGATGCGATGCCGCTGGCCGTAATCGAACGAGAGCGCATGGCATCGATGACCGCGCCCGCGTGCGATCGCGAGCACGGTGGCAGAGTCAAGCCCGCCGGAGACCAACACGACCGCCGGAGTTCCCGCCAGGCCAGCGGCCTCAACGACCAGGGACGTCTCCCCAGAGCAGCTTGTGGAGCTGGATCTGGAACCGTACCGGGAGGCGATCCGCCAGTATCCAGTTCGCGAGCTGGCCGGCCGCGAGTTGCTGGTAACTCGGAGAGAACAGCACCTGGCAACGTGTCTCGAGACGTTCGGTCCGGACCCGTTCGCGGCTCCACTCGAAGTCGGCACGGTCGCAGATCACGAACTTCAACTGGTCGCGCGGCCGCAGGTTCTGGAGCGCGAGATCCAGATTGCGATGCGACTCGCCGGAGCCGGGCGTTTTGACGTCGATCACGCGCACGACGCGATCGTCGACCGTGCTGGCGTCGATTGCGCCGCTGGTCTCGAGCGACACCTCGAATCCCGTCTCGCACAGGACGGTCAACAGGGTGAGGCACTGCCTTTGCGCCAGTGGCTCGCCGCCGGTGACGCAGACGTGCCGCGCGCCCGATTGCCGCGCTTCATCGACGATTCGCGCGAGCGTCCGCCATTCGCCGCCGTGGAACGCATAAGCCGTGTCGCAATAACGGCAGCGCAGCGGGCAGCCTGTCAGCCGGATGAAGAAGGTCGGCCAGCCGACCGCGTCCGCTTCGCCTTGAAGCGACAGGAACGTCTCGGTGATGCGCAGTCTTGCCGCCGCAGGGATGGCGGCGATTTCGGCGGACATGCCCCCTCCTCAGCGGCCTTCGGCGCCCAGGCGCTCGAGGCGTGTTGCCGCTTCAGCGGCGGCAGGCGTTCCGGGGAATTCCTGCACGAGGCGCGTGAGCGTCGCGCGAGCGGGCGCATAGCGCTTGAGCTCGTACTGGCAATACCCGGACTTCAGGAGCGCATCCGGCGCCTTTCGCGCGCCCGGGTAGTCGCGCAGCATGCCCTCGAAGGCCGCGAGCGCCGCGGGATAGTCGCGCCGCACGTAATGCGCCTCGCCGAGCCAGTACGTCGCGTTGGATGCGAGTTCGTGTTGCGGATGCTTGGCGAGGAAGTCGCGAAGCGCCGCCGCGGCCTCGTCGTACTTTCCCTCCTTCAGCAGGTTGAATGCCGCCTGATACTCCGCCTCCGGGCTGCCCGGGGTCACGGCGGCCTGGGCGGAAGTGAGTGTGGCTTCGGCGGCGCGAAGTCGCGTGTCGAGATCGACGTACTGGTCGCGCTGCTGCGTGCGCGAGCGGTCGAGCTCATGCTGGACCTGCTCGAACTCGCCGCGCAGCCGGCGCAGTTCCGCCGTCAGCGCCTCGATCTGGCGCGACATCTCGAGCAGGCCCTGGTTCTGGAACTGCCGCTCGACAGCGCTCATGCGCTCTTCGAGCATGTCGAGGCGGTCGTTCTTCGATTGCGCGAACGCAGGCAGCGCAATGGCATACGCGAGCAATCCCGCCGCGACGGACCAGGCCGGGCGCAGCGCCCGCGCCTCAGCGGCCGTAGACCAGCTCGACGCGACGATTCTTGTCATAGGCGGATTCATCGCTACCCGGAACCGCGGGTCGCTCTTCGCCATAGCTGACGGTCGTGAGCTGGCCGTCGCCGGCGCCTTGCAGCATCAATGCGCGCCGCACGGCCTGCGCGCGACGCTCGGCCAGGGCGATGTTGTACTCGCGCGAACCGCGCTCGTCCGTATGGCCCTCGACGCGAATCTTCACGCCGCCCGCCGCCGCAAGGTGCTTGCCGTGCTGGCTGATGAGCGAGGCGTACTCCGGCCGGATGTCGCTGCGATCGAAATCGAAGTAGATGACGTTTGCGACGCCCGCCGGCCCGCCGCCCGGGCTGCCGCTGGCGCCCGGAAGCTGGCGGCCCTCCCCGACCGCACCTTCGCCCTGGCCACTGCCGGCGGCGCCATCCTGCGCGGTCGTATCCGAGCCTTCGGGCACCGTGGTCGGCTTCTTCGGGCAGCCCGCCAGCAGAAGCGTGCAGAACACCATCAACAGGACGGAAAACGATCGCATCGCTCGGACTCCTTGATTCACCTTGGTTCGGGTGGCGTGCCGCGCCCTTCTATCATAGGCAGCGGCGGCGCGTCACGCCCGTTCAATTGAGATACGGCGACCAGGCCGGCTCGCGGACTTCGCCTCCGCTCGCGGCGATGCGCTGCTGGATGCGCCCGTCACTCGAGACGATGGCCAGAATGTCTTTCCCGCGCTCGCGCGTGGCATAGATGATGTCGGCGCCATTCGGCGCAATGGAAGGCGACTCGTCGAGCTGGCCGTCACTCAGCACACGGAGGCCGCCACGCTCGACGTCCACCGCCGCAATCCGGTATGCGCCGCGGTCGAGTGTGACGACCGCGAGCTGACGGCCGTCGGGCGAGACCCTCGGCCTCGCGTTGTAGCCGCCCTCGAACGTGACGCGCCGCGGCCTGTCGCCCGCAGCGAGGCCGACGCTGTAGATCTGCGGCGCGCCCGCGCGATCCGACGTGAAGTAGATCATGCGGCCATCCGGCGTCCAGGCTGGTTCGGTATCGATCGCGGCGTCTTCCGTCAGGCGGCGCACTTCCTGCGTCGCCAGCGTCAGGATGTAAATGTCCACGTTGCCGTCCTTTCGCGACAGCGCGAGCGCCATCTGTTTGCCGTCGGGCGAATAACTCGGCGCGCCGTTGATGCCTGACTTCGCCGAAACGCGCACCTGCTCGCCTGTGCTGAGCTTTTGCACGTAAATCGCGGCGAGACCGCTGTGGAACGAGACATAGGCAAGTGAGCGGCCATCCGGGGACCACGCCGGCGACATGATCGGTTCCGGCGACGAAAAGACCACGTACTCGTTGGCGCCGTCGGCATCGGTGACGATCAGGCGATAACCGCGCCTCGTCGTCGGGCCGTCTACCGCGACATAGGCGATGCGCGTCGCGAAGGCGCCGCGCACGCCGAGAATCTTCTCGTAGACCGCGTCGGAAATCTTGTGGCTCGCGCGCTTGAGGGCGTTGCCATCCACCGGCATGACGGTGCCGAGCAGGCGCTGGCCGCTCGCAACCGAAACCAGCTCATAGCGGATTTCATACCGTCCGTCGGGAAGCCGCGACAGGCGCCCGACGAGCACGTAGTCGACCTTCAGCATGCGCCAGTCGGCGGCATCCACTTCACTGGCCGCGTGAGGCTGCTCGATCATTTGAGACTTCGGCAAGGGACGGAAGCGGCCGCTCCGTTCCAGGTCGGCATGCACCGTCGCCGCGACATCCACGGGCATCTCGCCCGCGGCGTCCCAGGCGAAAGGCACGATGGCGATCGGCACGGATTCCGCCATGCCGCGCTCGATCTGGACGGTCAGTTGCGCGGCGGCCTGGCCTGCAGGCATCGAAAGCGCGATCAGCATCACTGCGAAACGGCGAATCATCAACGGCGCGACTCCTTGGGGGTGAAAACGAGTTCGACTTCGCGCTCGAACAGCGCGGGTTCCGGCGGCGCAGGCAATGGCGAGGAATTGCGTACGGCAGTCTCGATGGACTGGCGCAGGGCGGCACCGCCATTGCACGAACCGAATCGCATCCCGACCACCTCTCCGCCTGGAATCTGCATCACGAAGACCCTGCAAACCAGCCCCTGCGTCGTGCCCGGCGGCTCATACCAGCGCCGCTCGACGTGCACCTGGATCGCCCGCACATAGCTTGCCTTCAGACTCTGGAAACCGGCGCTGGTTCGCGTTTCCTCCTCGGCCAGTTGCGCGCGCAGGTCCGCTTCGCGTTCCTGTCGCTGGCGGGCGTCCTGATCCGCGCGCTTCTTCTCCGCAGCGGCCTTGTTCTTCGCTTCCTGCTCCGCCTTGCGCTTGGCGTCGGCTTCCGCCTTCAGTTTAACCTCAGCCTCGGCCCGGGCCTTCTTTTCGGCCGCCTGTTCCGCCGCCATGCGCTGTTGCTCCGCCTCGCGCTTTTCGTCCTCCTGCTTCAGGATCCGCTCCTCCTCGAGCCGGCGTTCTTCGGCCAGAGCTTCCTCGCGCTTCCTTTCCTCGGCTGCGACGCGGTCATCATCGCGCCGCTTCTGTCCCGCCGCCTGGAGTACCGCATCGTCGACGACGACGGCGTCGATCGGCAGCATCACCGGCTCGGGCTCCCGGGTCGGCAGCGTAATCCCGAGATACAACAGTCCCGCGAGCACCGCATGCAGTGCGATCGACCAGCCGACCGGCGCAATGGGGTCACGCATTCCCGCCTTCATCGGCGCCGCTCGAGCTCCTCGAGCGCGCGCGCCGCCTTCGGGTCCGTCAGGAAGCCGATTTTCTTTGCGCCCGATTGCTGCAACAGCACCATGCCTCGCACCACGCTGCCGTACGGCACGCGCTCATCCGCCTTGACCAGCACCGGCGTCGCGGGGTCACGCCCGAGAACGGCCGACGCGCGTCGAGCGACTTCCGCCTCGAGGATGGGAGCATCCTCGTCGCCGCCGACATTGAGGTAGTAACGGCCGTCGCGATCCACCGACAGCACCAAGGGTTCACGATCCTTCAGCAAGTCGGGATCGATCGGCTGCGCATCGGCGTCCGGCAGTTCGACCTGCACGCCCTGGGTCAGGAGCGGCGCCGTAATCATGAAGATGATCAGGAGCACCAGCATGACGTCGATGTACGGGACGACGTTGATCTCGCCCATCAGTCGCCTGCGGCGCGGGTTCGCCGGCACCTCAGCCTCTCGATGCCGCGTGGCGCTGCAATAGGGTCGAGAATTCGTCCATGAACGCGTCGTAACGCAGCTCGAGACGATTGACCTTGTCCGCGTAGCGGTTGTAGGCGACGACCGCGGGAATCGCCGCGAAAAGGCCCGCTGCGGTCGCAATCAGCGCCTCGGCGATACCGGGCGCCACCATGGCGAGCGTCGCCTGCTGAACGTTTCCGAGCCCCTGGAACGCACCCATGATGCCCCAGACGGTTCCGAAGAGTCCGACGTACGGACTCGTCGAGCCGACGGTCGCGAGCGTCGCGAGGCTCGCCTCGAGGCGGTCGATCTCGCGCAACTGCGCGACGCGCATCGTGCGGCGCACGCCTTCCAGGAGCTCCGGCGCCGGGACACCGGCCTGCGTGCGCAGACGCGAGAACTCGCCAAACCCCGCCTCGAAGATGCACTCCAGCCCGACCGTCGCCTTGCCGCGCGCGCCGATCGCGCGATAGAGCTTGCCGAGATCGCCGCCCGACCAGAACGTTCCTTCGAATCGATTGGCTTCGGTCTCCGCCTGGCGAAGCAGCCGGCGCTTGCGGAAGATGATCGACCAGGAAACCAGCGACGCTCCGAGCAGAAGCCCGATGATGACCTGCACGACCGGGCCGGCCTGGAGGATGAGCTGAAGCACCGAATGCGATGAATTCAAGGCGATTCCTTCAGAGTTGTCCGGTCAGGGCCGCCGGCAATGGGCGCGGCCGCAGTCCCTCGGAAGCGAGGCACGCAGCGCGTATCGAGGCGCTGATCAGGAGCTCGCCGCGCTCCGAACCGCGGCGAATCTCCTGCAGAAACACGAGCGATGCGCCGCGATGTTCCCCGATCCGTACGGACACGACGAGTTCATCGTCGAACTTCGCCGGCCGATGGTAACGGATGTTCGCTTCGACCACGACGAACTGGAGGCGTTCGTCGCGAAGTAGCGCCGCCTGATCGATGCCGAGCGAGCGCAGCCATTCGCTTCGCGCGCGCTCCAGAAACCGCAGGTAGCTCGCGTAATAGACGACACCGCCGGCATCCGTGTCTTCCCAGTAAACGCGCACCGGGAACGTGAAGGTCTCCACGGTCCCGCGATCTAGCCGCGAAAGAGCGGCAGGCTCCCGCCCGCCGCATCCGGCTGCGGCGGCTCGCGCCCGAAATGACGCCAGGCGGCGGGCGTCGCGAGGCGGCCGCGCGCCGAACGCACGAGAAAACCCTGCTGGATCAGGAACGGCTCCACGACATCCTCCAACGTGTCGCGCTCTTCGCCGAGCGTGGCCGCGAGGCTGTCGATTCCGACCGGCCCGCCCGCGAATTTCTCGATGACCGTCAACAGGAGACGCCGGTCCAGGATATCGAAGCCTTCCAGGTCGACTTCGAGCAGATCGAGCGCCAGCTTCGCGACCGCGGCATCGATGTGCCCGGCCGCACGGACCTCGGCGAAATCGCGCACGCGACGCAGCAGCCGGTTCGCGATGCGAGGCGTCCCGCGCGATCGGTGCGCGAGCCCGGTGGCGCCGGCGTCGTCGATGCGCAAGCCCAGGATGCCGGCGGCGCGCAGCACGATCTGGCGGAGTTCCTCCCGGTCATAGAAATCGAGCCGCTGCACGATGCCGAAGCGATCGCGAAGCGGCGAGGTCAGGAGACCGGCGCGTGTCGTCGCGCCGACCAGTGTGAACGGGGGCAGATCGAGCTTGATCGATCGCGCGGCCGGACCCTCGCCGATCATGATGTCGAGCTGGAAGTCCTCGAGTGCCGGATAGAGGATTTCCTCGACGACCGGGCTCAGGCGATGGATCTCGTCGACGAACAGCACGTCGCGCGGCTGGAGATTCGTCAGTATCGCGGCGAGATCGCCCGGGCGCTCGAGCACCGGGCCCGATGTCTGGCGCAGATTGACCCCGAGCTCATGCGCGACGATATGGGCCAGCGTCGTCTTGCCGAGACCCGGCGGCCCGAAGATCAGCACGTGGTCGAGCGCCTCGCCGCGCCGTCGCGCAGCCTCGATGAAGATGCTCATCTGCTGCTTGACGGCGGTCTGGCCGATGTACTCGTCCAGCCGCCGCGGTCGGACACTCCGGGCGAGATCCTCGTCCTCGCGCGTGGCGGCGGCTGCGGTGACCCGGTCCTGTTCGATCATCGCCACGAATCCTACCGGGCTGCCGCCTGCAATGCGCGGCGAATCAGTTCCTCGGTGCCCGCGCCCTCGAATTCGACGCTCTTGA
>DASWIQ010000111.1:0-37699 GCA_036397615.1 Steroidobacteraceae bacterium
ACCGCCGTGCTGCTCTGGCTCGCGATCGCGTACCACCTCGTCGGCCTAAGCGTGAATTACTGATGCAACTGAATGTTTCGAGTGATCAAGTCCCGCTCTCGGCGCCGTTCACGATCACCGGCTACACCTTTACCGATGTGACGGTCGCTGTCACGCAACTGCGCGACGGCGACGCGCGCGGCGAAGGCGAAGCGGCCGGTGTCTACTACCTCAACGACGACGCCGACCAAATGCTCGCCGCGATCGAATGCGTTCGGCGCGAGATCGAAGCGGGCGTCGATCGCGAGGCGCTGCTTCGGCTCCTGCCGCCGGGCGGCGCGCGGAATGCGCTCGATTGCGCCCTGTGGGACCTCGAGGCGAAGCGTGCGCGCCAACCGGTCTGGCGCCTCGCGGGATTCGAGCCGCCGCGGCCGCTCGTCACCACGTTCACGATCCCCGCCGGCGGGCCCGGCGCGATGGCAGACAAGGCCGTCGAGTACGCCCAGGCTCGATCGATCAAGCTCAAGCTGACCGGACAACCCGCGCTCGATGCGGAACGCGTGCGCGCGGTGCGAAGGGCGCGGTCCGACGTCTGGCTCGGCGTCGACGCCAACCAGGGATTTGACACCGCGAGCCTCGAGGCGCTCATGCCTGCGCTCGTCGCCTGCAAGGTGAAACTGGTGGAGCAGCCCTTCGCGCGCGGGCGCGAGGCGGATCTCGACGATTTCCGCTGCCCGATTCCGGTCGCCGCCGACGAGAGCGTCCAGGGGCTCGCCGACATCGAGCCGTTGGTCGGCCGTTTCGACATCGTCAACATCAAGCTCGACAAGTGCGGGGGCCTCACTGAAGGACTCGCGATGGTGGCCGAAGCGCGCCGGCTCGGGCTCGGCGTCATGGTCGGCAACATGGTCGGCACGAGCCTCGCAATGGCGCCGGCCTGGATTCTCGGCCAGATCTGCGACATCAACGATCTCGACGGCACCCTGTTCATCGCGCGTGACCGCAAGCCGTCCATGCTGTTCGAGCACGGCAAGGTTTCGTACCCGGATCGCGGCTGGGGCGCCGCGTCGTGATTTCGACGTACTCCCCTTCCGTGCGGCCAGCGACGAGTACCGCCCACGACCTGCCAAAGCCCTACCTGCTGTTCCTGGGCGACGTCAACGAACCGGGCTATGCCAAGACGGCATTCGGCCTGCGTGACTGGGTGCGCAAACTTTGCATCGGCGAATTCGCCTGTGCCGAGGCGACCGTCTCGACCGGCCTGCGGTGGCTGACGCCGAAAGATGCCCATGCCTGCGGCGCGCGCGCGCTCGTCATCGGCGTCGCCAATACCGGAGGCGTCATCAAGTCGAACTGGTTACCGGAATTGGTGGAAGCGCTCGAAGCGGGTCTCGACATCGTCTCAGGCATGCACGGCCGGCTGAAGGACTCCCGCGAGCTCATGTCGGCCGCGGAGCGCCTTGGACGGCAGTTGATCGATGTGCGCCAGCCGCCGGCGAACATATCGGTGGCGACGGGCCGCAAGCGGAGTGGCAAGCGACTTCTCACCGTCGGCACCGACTGTGCGCTTGGGAAGAAGTACACGGCGCTCGCGATCGCCCAGGCTTTCAGGCGCCGCGGACTCGATGCGGATTTTCGCGCGACCGGCCAGACCGGAATCATGATTGCGGGCAGCGGGATGCCGATGGATGCAGTCGTCTCAGATTTCGTGGCAGGTGCAGCGGAGATCCTGAGCCCGCACGCGTCTCCTGCGCACTGGGACGTGATCGAAGGCCAGGGCTCGCTCTTTCATCCCGCCTATGCGGGTGTCTCGCTCGGGCTCCTGCACGGCAGCCAGCCCGACGTCATCGTGCTTTGTCACGAGCCGGGCCGCGAGCACCTGCTCGGCTATTCCGATTATCCGACGCCGCCGCTCGCCGACGCGATCGAACGGCACCTCGCGATGGGCGCAGTCACGAATCGCGCGATACGTTGCGCGGGACTGAGTTTCAACACGGCGACTCTCTCGCCAGCCGAGGCCGACGCGGTCATGGAGGCCACATCGCACAAGCTCGGCCTGCCAGTCGCGGATCCGTTGCGTGGCGGCGCCGCTTTCGACCGGCTGGTAGAGGCCTGTCTCGCTTCATGAGCCAATCCGCCGGCTGGCCCTGAAAAAAAATCGGGGTCCGGCGCGGCGCCGGACCCCGGTGCGGGTATGCCAGTCAGTCTTATTTCGTGGGCGGCAAAACGGCCCAGGATTCCTCGGTCGAACCCGGCATTTCCGAGGCCGTCATGCGGTCTTCGGAAACCCAGAAAGTGATCTTTTCACCGGGCTTGAGGTCGCTGAACTTCGTCTTCTTGCCGTCAATATTGATCGCCGCATCCGGACCCGGCTTGAAGCTGAAGGTCGTCAGCGGATCGCCCATGACGTTCAGCAACTCGACGGTCGTAAAGTCAGGGTTGGAAAGAAATACCTTGGCGGAGAACTTCCCGTACTTCTTGCCATCGGCAATGCGCCCTTCGAGACAGCCGGCCGGTGCCGTCGGATACTTCGCCAGAAATTCCGCGCTGTACTTGAGATCGGTGCAAGCCACCTTCTCGAGTTTGGAGAAATCCTCGGAACCTGCGGATGCTGCGCCGATCGAGAGCGGCAACGCGAGCGCGGTGATGAGCAACGCGCACTTTTTGCTATTCAATGTGAATCCTCCTCGTTGTTGGAATACGCCCGTTGAGAGCGTCACGGGCAGAATCCATATGTCAAATGAGAAACCCTTCAGCGGCGTAATCTACACCCGCGTCACGCTACCGCGTACGGTCCAATGGTTTTACACGCGCGCCTCGAACGAGCACGTCGGAGCGCGGGCTCGACCAAGGCTCAATAGGTCATCCCAAGTGTCTAAAAGCATTGCAATGTTGCACGCACTAACCAGGCGTCCTATGCGCGGGGCGCGGTGATGGCGCGCCGAAGGGCCGCGTCGGGTGCGTCCTCGATGAAGCGCAGCGTGCGTCCCTCGCGCGCGATGCCGAGGCGTTGCCAAAGCGCCTCCAGGTCCGTAGTAACGGGCTGGTTCTTCATGCGGCCGTAGAGTTCGGTCAACACGGGCTCGCCGACCGCGCGATCGCCGATTTCGAGGAGCGGCTCGAGCCTGGAGGAGGTTTCCATGTTGCCGGCGGCGAGAATCGCGCGCAGCGCGTGCTGAAGGCCGAGCCGGTTTTCCGTGCGGCGCCGGATCTCGAGATCGGCCAGCAGGCAGAACAGCGCGCCGCCCCAATACGTGCGTCCCCAGGTATGCGTACGATCAAGTCCGCGGTCGCCGGACCGCGGCAAGCCATTCGGCATGCCATCGACGAATCCCGCCCAGACCTCCTCCGCGCTCAACAGGCCCGCCTGCGCACGCGCGATCGACTCGACATACGTGGCGAGTCCCTCCTCGAGCCATTCGTGCGGCTCCGGCACGGACGGAAAGGCGAGATGCGTCATTTCGTGCACGAGCACCCAATCGTTTCTGAAGTCGCTCGCGGTCGTCGCTTCGCCGACCCGGACCCGGATTTCCGCGCCGCGATGGGCCCAGGACCGGCCGCCGCTGACGCCGCGTCCTGATCTGGGAACGATCAGAAGATCGGTCGAGCCTGCCGGAAACCGCCCGTAGTACATCGTGACCGCGTGCGCGGCGGATTTCACCCAGTCGATGAGCATGGCCTGGTCGGGGCCGGCGGAATCGCGCGCGAGCTCGACATTGATTGCGCCGCCCGGGATTGCGATCCGTGTCGCGGCCTGCGCGCCGGTCGCGACCATGAGCGCGCACAGGGCAACGGCCTGCGGGAATCCAGACACGGGGTCTTGGACCGCGCCGCAGCGCCTGCGTTTCCATGCCCGGGAACGGCTCGACGCTCGCAGTGTCTGCTGGTACCGTCGCTCTCCCGCATCTCCGGAGCTTCCCATGCGATCTGCCATCCTCAGCGCGATCCTGCTTCTCAGCGCGGTCCTCTCCGCCTGCGGCAAGGAACCCGCCCCCGACGCCCGCAAGGCGCTCGACTGGCCGGTATTCGTCGAGCAGTTCGCCGACGACTGGCTTGAAGCACACCCGATGATGGGATTCTCGGCGGGCCGCAAGGAGTTTGCGGGCCGCTTCCCCGACTGGAGCGAAAACGGCATCGCTGCCGAGATCGCGCGGCTGAAGTCGGTTGCGGGACAAGCCCGGACCTTCGATACGGAGAAACTTTCCGAAGCTCAGCGCTTCGAGCGGGACTACCTGCTCGCTGTGGTGGACCGGAATCTCTTCTGGCTCGAGCAGGCGGAATGGCCGTTTCGCAATCCGACCTTCTATTTCGACTGGAATCTCGATTTCCTGACGCCCGACCCCTACCTCACCAAGCCCTACGCGCCGCTCGATCAGCGCATGCGCGACTTCACGAAGTGGCTCGACAATCTGTCGCTGGCGGTGATCCAGATTCGCGGCAATCTGCGCACGCCGATGCCCCGGACCTGGATCGACCAGGGCGTCGCATCCTTTGGCGGCATGGTCGAATTTCTCCGCGACGATGCGCCGAAGGTGTTCGCGGAAGTCCAGGACGCCGAACTCCAGAAGTCCTTCGCCGAGGCGAATGCACAGGCAATGATCAACTTGCAGAAGCTCGCGACCTGGCTGGAATCCCAGCGCGCGACGGCGACCGAGGACTACGCGATCGGGTCCGAACTCTTCGCCGCCATGTTGAAGGAGACGGAGGGCGTCGACGTGCCGCTCGACCGTCTGCTCGCCATCGGGCGCGCGGACCTCGAGCGGAACCTGGTCGCACTGGATGAAGCCTGCAAGGAATTCGCGCCCGGCGAGGACCGCAAGGGATGCATGGCGAAGATGAATTCGAACCGGCCGGAAGGCGGCGCGGTCGAGGCCGCGAGCAGGCAGCTCGACGTGCTCCGCGCGTTCATCGTCGAGAACAAGCTCGTGCGGATTCCTTCGGACGATCCCATGAGGGTCGACCAGGCGCCGCCCTACCAGGCGACGAATTTCGCCTACATCAATACGGCCGGACCGTATGACGTCGGGATGCCCTCCACCTATTACATCGCACCGCCGGACCCGTCCTGGCCGAAGCAGGAACAGCTCGATTACGTGCCGGGCGTCGCGGATCTCATGTCCACATCGGTTCACGAGGTGTGGCCGGGGCATTTCCTGCACTCGCTGCATTCCAATCGCTCCGAGAGTCTCATCGGGCGGCTGTTCCTGGGCTACGCCTTCACCGAGGGCTGGGCCCACTACGCAGAAGAGATGATGTGGGAGGCCGGCCTCACGGGCGGTCTCGCCGGCGGGCGCGCCGAGTACAGGGTCGGACAGATCAACAAGGCCCTCTACCGCAACGTGCGTTACATCTGCGCGATCGGCATGCACACGCAGGGCATGAAGGTCGACGAGTGCGAGCAGATGTTCCGCGAACAGGCGTTCCAGGATCCGGGCAACGCGCGCCAGCAGGCGGCACGCGGCACCTATGATCCGGGTTATCTCAACTACAATCTGGGCAAGCTCATGATTCGCAAGCTGCGGGACGACTGGACCGCGACCCGCGGCGGGCGCGAGGCCTGGGGGGAGTTCCACGACACGTTCCTGTCGTACGGCGGGCCACCCGTGCCGATGGTGCGCAGCAGGATGCTGGGCGACAAAGCCGGCCCGGCCTTGTAGCGGTTGAAAGCCAGGCGAAATTCGCCGCCGCCGCCGGCGGCAGCTGACCTGACGCGTGGATTTGTCGGCGTCTTCAGCTACAGCCGCCGCGCGCTGGAACTTGTCTGGACGACGAGTCAGCGGCTGACGATTGCGCTTGCCTTCCTCACGCTCGTCGCGGGTGCGCTACCGGCCGCCGTCGCTTTCGTCGGGGCGCACATCGTCGATGCCGTCGTCGCTGCGATCCAGGCGGCCGGGGACGACCGCACTGCGCTGACGCGCTATGCCTTGCTCCTGGTCGGCGTCGAGGGATTGCTCGTCGCGACGCAGGCCGGCGTGCAGCGCGGCGTCTCGCTCTGCCAGTCGCTGCTCCGCGCCCAGCTCGGCCAGCGCGTCAATGTCCTGATTCTCGAGAAAGCGCTGACGCTCGAACTCGCGCACTTCGAGGACTCCGAGTTCTACGACAAGCTGACGCGCGCGCGGCGCGAAGCGTCGAGCCGGCCGCTCTCGCTGATCATGCGCACCTTCGGCCTGGCACAGAATGGCGTTTCGCTCGTCAGTTACGGCACGCTGCTCGCGCAGTTCTCGCCCTGGGCCGTCGCCATCCTGATCGTCGCCGGGCTCCCGGCGTTCATGGCGGAGACGAAATTCTCGGGCGCCGCATTCCGACTGTTCCTCTGGCGCTCACCGGAGACGCGGATGCAGCTGTACCTGGAGACGGTGCTCGCGCGGGAAGATCACGCCAAAGAGGTCAAGCTGTTCGGCCTCGGGCCGCTTCTCCTCGAACGCTATCGCTCGATCTTCCGCAAGCTCTACAAGGAAGATCGCGATCTCACGGTCCGCCGCGACACCTGGGGTTTCCTGCTCGGCCTGATCGCGACGGCGACGCTCTATGGTGCCTATGCCTGGGTGGCGCTCGCGACCATTGCCTCGCGCATCACGCTCGGCCAGATGACGATGTACGTCATGCTTTTCCGCCAGGGACAGGCGGCGGTGTCGGCAAGTCTCTCCGCCATCGGCGGCATGTACGAGGACAATCTGTACCTCGCGACACTGTACGAATACCTGGAAACTCCGGTCGAGGGCCAGAAAGGCGAGATCGTCCGCGGACCGCAGCCGCAGGACGGGATTCGCTTCATGAACGTGAGTTTTTCGTACCCGGGCTCTGACAAGCCGGTGCTCGTCGACGTGAACCTGCACATCCGGCCTGGCGAATCGCTCGCGCTCGTCGGCGCGAACGGCTCCGGCAAGACGACGCTCATCAAGCTTCTCACGCAATTGTATCTCCCGACCGCCGGCACCATCACGCTCGACGGTCAGGATCTGCGCGATTGGGAAGAAACGGCGCTACGGCAGCGTATCGGCGTCATATTTCAGGACTTCGCCCGTTACCAGTTGATGGTCGGCGAGAACATCGGCGCGGGCGATGTGCGGCATTTCGAGGACGAAGCGCGCTGGCGCGAAGCCGCCGAGAAAGGCCTGGCGGCGCCGACGATCGAAAGCCTGCCGCAGGGTTATCGCACCGCGCTCGGCAAGTGGTTCAACCAGGGCCGCGAGCTATCGGGCGGCGAATGGCAGAAAGTGGCTTTGTCCCGCGCCTTCATGCGCTCGCAGGCCGACATCCTAGTGCTGGACGAGCCGACCGCGGCGATGGACGCGGCCGCGGAAGCCGCCATCTACGAGCATTTTCGCGCGCTGACGCGCGGACGCATCGCGATCCTGATTTCGCACCGTTTCTCGACCGCGCGCATGGCGGACCAGATCGTCGTGCTTCAGGAGGGCCGCATCGCCGAGCGCGGCAGCCACGCCGAACTCATGCAGGCCAACAATCTTTACGCGCATCTCTTCCGGTTGCAGGCGCGCGGTTACCAGTAGGGATCGCCCGTCACTGGTTGATTTCGACGATCCGCGCCGTGCCGTCGGCGAGCCCGACTTCATCACCGACCGCCGCTCCCAGCAGCTTTCGCGCAATCGGCGAGACGTAGGAAATCCTGCCTTCCGAGGGATCCGCCTCATCCTCGCCGACGATCTGGTACCCGACGCGCTTCCCATCCGCCTTTTCGAGCGTCACGGAGTATCCGAACCGCGCCGTACCCGACGCCGGCAGCGCCGGCACGGCCTCGGCCGTGCGCTGCCGCTCGCTCCAGTAGCGCAGGTCGCGCTGGATCCACGCGATGGCTGCGCGATCCTCGGCGGCGCGGGCTTCCGACAAGGCAGATTGCAGTCTTTCGACGGTTGTTTCGATCTGGCGCATGCCCGCGGGCGTAACCAGGTTCCGGTGCGGGCTAATCTGGAGCTCCGGCAGCTCCTGCCCATCCCCGTCGTCGGATTCCTTGACGAATGCCCGGCTCATGAGCGGATCAAAGCACTGTCAGGGTCAGTCCCACAACTGGAGCCGTCATCAACCGGCATTTATGCGCAGCGAGTCGCGCTCAAATGCAATAGAAATGAACGGAACCCAGGTGATTGACCGGTCCGGCAGAAAGATCGGGGAAATCGAGGACATTGTGCTCGACAAGCGCTCGAACAACATCCAGTTCGCGATCGTTTCCTTCGGCGGATTGTCGGGAATTGCCGAAAAATACCATCCCGTGCCCTGGACTTCGCTCACCTATGACCAGTCGAAGGACAGCTACGTCGCGGATTTCACGAAGGAGCAGATCGCAGCCGCGCCCGCGGCATCAATCGACGAGCTCGTCCGCAACGACGGCCAGTTCTATCGCGACAAGGCCTTCGATTACTACAAAGCGCCGCGCTACTGGCAGCGCCCGCGGAACTGACGCGACTCAGCCAGCAGCTGTGGCCCCTGCCTGCAAAAGTCGCTCGACGGCTTCCCGGATGGTCGTGTGATACCCGCGGCGCGCCTTGGCGTAGATCGCCTTGCCCAATTCAAGACCCGCTGGCGTGCGCGCAAGGTCGCGATACAGACTGACGACGAGCTTGTAGCGCCCGGTGCTCAGCAGATAACGCTCGAGGTCCGGATAGCCGGGTTCGTAGGCCGTTCGCACGACCAGCGCGAGCCAGCTCCGCGCGATCTCCGCATTGCCATCGACACCCAGATGAAATTGCGCGCGAAGCTCGGCGAGCTTCGCGTCTGCGAGCTCCGCAGGCTGTTCTTCGAGGAACCGCATCCATTCCTGAGGCAGCCAGTCGCGAACCGGCAGCTGATCCGTCGCGAGCCGTCCCGCGCGCCATTCGGTGCCCGCTCGATCGACCGCGTCGAATACACCGCTCGGGATCGGGGGCATCGTCGCCGGCATCCCGATGCCATAGAGCCATTCGTCGATCTCGGCACTGGCAATCGCTGGCGCCCCAGGTCGCGCGAGTTCCCCGAGCAGGTACGTCCGGAAAGTGGCGGTATCGACGCTCACAAAGGCATGTGAATCGAAATATCCGCGCAGGAAAGCATCGAAGGCCGGGCGCCCGAAGCGCCCTTCGAGGAACCCCAGGAACCAGCGGCCTTTCTCGTAGGCGACGTCCGAAATGCCCTCGTTCGGATCACGGCCCGCGAGGTCGAGTCGCAGCGACGTATCGCCGGGCAGTCCCGCGGCAATCGCGTCCGTAATCGACTCGGTCAGATATCCGTAAGCGATCGCGTCTTCCATGCGCGCGCGGCGCTCGCCGTAGAGCAGCTCCATCAGGCGCCGTTCGAAATACGTCGTGAATCCCTCGTTGAGCCAGAAATCATTCCAGGTCGCGTTCGTGACGAGATTGCCGGACCAGGAATGGGCGAGCTCGTGCACTATCACGGCCACGAGACTGCGATCGCCCGCGACGATCGACGGCGAGATGAATGACAGCCGCGGATTCTCCATGCCGCCGAATGCGAAGCTGTGCGGCATGATCAGGAGGTCATAGCGGTCCCAGCGATACGGGCCGAGGAGTTTCTCGCCGGCCTCGAGCATGCGCGGCAGGTCCGCGAACTCGTGCGCGGCCGCGGCGAGCTGCGACGGTTCAGTCCAGACACCCACGCGGTCGCCCAGGCCCTGGAATTTCAGGTCGCCGATCGCAAGCGCGATCAGATACGAGGGAATCGGCTGGCGCATTTCGAAGCGGTACTCGCCGGGCGGCCCGCCACCCTCTCCGACGCGTGCCGCGCTCATCACGGCGACGAGACCGGGCGGCGTGCGGATGCGCGCGCTATAGGTCACTCGCACGGAAGGCGAATCCTGCATCGGGATCCAGCTGCGTGCATTGATCGCCTGCCCCTGGCTGTACAGGTAGTGATGCGGCCCGGAGGTCTGCGGCGGCGCGAGCCACTGCAGGGCGCTCGCCTCCCGCGACGTGCGATAGGCGATTCGCAGGATCTGAGTCCGAGATTCGTCTTGCCGCGGCGCGAGTTTGATCGTCAGCCGGCTGCCGAGCACCGGATCGGGGGCATCGAGCAGGAAATCGAGGTTGTGCGCCCTTCCCTCCGCATCAAGGCGCTGCACGGAACGGACATCCAGGTCACGCGTGTCCAGATACAGATCGCGCGCGGCAGGGTCGATGCGCTCGACCGTCAGTTCGGCGGTGCCTTCCAGGCGCTGCCCGCTGAAGTCCGCGCGAAGATCAAGCGCAACATGCCGGACGAGGAAGCGGTCGGGTTCAGCGTAGGAATGAGGGTCGCCGGCGGCAGCCGCACCCGCGAAAGTCACGATCAAGAGCAGGACAAGACGTCTTGGCATCAGGGCGCGGATCATAACGTAGCCGTTGACCACCCGGCGGAGGCCGGGCGCAGGACTTTGTTGGGCTGCCGCAGCGGCGTAGAGTTCGCTCGGCCACAGCAAGAAACGAAACCAGGGGAGTCTCAGAAATGTCCGCATCAACACTTCTCAGGTGGGTCGTCCTTGCGGCTACGCCGTTCGCGTTGTTTGCAGCTCATTCAGCAGCCAGCGAAGCGCCGGTCGCCCGACTCAGCAAAGCAGTGGTTCCCACGCAATACCGTCTCGAATTGTCGATCGATCCATCGAAAGACCGGTTCTCGGGCTAGGTGGTCATCGACGTCACGCTGAATGGGGCGCAGGACGCGATCTGGCTGCACGGCAAAAACCTCGAAGTCTCGGAAGTCTTCCTGACGGACAAGGACGCGACGCGCATTGATGCGACATACGCAGAGCATCTGGCCTCCGGCGTCGCGCTGGTGTCGCTCGCGCGCCCGGCGCCTGCCGGGCCGGCGAAGCTGCATTTCACGTATAGCGCCCCGTTCAACACCGCGGCCAATGCGCTTTACAAGATTGAGAGCGGCGGGTTGCCGTATGCGGTCACTCAGTTTGAGCCCATCGCCGCCCGACAGGCGTTTCCTGGATTCGACGAGCCCGGCTTCAAGGTCCCGTTTGAACTCTCGGTTGTCGCGCGAAAGGGCGATATCGCCGTGACGACCACACCCGAGGTGTCGGCTCAGGATCTGGGCGACGGCCGTGTGCGCCACGATTTCTCCCGGACGCGGCCGCTGCCGACCTATCTGCTCGCCTTTGTCGTCGGACCTTACGACGTCGTCGACTACGGCCGGCTGCCCGCCAATGCGGTGCGCAGGCGCGAACTTCCGCTCCGGGGCGTCGCCGCGCACGGGCGCGGCGAGCGCCTGCAGTACGCGCTTTCGAAAACGAGCGGACTGCTGTCCGCGCTGGAGGCATATTTCGGCACGCCCTACCCATACGAGAAACTCGATCTCATTGCGGTACCGGAGGGTTTCGGCGGCGCGATGGAAAACGTCGGGGCCATTACTTATGACGAATATCTGCTACTGATGGACGAGGACTCGCCGCTCGACCAGCGGCGCGACTACACCGCAGTCCACGCGCACGAAATGGGACACATGTGGTTCGGTAACCTGGTAACCCCACAATGGTGGAACGATATCTGGCTCAACGAATCTTTTGCGACCTGGATCATGCACAAAGCCTCGCACACGTTCTGGCCCGAAGGGGAATTCGACCGGGACACGCTGAAAGGCGCGTTGGGCGCCATGGCAAACGATTCCCTGGCCGCCGCGCGTCAGATCCGCGAACCGATCGACCACAACGACAAGATCGCGGGCGCATTCGACGGCATTACCTACCAGAAGGGCGGCGGTGTGCTCGCGATGCTTGAGCGCTACGTCGGCGAGGCGCAATTCCAGGCCGGCATCCGGCTGCACCTGACGCGGCACCACGACGGTACGGCGACCGCGGAGAACTTCATTGCCTCCGTTGCCGAAGGTTCCGATCGCGCCGAAATCGGCGCGGCGTTCCACTCCTTCATTGAGCAACCCGGTGTGCCGCTGGTATCGGTCGCACTGGATTGCAAGGACAAGAAGAATCCGCGCCTCCAGGTGCATCAGACTCGTTACGCGCCGCTGGGCTCGGCGATCAAGCCCGACGCCAGCCTATGGAAGATTCCTTTCTGCACTTCCTACACGGTCGATGGAGGACGCAGGAGCAGCTGTGTCCTTCTCGGCCGGAAGGAACAGACCGTCGATCTCGATGCCGAGGCCTGCCCGAGCGCAGTGCATCCGAATGCCGACGGCGCAGGCTACTACCGCTTCACGCTGGACGAAGCCGGCTGGAGAAGCTTGATTGCGAACGCCGCCGCCTTGAGTCCGGCGGAGGCATTGGCGCTCGCCGACAGTCTCGATGCCGCATTCCGGGCCGGCAGGATTCCCGCGGATCCCTATGTATCCGGCCTGACCGCACTTGCCGATCACGGCGCCTGGGATGTCGTCGATGCCGCCTCCGATTACCTCGAGGGCATTACCCTGATCATCGACGAGATGCCACTGCGGTCCGTCGAGCCAGCCCTGGGCAGGATCGTCGCACCACGCTACGCGAAGCTCGGGAACGCGACAGATTCCGGTTCGATGCTGCTCCGTCAGCGCTTGCAGAGATTCCTTATCGTGACTGCGAAAGATCAGTCCATGCGCAAGCCGCTGGCGGAACAGGCGGCGAAGGTGCTCGGCCTCCATGGCGACCCGGATCTTTCCGCCGCGCCCGCCAGCGAGTGGGAAACGATTTTCTCCGTCGGCGTGCAGGACCTGGGGGAACCGTTCTTCGACCTGCTCTTGAAGAGGGCGATCGAATCCGAGGATCCACTATTCCGGCAATCGGCATCAGGTGCGCTCGCGCGCGTGGAAGATCCGGCGCTGGTGCGAAAGCTGCAGGCCGCGGTGCTGGCCGACAATTTCAAGGGCACCGAGATGATCGGCGTCGTGTTCCGGCAGATGCGTCGCCCGGCGACGACCGAATTGACTTATTCGTGGCTGAAACAGAACGATGACGTGATCATCGCAATGTTCCCGGAAACGTTCAGGTCGAGCGTCGTCCCTGCACTCGGCGGCGCATTCTGCTCGCGTGAGCGAGCCGATGAATGGCAGCAGTTCGTGAAATCGAATGGCGAAAAGCTGCCAGGCTACGAGCGCGTTCTCGCGCAGGCGGTGGAGAGAATCCAGTTGTGCGCGGCATTGAAGCAGGCGAGCGCCTCGAGTCTCGTCGCCGCGTTTGTCGGGACGCAATGAAGTCCGTTGACCGATCCCGCATTGCCATCCTGATGGAACGCGAGCGCGCAGCCTTCCGCCGGAGGCATGCGCGAAGCGGCCGGTTGGCCGCCGATGCGCAGCGCTCGCTGCTCTTCGGCGTGCCGATGAACTGGATGACGCGATGGCCTGGCGATCATCCAGTTTACGTCGATCGCGCAGCCGGCGCCCAATTCAGGGACGTCGACGGCAATGAATTTATCGACTTCTGTCTCGGCGACACGGGCGGCATGGCAGGCCATGCGCCTCCGCTTGCCGTCGAGGCGATCGTCCGCCAGGCGCGCAAGGGCATCACCCTGATGCTGCCGACTGCCGATGCAGCTTGGGTCGGCGACGAGCTGGCGCGGCGCTTCACTGTTCCTTACTGGCAGTTCACGCTCTCCGCGACCGATGCCAATCGCTGCGCGATCCGCTGGGCGCGCGAGATCACGCGGCGCCCGAAGATCGTCGTGCACAACTGGTGCTATCACGGCTCGGTCGACGAGACCGTCGCAGGGCTCGAGGAAGGCCGCACCGTTGCCCGCAAGGGCAATATCGGCAAGCCCGTGCCGCTCGATGAGACCACGCGCGTCGTCGAGATCAACGATCTCGCGGGGCTCGAAGCCGCACTCAGGGATCGCGAGGTCGCAGCCTGCCTGTTCGAGCCCGCGCTGACCAACATCGGCATCGTGCTGCCCGATCCCGGCTATCACGACGCCGTGCGCGCGCTCTGCACGAAGTACGGCACCCTGCTCATCATCGATGAGACGCACACGATCAGCGCGGGCCCGGGAGGCTGCACCAAAGCCTGGGGTCTCGATCCTGATTTCGTCACGATCGGCAAGGCACTCGGCGCCGGCATTGCGAGCGGCGCTTACGGCTTGACTGATCGGGTTCGCGCGATGGTGTACGAACACACCGACGCCAGGAATGCCGACGTTGGCGGCATCGGCGGGACGCTCGCAGGCAATGCCCTTTCACTTGCGGCGATGCGCGCGACGCTCGGCGAAGTCATGACGAACGCAGCGTTCGACCGCATGATCGCGCTTGGCGAGCGATTCGAGCAGGGTGTGCGCGGCGTGATCGAGTCGCGCGGGCTGCCGTGGCACGTGGTGCGCCTCGGCTGCCGGGTCGAATACCTGTTTCGCCCGGAGGCGGCACGAAACGGTGCCGAGGCTGCGGCCGGACAGGACGAGATGCTCGACCCGTACATACATCTATATCTGCTGAACCGGGGCATCCTGATGACGCCTTTCCATAATATGGCGCTGATGTCGCCGGCGACGACGGCCGAGGACGTGGATCGGCATACGCGGGTTTTCGGCGAGATGGCCGACGAGCTCACGGCCTCGCTATCAGCCTGATCGCCTGCGGATTTTGGCGCAGGTTGCCTAAACGCATCCCGACTATTACGCTTTCCCGCGAAACGCGCGAAACCCGGCATATCCGGGCATTAACCCGATAACAGTCGCGTGTTTCGTGGCGGGGGATGCAGTGATCGTGGGCCCCGTGATGAATCGCAGCCTGCACGGCCATGGCGCATTGCTCTTGTGCGTCATTCTTCTGGTTTCCTGCGGAGGTGGCGGAGACGAGGATACCGGCTCCGGCCCGCCGTCATACCCGCCAGCACCGCCGCCCCCGCCACCCGCGCAAAATCATTCTCCGGTGCTATCCCGGGCGAACACGCCTCAGATTGCCGTGCTCGATCACGCGTTTCAGTACGACCCGACGCAGGCAGGAACGACGTTCACGGACCCGGACGGAGACACGCTTCACTATGTGATCAAGCTCAGGCACAGCGAGGACCCTCCTGACGACCGAGATTCTTCCACTGGTCTTCGTGTGGAAGGCAGCCTCATTGTGGGTGCGCCCGAGAAACTTGGTTTTTTCGTCGTCACAATTACGGCGAGCGACGAGACCGGCGATTCAGTTTCCGACGAATTCGGGATTCGCGTCAATCCCAATAGCGCGCCCGTTGTCGCGCGCCTGAACGACGACCTTTTAGTGGCGGTCGGCGGATTCGTGGATGTCGAAGGGAGCCTGGGCGGCACGGCGTTCACCGATCCCGATGGAGATGCCATCACCTATGACGTGACGCTTCGAGGAGAACCGCGCGGGCTCGTCGTCAACGGCTCGCGCGTCACCGGTGCGTTCGAGTCCATAGGTCTCGTTGAAATCACAATTCACGCCAGGGATGCGTTCGGCGGCGTCGGTAGCGACATTTTCCTGATCGCAGCACCGGCGCCCGAGCCTGGATCGCCGACCCTGCCCGATCCGCCATTTGTCTACAGCGACGAAGGTTTGGCGGACGAGATGCCCTATATGTTCCGCGACGCGTCAAACGACACGGTGCTTGAGCACAATCGAACGTCCGATAGCGGCGCTGCGCTCGGACGCGTCCTCTTTCACGACAAGCGCCTCTCGATCACGAATACGAAGTCCTGCTCCACCTGTCATGCCCAGAGCCTCGGTTTCGCGACACCGGAGCGTTTCCCGACGGGCGCCCTGGGCGTGCCGCTGAAGAGAAATGCGATGGCCCTAGGCAATACCCGCTTCAACGCACAACGGGCGTGGTTCAGCGACATGCGCGTCCATGCACTGGAAACGCTGGCATTGCAGCCGATCGAGAACCCGGCGGAGCTCGGAAGCACGCTGAGCTTGGTCGAAGCCAAGCTGCGCGCAACGGATTTCTACGCGCCGCTTTTCGAGGCCGCTTTCGGCAGTCCCGAGATCACGCGCGAGCGAATTGGCCTGGCGCTTGCGCAATTCCTTCAATCAATGATGACGTACCGCTCCAGGCACGATCTCGCATTCAACCCGATGGAGAACGTGCCTTTTGACCCGGCACCCGTACTGACCGCGCAGGAAATGCGCGGATTCCAGCTATTCGACGACAATCCACGAACTCGCTGCAATAGCTGCCACGACCTGCGACTTGGCACCAACGTCTGGCAGGCGAATAATGGACTTGACGTCGTACCAACTGACCCCGGTACGTTGGACGAGGCTCTTCGGCGCGACGGGAGCGTGGGTGTCTTTCGCGCGGCATCACTGCGCAACATTGCGGTGACCGGTCCGTACATGCATGACGGACGCTTTGCCACTTTGCGGGACGTCCTCAATCATTACGATCACGGTGTGCAGGATGGCCCTAATCTGGATGGCATCCTGCGCGATTTGCAGGGCGGACCGATTCGCATGAATTTCACCGAAGACGAAAAGGACGATCTCGAGGCGTTCTTCCGAACGATGACGGACGATGCCTTTCTGACGGATCGGAAGTTCTCGGACCCGTTCGTTGACTGATTCCGTGCACTTTCGTCACTTCGTGTTCGCGGTGATCTCCGCACTCGCATTCACCCTCCCGGCCAGCTCCGATGTCGAAGACCCCGAACGGACACCGAACATCGTCGTCGTTCTCGTTGACGACCTGCGATGGGACGACATCGCAATCGCCGGTCACCCTTTCGTCGAGACACCCAACATCGGCCGGCTCGCGAACGAGGGCGCGCGATTCCTGAATGCTTTTGCGGCGACACCGCTCTGCAGCCCGAGCCGCGCAACGATACTGACCGGCCAGTACTCGCATACACACGGGATCATCGACAACACGGCGCGCGACACCGCGAGCCATCGCCTGCCGACGTTTGCGATTCCGCTCGCCGCCGCCGGCTACCAGACGGCATTCATCGGCAAATGGCATATGGGCAATGACGACACGCGGCGACCGGGATGGACCCGCTGGGTTGCGCTGAAAGGCCAAGGCGAGGCGGTCAATCCGAAGCTCAACGTGGACGGCGAACGCCGCGAGGTCGCGGGGTATGTCACCGACGTCCTGACCGATTACGCGGTCGATTTCATCAAGAATGCCGGGGGCGGGCCTTTCATGCTTTTTCTCGCGCACAAGGCGCTACACCCGAACTTCATGCAGCGCGACGACGGTAGCGCTGGAACGCTGACGGGCCAACCCGCCGGATTCGTCCCCGCGGAGCGCCATCGGGGACGCTACGCATCCGCAACCGTACCGCGCCGCCCAAATGCCAAAAAGGCGCCCGTCCGCAAGCCCGCGCTCGAGCGCCCGATTCCGGGACTTCCACCCTTGAGCGCGACGACCGGCACAAGTGATTCCGACGTGCGGTCACGGCTCGAGATGCTTCTCGGCGTGGACGAAAGCCTGGGCCGCATCGTGAACGCACTCGATGAACTCGGCGAACTCGACGACACCGTCGTCATCTTCACGAGCGATCATGGCTACTTCTATGGCGAGCACGGGCTCGACGAGGAACGTCGTCTCGCCTACGAAGAAACGGCCCGGATTCCATTGATCATTCGCTACCCGAAGGCAGCGCGCAAAGGCACGACGCCGGCGCAGATGGTACAGACGATCGACCTCGCGCCCACTATCCTCGCGCTCGCCGGCGTGACCGATACCGCGCAGCGCCAGGGGAAGTCGCTCGTGCCGCTGCTCGACGGAGGCACGCCGCCCTGGCGGGCGTCGCTTCTGATCGAGTACTACTCGGACACGGTTTTCCCGCGGCTCCTGACAATGGGCTACGAGGCCGTCCGCACCGGGCGCTACAAGTACATCCGGTACACGGAACTGACCGGCATGGACGAGTTGTACGATCTCGAAACGGATCCATTCGAGATGGACAACCTCATCGGATCTCCGCAGGCCCAGGCTCTCCTGCCGGACCTGCAGGCCGAACTGGCGCGGCTCAAGTCCCCTGCCATGTGACGTCCGTCACTCCCTGCGCACGGCCCACCGGCGCTTTCGGGGCATTTCGGTTGCGTCACATTCCGGGTGCTCCGGCATGCGTCATATTCCGGCCGATTCATGAAGATACGCGCCAAAGTCGTCGCGCTGCTCGCAGCCGTCTTCCTTGCGCTCACTGTCGTCGAGTGGGGCGTCGGCCAGGCGTTGCTGTTGCCGCGCTTCGAGGAAATCGAACTCGACACGGCGCGGACCGCCATGAAGCGCATCGATTACGGCGTCCACCAGGCTCTGAACGAGATCCGGGTTTCAGCAACCGATTGGGGCAATTGGAAAGACACGTACGAATTCATTCGGGACCACAACCCGCAGTTCGAGCAGGACAACCTGAGCGAGGCCGCGATGAAGCAGCTGCGCCTGACGGCGCTCGCTTTCGTCGATCTGAATGGCGAGATTGTCCTGTCAAAATCCTTCGACCCCGTGTCGGGCGCGATCCGGCCCCTGGACCTGTTCCCGCAGGGCTCGCTGCCGGACGATTTCGCCTGGCGGGAGAATCTGCAAAGCGGCCTCCCCGATCAAGGCCTGATCGCGACCGATCATGGCGTGCTTCTCGCGGCAGTGGCGCCGATTCTCGACGGTTTCGGACAGGGCCCGTCGCGAGGCATGGTGTTGATGGGGCGGCTGCTGACCGTCGCGGAAGTGGTCGAAATCGGTGCGAGGGCCCAGACCCGCGTGACGCTCGCTGCGGTTCGTGGCGACGCAGGTCCCGCGGGCGAGCTTCTGCGGCTCGACGGCGAGACGCTCGCGAACGAAAACGTCGCGATCAACGGCGACACGACCGAGGTCTTTCGGGTATTCAACGACGTTTACGGCGTGCCGGTCATGTCCTTGCGCGTCGACGTTCCGCGCACGATCAGCGCCGGTGCCCACACCACGGTTTCCTATGTGCTGGCGTTTACCGTCGGTGCCGCCGTCGTGGTGCTCCTGATCCTCCTGATCTCGCTCGACCGTACCGTGCTGACGCCACTGGCACGGGTCACTCGCCATGCGGTCAGGATCGGCGCGGGCGACGACCTGACGACACGGCTCGATCTCCACCGCAGCGACGAGATAGGAGCGCTGGCGACCGAATTCGACCGCATGGTCGCCAAGGTCGCCGAGTCGCGGCGGCAGCTCATCGACCACAGTTTCCACGCCGGCATGTCGGAGAGCTCACGCGGCGTGCTGCACAACATCGGCAATGCGATCACGCCGCTCCGCGTCCGGCTTGCCAAGCTGCACAGCCGCCTGCGCGCGGCCCCTGTGGACGACGTCGAGCGTGCGCTCGCGGAGCGCGGCCAGGAATCCGATGGGACTGATCGCCAGGCGGATCTCGATGAGTTCCTGCGCCTCGCGAGCGGCGAAATGTCGGGCTTGATCAAGGAGGCCTCCGGCGACGTCGACGTCATCACCCGGCAGGCGGAAGTCGTGCAAAGCGCACTTACCGAGCAGTCGCGGTCCTCGCGCACGGCGACCGTCATCGAGGCCGCGGAACTTCCCGCGATAATCGAACAGAGTCTCGAGATCGTCCCGGATCGTTGCCGCGAGCAGGTGCGCATCGAGCTCGATCCGTCGCTGCGGGCCGTGGGCACGGTCCGGGTGGCGCGCACGGCACTCCGGCAGGTCCTGCAGAACCTGATCATCAATGCCGCGGAGGCAGTCCGCGCCGCCGGCCGCGATCACGGGACCGTGCGCTTTTCAGCCGCGCTGATTCGCGACGACGACCAGTACAAGCTGCATCTGGATTGCGCGGACACCGGCGTCGGCATCGCGGCCGAGAATCTCGGTCGCATTTTCGAAAAGGGCTACTCGACGAAACTCGAGAGCGGCAACATGGGCATCGGGCTGCACTGGTGCGCCACAACCGTCAATGCTCTCGGGGGCCGAATCTGGGCAACCAGCGACGGCCATGACCGTGGAGCGACCCTGCACCTGGTCATTCCAGTACCCACTCCGGCCACCGAAGCCAATACGCGGGCCGCCTGAGGTCAATCATGGCAGATCCAACTCGTGCGCCAATTCGTGTTCTCGTCGTTGACGACGAGGCCGCGATTCGTGACGCCTACCGCCAGATATTCAGTGAACCGGAACAGAGCGGCCAGAACGCAGCGCGTCGCACACTCGGTGCGAAACTCTTTGGCGGCGACAAGCCCAAGCAACCGGAACGTTTGCCTTCGGCAGCGCTGACCTTCGATGTGGAGCTCTGCGACGGAGCGGAAGCCGCGGTCGCCGCCGTCAAGCAGGCGCTCGACGCAAAACAGCCGTTTGCCGTGGCCTTTCTGGACATGCGCATGCCGCCCGGCCCGGACGGCGTGTGGGCCGCGGGCCGCATTCGTGAACTGGACCCTGCCATCGAGATCGCGGTGTGCACCGCCTACTCGGACGTCGACCCCTGCGACATCGGCGGGCGCGTTCCGCCGGAAGACAAGCTGTCCTACCTGCAGAAGCCGTTTCACCCGCACGAAGTGCGGCAGATGGCCATCGCCCTCGCGAGCAAATGGCGCGCCGAGCGGCACGTTGCGCGTCTCGCCTATTTCGATTCGCTGACTGGACTGCCCAATCGGGAACAGGCGCACACGCGACTTCGATCGGCGCTCGAATTGACGCAGCAGCAAGGCAAGATGCTGGCCGTCATGTACATCGATCTGGACAATTTCAAGCGCATCAACGACACGCTCGGTCATTCGGTAGGGGACGAGGTCCTGAAGGTCGCGGCCGAGCGGCTGCGCAAATCGCTGCGCCGCGTCGATAACCGCGAGTCCGCCGGGTCGGGGTTCGAACGGCCCGGTGACGTCGGCCGGCTGGGCGGCGACGAATTCATGGTCATTCTTCCGGACATCACGAGTTCCGACGACGCCCGATCGGTAGCCGACCGCCTGATAGCGGCGATTCAGAAGCCGATGGAGCTATCGACCAACACCGTCATCATCACGCCGAGCATCGGCATTGCGATTTCGCCGACAGACGGCACGGACGCAGCCTCGTTGCTGCGCCATGGCGATCTCGCAATGTACTTCGCCAAGCGCCGCTGGCCGGGCTCGTACGCATTCTTCGACGTATCGATGAACGAAGGCATGCTCCAGCGATACACGATCGAGGGCAAGCTGCGCGGTGCACTGGAACGCGGTGAACTGTCCCTTCACTACCAGCCGCAGATCGAGATGGCGACGGGCGACATCGCGGGAATGGAAGCTCTGCTCCGCTGGACCAACGACGATCTCGGCGTCGTGCCGCCGCTGGATTTCATTCCGATCGCGGAAGATTGCGGTCTGATCATCCCGATCGGCGAATGGGTGCTGCGGACCGCCTGCGCCCAGGCCAGGAAATGGCACGACGAGGGTCTCGCCGTGAAGCGAATCGCCGTCAATATCGCGGGCCAGCAGTTCGCGATGCCCAATTTCGTCGAACTGGTCAGCAGCATCCTTGCGGAGACAGGACTCGATAACGGCATGCTCGAGCTCGAGATCACGGAATCGATGGTGTTGATGGACGAAAAGCGTTCGGAAAAACTGCTCACGGAACTGCACGCCATCGGCGTGTCCGTCGCCATCGACGATTTCGGGACCGGTTACTCGAATTTCCAGCGTCTCCAGAACTTTGCAATTGACCGGCTGAAAATGGACCGCTCCTTCGTCCGGGATCTCAGTGAAACGGCCGACGACGGCGCCATCGCGGCTGCGATCATTTCCGTGGCAAAGGCCCTCAAGGTCGGCGTCGTGGCGGAGGGAGTCGAATCCTTCGCGCAGCTCCGCTTCCTCCAGGATCATCTCTGCAATCAGGCGCAGGGATTCCTGCTGAGCCGGGCCCTGCCCGCCGGCGAGGCCCGGCTTCTGTTGCAGCGGGCGAGCGAACAATTCGACGGCACGCGCACGCAGCGCATTCAGCGCCTGACCGAGTGACAACACGACCGATTGGCTGACGCGCCGCGCGGCGGCTCTGTAGTCTATCCGGATGAGCCGATACCGCATCCGGTCGCTCGTCTTCGCAATGCTCTTCGCATTCGCGTTTACGGGATACATCCAGCGCACGGGAGTCAGCATTGCCGCCGAGCGGATGATGCCGGAACTCGGCCTGACGCAGGTGCAGGTCGGCTGGCTCTTCACCGCATTCCTTTTTGCATACGCGGTATTTCAGCTGCCGGGTGCGCTCTTCGGCCAGAAGTTCGGCGCCCGGATCGTCATGACTGCGATCGGCCTGACGACGATCGTGGCGAGCATCCTGACCGCGAGCGCGCCGCTCATCGCGGCCTTCGGCGTCATGTTCACGGCCCTCCTCCTGGCTCGTGGACTGCTCGGCGTCGCGCAAGGCGGGCTCTTCCCCGTGGCGTCAGGAACGATTCGATTCTGGTTCCCGGTCAGGTCCTGGTGTTCGATGCAGGGACTGATCGTGACCGGTCTCTGGCTCGGCGCCGCGACCACGACGCCGCTCGTCGCCTGGCTGATGCAGGCCTACGGCTGGCAGGCGGCGCTCATCATGTCGAGCGTACCGTCACTGCTTCTGGTCGCGCTCTGGTACGCGTTCGCGCGCGACCGCCCCGAGGAGCATCCGGCGGTTTCCCCTGCCGAGCGTGCCGAGCTGCAAGCCAATCCCCCGTACGATCCGGGCGCGCCGCTGACCGTCCGGCGAATCCTGCGCGTGGTCGGCGATCCGCAGATCCTCAGGATCACGGCCTCGTACTTCATCATGAACTACGTGTTCTATCTCGTGACGTTCTGGAGTTTTCTCTATCTCGTGCAGGAGCGGAAATTGAGCGTGCTTGAAAGCGGGTGGCTCGCGGCGCTCCCTTTCGTCGTCGCCGGTGCGGCCTCAGCCACCGGTGGCCGGCTTGCGGACAGCCTTCGCGCGCGATACGGGGATCGCGTCGGTCTTCGCATTCTGCCGCTCGTCGGCTTGCCCAGCGCGGCGCTCTTTCTCTTCCTGACGGTGTGGCTCGCGAATCCCTACTGGGGCGTCGTCGCGCTCTGCCTCGGCTTCGCCTGCGTGGAAGTGACGGAAGGATCGTTCTGGGGGGCGACGATGCGTCTTGCACCGCAAGACACGATGGCCGCGACCGCCGTACTCAATACCGGCGGCAATCTCGGTGGCGTCGTTGCGACGCCCATCATTGCCACGTTATCGTCAGGACAGAGCTGGGGCGTCGTTTTCGCGACGGGTGCGGCGACGGCCATCGCGGCGGCCACACTCTGGCTTACCATCGATGCCGGGCGCCCGGCGTCCACGGCCGGCCGCCACGGAGACTCGAAATGACCCGCCTGCAACCGACGACCGCCCCCGCCCGTCCCTTTCTGGACTGGCCCGTGGTCACGGAGCCTTCGGGCTGGAACGCGGAAGTCGCCCTGCTCGGAATCCAGCACAGCGAGCCCTACGCGCACGACACGTTTCCGAACGACCAGGCGAGCGCGCCGGATGCGATTCGCGCGCGGTCGCCAGGTTTCTGCTACAACCCGGCGCACTGGGATTTCGACAGCGGCACGGACCTCGCGTCCAATCTGCCGAGCCATATCGACATGGGCAATGTCGGCTGGAACGGCGGCGACTACGGGGACTACGCGGCCCGCATTGCGGACCGCGTGCGCCACCTCTGGAAGCAAGGCACGCAGGTCATCGTCCTCGGCGGCGACCACGGCGTCACGATTCCGGTCGTGGATGCACTCGACGTTCTCGACGAGCCGGTGCACATCCTGCACATCGACGCGCATCTCGACTGGCGCGAAGAAGTCGGCGGTGTGCGCCGCGGTTACAGCAGCCCCCTGCAATGGGCGAGCAAGAATCCGGCCGTCTCCGGCATGACGCAGATAGGGCTCCGCGCCATCGGCAGCGCCCGGCGGCAGGAAATCGAGGCCGCGCGTGCTTACGGCTCGCATCTGGTCAATGCCGAGCAATTCCACGCGGAGGGCCCCGAACCGGTGCTCGCGACGATACCCGCGGGCCGGCTGGTCTACGTTACGATCGATGCGGATGGCCTCGATCCCACGGAGATGCCCGCGGTCATGGCCCCGACGCCGGGTGGCCTCTATTTCCGCCAGCTCGCGCCGCTGCTTCGAAGCGTCGCGCGGCGCAATCGGATCGTCGGCATGGACATCGTCGAGATTGCGCCCTCGTACGATTTCGCGAACGGGCTGACCTGCATCACCGCGGGTCGGCTGATACTGAACGTGCTCGGCGCGTCGTGGAGCGAAGGCGGCGCCTGCCACAGCACCGCGAAGGATTGACAGGCGCGGCCGGCCGGATGGCTACTTGAATGCCTGAGACATCCATTCCCACTCCGGGATAAACGGACCACCGAGCCACAACCACTGGGCCATCCAGACGCTCACCACGCTGATGCCGACCGTGAGTGGCACGCCGACGCGCAGAAAGTCGCCGAACGTGTATCGACCTGGATTGAGGATCAGCAGATTGCCGTGGTGGCCGATCGGAGTCAGGAAGGCCGTGACGGCTCCCAAGGCCGTGCAGACGATGAACGGCTGCGGCGGCAGCCCGAGCGCGAGGGCGAGGGCGAGCGAGATCGGGCCGAGCAGCACGACGGTTGCCGCATCGGAGAGGATCTGGGTGACGAGCGCTGCCCCCCAGTAAAGCGCCAACAACACCGCAAGCGGATGCCAGCCGACCGTCACCTGCTGCAACTGCTCGGCCAGGAACGCGGCCGTTCCCGTCTTCTCCATCGCGAGTCCGAGCGGAATGACGCCCGCGATCATGACGAAGATTCGCACGTCGATCTCGCGGTAGGCGTGTTCGACGCTGACGCAACCGGTCAGGACCAATGCGACGGCGCCCGTCAGAAACGCCATTTGCGCAGGCATGAAGCCCGTGGCGGCGGCCACGACGATCGCGACTACGATCAAGAGCGCCCGAAACGCGCGCTGGCGGCGGCGCGGGTTCGCTGAGAAAGGCACCATCATCAGGAATCCATGGTGTGCCGCGAGCTCGGCGAACTTCCCGGGCGTGCCGCGCAGCACGAGCAGATCGCCCTCGCTCAGCTTCACCTGCGACAGTTCCTCGTGGATCCAGCCCTGGCGACGCCACATGCCGACCACCACGACGCCGAATGTCCTCCGAAAATCGATACCCCCGATGGTTTCGCCGACGAACGGGGAATGCGGCGCAACAACGACCTGCACGAGCTGAAGCTCACCCGCTTCGTCCTTTCCGGACGGCTTGATGGTGCCGCCGTATTTCTTCACGGCGTGCAGGGAGAGACCGGGCTCGCTTTCGACCGACGCGATTTCGTCGGGAGCGGCGCGGACGAACAGGAGGTCTCCCGCAATCAGGACCGCGTCGGCCCCGGAGTTCCGCTGCCGCTTGCCATCCCGCAACCATTCGACGACGTCGAGGCGTCCCACGAAATGCCGGTTGAATTCCGCGATCGGGCGGCCGATCCAGCGCGAATTCTCCTCGACGATCAATTCCGTGTAGTAGCGGTCCAGGCGCAGGTAATCCGACTCGTCGGGCTGTGCCAGCCGGCGCGGCAGGAGCCAGCGGCCGAGCGACATGTAGACGATCGCAAGCGCGACGAGCGCCGCGCCGATCGGCGTGATGCCGAAAATGCCGAGTTCCGTCTGGTCGCTCGTCCGCAGGAGGTGGTTTGCCAGCAGGAATGCCGGCGCGCTGAAAATCGTGAGCGTCGTGCCGAGCGACGCGGCGAGCGACATGGGCATCAACAGGTGCGACGGAGAAAGTTTCTGCTCGCGCGCGAGACGCATCATGATCGGAAGCATCATTGCAGTGATCATCAGGTGATGCGAAAAGGCCGCGAGCGCGGCGACTGCGGGCATCACGACGAGGATCGCGCGCCACTCCGCGGCTCCTGCGGCCCGGGCGATCCCGGCGCCGATGCGTTCGGTCAGCCCGGTTTGATTCAGGGCCGCGGATATCACGAACACCGACGCCACGATGATCGCAGGCTCGCTGGAAAATCCAGAGAGGGCCTCCGCGGGCGTCAGGATGCCCGTCGCGGCGAGCGCGAGAAGCGTGATCATCGCGGCGACGTCGATGCGGACGCGCTCGCTGATGAACAGCGTGAGCGTGATCAGAACGATCAGCAGGAATGTGATCTGCTCGGGAGACATGGTCCGCGCGCGGCGCCCTCTGGCCCTTCAGCCCGTATTGTCGGTTGAATCACGGCGCGATAGGAAGTGTTTCGACTTGTCGGTTCGGTCCTACGCGGTTAATCTCGCGGTTCGCATGCGAACTCGCGCCCACGTCCCCGATTCGCTCCGGAAATCTCTTCTGGCGGCGACCTGTTCCGCCGTCTTCACCGCTTGCGCTGCGCAGTCTCGAGCGCCGTCTGAGCCCGCGGCGGCAACAGTATCGCCGGCTCCTGCCCGCGCGCCGTATTCCTCCACGTACCGGGTCGACGAGCCCGGCCCCGCCATTTTGATCCGCAATGCCACGGTTCTCACGGGAGCCGGCACGCGGATTGACGATGGCGACGTCCTGATCGCGAATGGGCGCATCGAGGCCGTGGGCCAACGGCTCGACGCGCCTGCCGGCGCGCAAGTCATCGACGCGCACGGGCGCTGGGTCACGCCCGGCCTGATCGATGTCCATTCGCATATGGGCGTCTATGCGAGTCCCGGCGTCCTCGCGCACCGCGACGGCAACGAGGCGACCGATCCGGTCACTGCCCAGGTCTGGGCCGAGCACGGCGTCTGGCCGCAGGATCCCGGTTTCGAAGCGGCCCTGCAGGGTGGCGTGACCTCGATGCAGATTCTGCCCGGCTCCGCGAATCTCATCGGCGGACGCGGCGTGACGCTGAAGAACGTCCCCGCCGCGACCGTCCAGGCCATGAAATTTCCGGGCGCGCCACAGGGCCTGAAGATGGCCTGCGGCGAGAATCCGAAGCGCGTCTACGGCCGCCGGGATAAGGCGCCCTCGACGCGCATGGGCAACGTCGCCGGTTATCGACAGGCGTTTGCCGATGCCAGGGATTACGAAGAGCAATGGAGCGAATATCGCGCCAAGCTCACGAACTTCGAGAAGAAGACCGACAAAGACGCGACGCCTCCGAAGCCGCCCAAGCGCGATCTGCGTCTCGAGACGCTCGCGGAGGCGATGCAGGGCAAGATCCTCGTGCACAACCACTGCTATCGCGCCGATGAAATGTCGAACATGCTCGACGTCGCGCAGGAATTCGGATTCAGGATTTCCGCCTTCCATCACGGCGTCGAGGCCTACAAGCTCGCCGATCGCCTCGCTCAGGAAGGCGTCTGCGGCGCGCTATGGGCGGACTGGTGGGGCTTCAAGATGGAGGCCTACGACGGCATCCAGGAAAACATCGCCCTCGTCGACTACCCGAAGGGCGGCTGCGCAATCGTCCATTCCGATTCCGACGAAGGCATCCAGCGCCTGAACCAGGAAGCGGCGAAAGTGATGGTGCGCGGCAACCGCGTGGGACTCGACATCCCGCCCGAACGCGCCATTCGCTGGGTGACGTCCAATCCGGCGCGCGCGCTCGGAATCGCCGGGCAAACGGGCTCGCTCGAGCCCGGCAAGATGGCAGACGTCGTAATCTGGAACGGCACGCCCTTCAGCGTGTATGCGCTCGCCGACCAGGTGTTCGTCGACGGCGTGTTGCGCTTCGATCGCTCCAAACCCGGCGCAAAGCCACGGTCGGATTTCTCGCTGTGAAGAATTTCTGCATCGCCGCAGTGGCCGCCGTCGCGTCGTTCCATGGCGCCGCCTCTTCCGCCCAGGAGCTGCTGATCAAGGGCGCACGGGTGCACACCATCACCGCGGCAGGCACGCTCGAGAACGCCGACGTGCTCGTGCAGGCCGGGCGCATCGCCGCCGTCGGCACCGGTCTCGCAGCGCCCGCCGGCGTCGCCGTAATCGAAGCGAACGGCCGCGCCCTGACACCCGGCATATTCGGCGGGCTCACGCAACTCGGCATCGAGGAAGTTTCGCTCGAGCCTTCGACCGTGGACTCGGAGCTCGAGTTGATGGCGCCCGCATGGCAGCACCACTGGCGCCCGGAGTTCGACGTCACGCCGGCATTCAATGCGCGCTCGTCGCTCCTGCCGGTCGCGCGCGTAGAGGGTGTGACCTGGGCCATGTCGGTTCCGTCGCGCAATCACAGCCTGATCGCGGGCCAGGGCGCCGCGTTCACGCTCGACGGACGTTTCGATGCCGAACTCGACGGAAGCCGGTCGCTATTCGTGAATTGGGGAAGCGCGGCCATCGAGGGCTCCGGCGGCAGCCGCGCGGCGCAGTTCATGCTCTTCGACCAGGCCATTCGCGAAGTGCGCGAGCCGAGCACGGCGGGCGAAGGCGCCTTGCTGCTGCCCGAAGGACGCGCTGCGCTGAAGACGTATCTCGCAGGCGGCCGGGTAATCTTCGAGGTCCAGCGAGCCGCGGACATTCGCAAGGTCATCCGCTACGCGAGCCGTCACGGCATGAAGCCCGTCATCTCAGGCGGCGCCGAAGCCTGGCTCGTTGCCCAGGAGCTCGCCGCCGCGGGCGTGCCGGTGATCCTGAACCCGCTCGATAACCTCCCGGACGACTTCGACCGGCTCGGCGCGCGCCTCGACAATGCAAAACTCCTGCAAGAAGCCGGCGTGCGCATCGCGTTCACATACGACGAGAGCCACCAGGCCGGCAAGAACCGCCAGCTCGCCGGCAATGCCGCGGCGCACGGCCTGCCACGCGAAGCCGCACTCGCCGCGATCACGGCAAATGCCGCCGACATTTTCGGCCTGGGCGCCGAGCGCGGGCGCATCGAGAATGGAAACGTGGCGGACCTCGTGCTCTGGAGCGGCGATCCGCTCGAGGTCACGACGGTCGCCGAGCAGGTTTGGATCGCGGGGCGCGCCGTCGAAATGCGTTCGCGCCAGACGGAATTGCGTGATCGGTATCTGGAGCGCCTCAGGTCGAACTAGTCGACTGAAGATCTGCTGTCACGCCTTCCAGGTGTCCGCCAATACGCGGAGCAGGTTTTTTCCGAGGATCTTCTCGATGCGCGCGTCGCTGTGCTTGCGCGCGGACAGCATGTTCGCAAGCGTCTCCAGTCGCCGTGGCGTGTTGAGCTCGGCGGCGAACAAGTAGCCTTCTTCGGTCTCACCGGGCGCCGAAATGCCGCGGGCACGCCGTTCGCGCACGAATCCCGCGAATCGCTCCTTGAACTCCTCGGTCACCACTTCGGCGGATACGCCGCCGTCGGTTCCGATCGAGACATGATCCTCGCCCGCGACTTCGATCATGTGCTCGAGGTGGCGCATGACGTCGGCGGCGGTCGGCTGTCTTCCCTCGCTCAGGAACGGCATGAAGTAGATGCCGGATACGCCGCCTTTTTCCGCCACGGCGCGTAGCTCCTGGTCGGTGCGATTGCGGGGATGATCGTTGAGCGCGGCGCAGCCCGTGTGCGTGAAGGCGACCGGTTTCTTCGAGACCCGGATCGCATCGGCGGCCGTCTGGCGGCCGCAGTGGCTGAGATCCACCAGGATGCCGATGGCATTCATCCGCTCGACGGCCTCGACGCCGGCCTTGCTCAGGCCCGAATTGGCCGGCTCGAGGCAACCATCTCCGAGGAGGTTCCGACGGTTATAGGTCGGTTGAACGATGCGGAGGCCCAGGCGGTGGAGCTCGTCGAGTCGCTTGAGATCCGTTTCGAAGGTGACGCCATCCTGGAATCCATAGATGAGTCCCGTACGCGCGGATTTTTTCGCGGCGTCGATATCCGAGACCGTGCGAATGCGGCAGAGGGCATCGGGATGCAGGTCGATTTCGCGTTCGATCTCGCCGATGCCGAGCACGACCTGGGCGAAGGCGGCGTCCGGGGGTGTCGTGCCGACCGGAAGAATCGTCATGTGCACGCAGGTGAGGCCTGAGCCCCGGACATCGTCGATGAAAGCATTCGATAGCGGCCCGCCTTCGTTCGCCGAATTTCCAAGCCCACCGAGACCATCGATGACGATGGCATCCCGATACACAGTGTGGCCGGCGGCGAAAGCCGGCCTGTTCAGCGCAAATGCGATCGCGGCCGCCGTGCTCCTGGCTACGAAGGAACGACGCGATAGATGGGTCATTGCTAAGACTCCGCGGAGCGCGACCAAGAGAATTGTATAATGTCCCGCACGCGAGTCGATGGGGGAGCCATGGACAGGCGGCGATTCATTCTCGATTCTTCGACCGCGGTGGCGGCGGGTGCGCTGATCCCGAACTGGCTCCGGGCGGCTGAAACGGAACTGCCGGCCGGGACAGTCGCGTCCTCGATCATGAACGCGCTGCCCGGGAAGCGCCCGCTCATCAAGCGATCCTTCCGCCCGCCGAACTACGAGACGCCCGTCGCCCTCCTCCGCGAGCCGTTCACGCCGAATGACGCTTTTTACGTGCGCTGGCACATGGGCGTGCCGGACATCGCCATTGCCGATTGGCGGCTGCGCGTCGGCGGGCCGGCGGCGAAGTCGCCGCGCGAGTTTACGCTCGCAGAATTGCGGAAGTTCGAGACGCACGAGATCGCCGCGGTCAATCAGTGCTCGGGCAACCGCCGCGGGCTCTTCACGCCGCACGTGCCAGGGGTGCAATGGGGCTACGGCGCGATGGGCAACGCCGTGTGGAGCGGCGTGCGGCTGAAGCACGTGCTCGAGGCGGCCGGGCTCGCCGCCCATGCGCTCGAAGTCAGGGCCGACGGTGCCGACGTCCCGACGCTCCGCGGCCCCGACTTCGTGAAAAGCCTGCCGATGTGGAAGGCGCTCGACCCCGACACGCTGATCGCCTTCGAGATGAACGGCGAGCCGCTGTCGCGCTGGCATGGTTTCCCGGCGCGCCTGGTCGTGCCGGGCTGGACCGCCACCTACTGGGTCAAGTCGCTGACCGAGCTCTGCGTGCTGGACCGCCCGTTCGACGGTTTCTGGATGAAGACGGCCTATCGCGTGCCGAAGAATCTTTTCGGTCCCAGCCACTTCGAGTCGCAGGACAGCGAGCAGAACTCTCCGATCACGGACATTCGCGTCAACTCGCTTCTCATCGAACCGGCGCCGGGCGCGACGCTGTCGATCGCGGGCGCCACGGAAGTCCACGGATTGGCCTGGGACGGCGGCTCGGGCATTCGCTCCGTCGAGGTCTCGCTCGACGGCGGCAAGGCCTGGCGCGAAGCGACGCTCGTTCGCGACCTCGGCCGTTACGCCTGGACGCCATGGCGTTTTGATCTGGTGCCCCCGCAGCCGGGCACGATCGCGGTCATGGTGCGCGCGATCGCAAGGGACGGCTCGACACAGGCTGATGCGCTCATTCCGAATCCGGCCGGCTACCACCACAACGTCGTGCAGAAGGTGGAATACCGTGTGGCGTGATGGAGGACTGCGTTCGTTCATTCTCGGCGTCATGCTCGCGCTGCCGGTCCCCGCGATGGCAGAGGACGAGACCGGGATCGTGCTCGCCGAAGGATCGGGCCGTGACCAGGTGCAGGCATCCTGTTCGATGTGCCACAGCCTCGACTACATCGTCATGAACTCCCCCTTCCAGGACAAGGCCGCCTGGGAAAAAACCGTAAACAAGATGGTGGCGGTATTTGGCGCGCCGTTGACGCCTGAAGAATCCGCCGCGATCGCGGCCTATCTCGACCGCCACTACGGAAAGTAGCCGCGTGGCTGCGCGCGCGACCGTTTTGCTTGCACTCCTGATACTCATCGCCGGCGCCGCGATCTGGATGCGCGTGGCCTCCGTCTCGCCGGGCACCATGGCGCAAAGCCGAGCCCGGCCCACTACAGCCCGCTTCACCGCGGTCCGGCATGTCCGCGTGGACGACCAGGCACGCATCCTCGCGCCGTTCGGCGCGCGACTCGGCCGGATGGCGGATGACTTCTACAAGGATCTCGGCATCGACATCCACATCGTCACGCAGAACGATGACGGCTCGACGATCGAGTCGCAGGCCGACCAGGTATTCCGGCAACGAAAGATCGGAGCGACCGCGCCGACCGGCGGCCTCCTCGTGATCCTGAACCCGGCGATTCAGAAGGCGCGCATCGAAGTCGGCTATTCCCTCGAAGGGGGATTGACCGATCTTCACATGGGTCGCATCGCGCGCGATCAGCTCGCGCCCTATGCCTCCTATGCAATCGCCGGCATGGCCGTCATGGACGTGCTGCATTACCTGCGCGATCAGGTTTATCTCTCGGCCGCGCTCGGGAACATCCAGCTTGGCGAGGAATTCCGTAAGGGACGTACGTACGACGACTACGAGCGTTTCGTCTCCGGCGGCGCCGGCGCCAAGACGGCGTTGTCCGCCGTGCCGATGGATGCGGATCTGAAACGCCCGGTGCCGGCCGACAAGCGGGCGCGATACTCGCCTTCGGCCAACATCAAGGAATCTGTCGCGGCCTTCCAGCGCGCCACGGCCGATCTCGCCGGCGACCCCACGCTCGAACTCTTTACCGAGGGTTCTCGCTTGATGCGCGCCCACTATCCGCTCGCGCGCTTCGAGGAGCTGAAGCGAGTCGAACGCATCGACGCCTCACGCCCTCTCGAGTACGTCGTCGACGGCGACTACGCCGTGGCGACGAGCAAGCGGCCCGTCGCCGGCTTTGTGCCGGTCCTGCTGCATCGCGAGCAGGGCTTATGGCGCATCGACCTGGTTGAAACCTGGAAGAACCTCTTCTTCGATCCCGACGGAAACTATTTCCTGCGCAACTCGAATACGCCGTATGCCTCCCTGCTCACGCAGTACGCCAAGGGCCGGCATTACGACATCGCGCCGTTGCCGCTCGGCAACGAGTCGATCGCGGAGGCGCTCGCCCGCCTCGAAGGCCGGCAGGATGTCCTGTCAAAGCTCGAGCGCGCGGAGATCTGGCTACGAAACGTCTTCCTGTTTCCGCGGGCGCTCGCGGCTTATGAGGAGGCGCTTCAGGCGGCTCCGCAGGATCCCCTCGTGCTCCAGACGCTCGGCGATCGGGCGATGTACCTCGGCTTCCCTGAACTCGCGATCCCCGCACTCGAAAAGATCGGCCGCGGGGTCGAGCTCACGCTCGCGGAGGCATACAACGACCAGGGCGACGGGAAGACAGCGAGGCTTTGGGTCTCACGCGCACTTGAGGAAAATCCCTACGATTGGCGTGCCCTGCATTGGCAGAAGTTCCTCGCCGAACAGCATGGGACGCCCGAAGAGCTCCAGATCGCGGAAGGAGCGATCGACATCGTCGCTGCAGATCCGGGCCGGGCATTCAACCCGGTTGTGCTGGAATTCAATCCATTGCGGCCGAAGTTCCACCCCGACACGACGCTCGAGAGCGACGGCGTCACCGTGTTCGATCACAGCAATTTCGGCGTCACGATGACGAATACGAGCAGCCGTCCGGTCGAAATCGAAAGCGTCCGGCTGACCAGCGAAGGGACGGCGACCAAGAGCGGTCTCGGCGACGTCCGGAATTACTGGCGATTCCATTCAGGGAAGAACTTCCTGGCCGCAGGTGAATCCGTCCGCTTCGAAAAGCTCTGGGGATTCACCGTCGCTACCGGGCATGAGCACGTGCGTTACAGTTTCCGGAGCTGCTGGCATGGCATCGGCACGACCGCGCATCAATGCCGCACTCAGTGGGTCGATGTATTGCCGTAAGATCCCGGCATGAAGAGCAAGGTTGCGTTGGTCACTGGAGCGAGCTCGGGCATCGGCACCGCCGTCGTGCGCCGGCTCGCGAGCGACGGCTACTCGGTGATGGCCGCGGGTCGGGATGCCGCTCGCACTGCAAAGGTCGCGTCTGAACTGCCTTCAGTCCTGACCTGGGTCGGCGACCTGACGTCGTCCGAAGCCTGCGGCAAGTTGATCGCCGCTTGCGTGAAAGCCTTCGGCCGACTCGATGTGCTCGTGAACAATGCCGGCGTCTACCACATCGCCAACGCCGAAGAAACGACCGACGCGATCTGGCGGCAGACGATCGACATCAATTTGGGCACGCCGTTCTTCCTCAGCCGCGCGGCCCTGCCGCAGTTGCGGCTCCGCAAGGGCGTCATCGTCAATATCGCGTCCGACTGGGGCTTGGTTGGCGGCGGGAATGCGGTCGCCTATTGCGCGAGCAAAGGGGGCCTCGTGCTGATGACCCGGGCGATGGCGATCGATCACGCCGCCGAGGGCGTTCGCATCAATGCCGTGTGTCCCGGCGACGTCGAAACACCGATGCTTTACCGGTCAGGCGCCACGCACGGACTCAATGCAAAGTCTGCGCTCCGGGAGGCGAACGCGGGCAGCCGGACCGGCCGCGTCACGAGCCCCGCGGAAGTCGCCGCGCTCATCGCGTTTCTCGTATCGAGCGATGCCGCGCAGATCAACGGCGCGTCGATCGCCATCGACGGCGGCAATATGGCGTGACCGTCAGAACCCGCGGAATCCAGTGCGGGTCTACGGCATTACCGAGTCCGGTTACAGGGCGGATTCAATTGCCCGATCAGGTCCGATCGTTCGGCGCGCCGGAGCTCCTCGCTCGCCTCGCTGAAGCGCACGTGGATGTGCGACACGCGGCTCATCTTGATGCATTGCATGACGAGGTAGTCGGAGAATGGCTCGGACAGGTCGTTCGTCTGCCCGATGTAGATGGGGAAATACTGCCCCGCCTTGATCTCCCGAGCGAAGATGAAATTGGCCGCTCCCGGGCCGAATGCCGTGCCGAACATGTAGATGCTGTACCGGTACTTCTTGCCCGACATTCCCGTCCAGACGTGAAGGCCCTGGCCGATCATTGTTTCTTCGGGTCGCATCGAGTATCCCTCACGGTGTAGCGCCTTTCAGAGCGCAGTCCTTCACCTATACTTCTCTCCTGAGAGGCTCAAAAGTCTCACCTCCAACGAAAAAAAAGTTAGCGTGTTGCCGAGTTCCCGGTCGCCGTGCTAACTAGACGCAGATTTCGGGGCCCTCCGTCAAAGATTCATTCCCTATGGAGCCAGTTCGTCAGACCGACGCTCGACCGGGGTCGCAGTGGGCGAACTTTTGCCTGTCCGGCGCGCTTGCCGTGCTCGCCTGTTTTGCCGCCTGCTCCTCGGACTTGACACCGGGACCGGTGCTGCTGTCGACGCGAGTGCAGATCGTCGACTCAACGTCCCGCGATCTGCTGGTCGAAGCCCCAACGGGCGCTGCTGTGCGCATCACGGTTTCCGGCCACGGCGTGGATGTCAGGGCTTCGATCACGGGAGCCAGTGCCGACACGGCGGCCTTTGCCGACGCACCCAATCGGCGGATGGGTGTCGAAACCTTGCTTGTCGAAGCCACACAACCGCGCGTGCTCAAAATCAGGATCGAGCGCAACGATCATTCCAAGGCTCGCGGCCATGCCGATGTGACGGCGTTGGCACTCCCACTGGCAACCGAGTCAGACCAACGGCGGCTCGAAGCGGCAAGGCTGGAAGCGAAGGCCTGCCTGGCGTTCCCCGATATCGCGCGTGGACAGGCGACCGCGGAGGCATTTACGGAAGCCGCTCAATTGCACGCGAAGAACAGCGACCGACGCCTTGAGGGTCTCGCCCGCTTGCACGCGGCGGGAGTGCGCTACTCGCGCCTAGCCGATTGGGCGGAGTCTGCCGCGCTCGCGTCGCAGGCGGCATCGATCCTCGAGCGCGCCGGCGCTCCCGAATTCGCGGCATTTGCAGTGCGTGTCGAAGGCGCGGCTCTGGACCAGCGCGCCAATGCGAGCGGCGTCGAGCCGGCGGCACGCGAACGATATCTCCGACAGGCGCGAGAGCGGCTCACGGCGGCTTTCGAACAGTTTCAGACACTTGGAAACAGCTACGAAGCAGGTTATGCCCTGAACTACAGGGGCGTCTCATTCCATGTGTCAGGCGATGGAGAACGTGCGCGCAAAGACTATCGACAGGCGCTCAACCTGTTCCGATCGGCCGGCGATGGACCGGCGCAGGCATTGTCGCTGCAGAGTCTCGCCTTATTGAGTTTTGAGGAGGGCCGGCTCAGCGATGCCATGCGCGAATTCGATGAGGCACTGGCGTTGATTCCGCGGGACGAAGATCCGGAAAATTACGCTCACACGCTAAATAACAGTGCCCTGCCATTTCGGATCGTCGGTCGATTCGATGAAGCCATCGCTCGCTACCACGAGGCAGGCGAAATTCTCCATGCACGCGGGGACAAAAATGGTGAAGCGCGGGCGCTGCACGGCCTCGGAATCACATTAATGCACTCCGGCGAGCCGGAACGTGCCGCGGAACTCCTGGAGGCGGCTATACGATTGCGTGGAGAAACCGGTACCCAGCGGGAACAGGCGATTTCACTCTTGGCACTAGGTGAGATGGACCGCAAGTCGGGACGAATTGAGGGGGCAATAGCCCATGATGAGAAGGCACTAGCACTTGTTGCCGCACCGCACGATCTGGCCCAGGCAAAACTGGCCCTCGCGCGCGCTCATCTCGCTGACAATCGACTGCCGCAGGCTCGCCGCGAGTTGGAAGAAATCCTGCAACTCGACCTCCCGCATACCCACCACTACCTTGGACTTGCCTTGGCAGAGCTCGGTGGTCTCGAGTCCATGGCCGGGAGGAACGATCCTTCGCGGAAGTATTTCGATCGCGCCTTGAAGGTCCTGACCGCCAATGGCTCGGATCTCGAATATGCGCGCACCCTGATACTACGCGCCGAAGCGTTCATGAGGATCGGTAATGCCACTGGCGTCATATCCGATACCAAAGCTGCGATAGACCAGCTTGAAACTATTGGACTGCAGGCCCTCCAGGCAGAAAGCCGCGCGGCATTTCGGGCGAGCTACCGCGACGCGGCAGAACTCCAGATTGCCGCACTACTAGCAGAAGCGGAGCCACCGAATCGACAATTTGAGACTTCACCGTCACAGCAAGCTCTTGAAGCCGCATTGGCAGTCAGCGATCGCAGCCGGGCAAAGATGCTTGCCGAAAGTGAACCCGCGCGCTTAAGCACAGTGTCCGACGAGATCCTGGACCGCCGCAGATCGCTCTTCGAGCTTCTGGCCGGCAAGCGCCTGCAACGGGATCGGCTGCAAATGGCGGCATTGCCAGACGAGGGTCGGATCGCCGAACTGACGCGAGAGATTGCGCACCTGCGTAGGGAAGTGTCCCTGCTCGATGGGCAACCGACGCAAATCCGGATCGCCTTGGGCGATCGCATACCATCCGTCGCGAGCGGAAATCTGGCTGCGCTTGTGCCAGAGAATTCAGTAGTCGCCGAGTATTTCATCGGGCGAACGCATGTCTGGCTATTCGAGGTTCGCAAGGACTTCGTCGAGGTTTATAACATCGGGTCCCGAATCGAAATCGAGGAGTTGGCGCGCGATCTCCATTTGACGTGGCGCAACCACGCAAAATCTGCAACGGATCGAATGAGTGCGCATCGAACCCTCTCTTTGCTTCTTTTTGGCAAATTGAAAGCGCTCAGTCGCCACGAATCCCTCTACCTGATTCCAGACGGGCCGTTGCATTTGATACCGATGGTGTTGCTTGCGCGCGAATTCCTTTCCGGCACGCAGCCGGGATCGGTACATTCGGCGACGACGCTGGCCGCCCTGCATGATCATGGAGCGTCGGGCAATCTGGGCACTGAACGACTGCTCGCCGTAGTCGCCGATCCGATTTACTCCGCCGACGATTCGCGCATTCGCGGAGGGGTGGTGTCGTCGCCGATCGTTGTGAGCAATGCGATTCTGACCAGGCATGCCCGTGATCTGGCACGGTTGAAGCGTCTGCCGTCCACTGCTGTCGAAGCCAAGGCAATTGCCGCGTTCGCTACGGAAGGCTCGGCGGCGCTCACGCTGGTCGGTGCAGACGCGACTCGCCGCAACGTAGCCGACGCCGGCCTGGACCGCTATCGTATCGTCCATTTCGCGACACATGCTTTCGCCGACAGCCGGGATCCTGCGCTGGCCACGCTTGCTCTGTCGCGATTCGATCAGGATGGCAATC
>DASWIQ010000112.1:0-22413 GCA_036397615.1 Steroidobacteraceae bacterium
CGACTTTGACGTACGGGCGCATCTGCTCGACCTGCTCCGTCGCGACGCCGTACACGCGCGCGAGCTGGTCGACCGAGGTGTAGGGCCGGTTCGAGATGATCTGCATCGCCCGCAGCGAACCGACGCCGGGCACAGTCTCGATTTCTTCCTGTGTCGCGGTGTTGATGTTGACGATCAGCGAACCCTCGGCGGGCCCGGAATCAACATGGGCATACTGATACCAAGAGAAACCGACTGCGGCAACGGCCAGGGCGATGACCACGATCCCCGCCCGCAGCAACGCATCGAAGTGGCGCTTGGGCAGGTACTTGAGCCACTGGTTCAACTCGCCCTTCAGTCGGCGATCGTCTGCCGGTACACGTCAAAGTAATGGTTCATGTAGCTCGCGAACCCCGCGCGCGTCACCGCTTCGGCCGGCTTGAAGCGCGCCTTGATCTCGGGCACGAGATCGAAGGGCCCCTGCTCGATCGTGAAGTACGCGTTCATCACCGGGAGATCCAGCGCGAGCTGCACGTAGCCGCGGAGATCCGCCGGCACTGACGCGGCGTCTTCGAGCGGAATGCGTGTGTCGTTGAAGCGCACGGTCAGCTCGCCGTTGAATGCACGGGCGACGTCCTGAAGCCCGAGGCTCTGGACGAGTGAATAGGCAAGATCCGCGCGATTGACATTGCCGCCCGGCACGAACTTGCCGTTGACGGGCCGGATGACGCCATCGAATCGATGAGCGCGATCCTTGAGCGCTGCGCCGCGGACCGTCGTCGCCTCGGCGAAGGGCACGAGCGTGCCGCTCGTGTCGCTGAAGGTCTTGACGCCGTTCAGGGGCAGGAACTGGCGGATGCCGGCGCCGGCCAACAGGTAATCGGCAAGCTGGCCGCGGGTCAGCGGGTTGTCGGGCTTGAAGGTTCCGTTCGCGAATCCATCGACCAGCCGCTCGCGCACCGCGAATTCGATCATGCCCTCGGCGGGGTGCCCCGCGATGTCGCTGAGCCCGCTGAAACCGTTGACCTTCCAGGTCTTGAGCCGCACGTTGATCGTGCCGGGCACCGCGGTTCCGTTGGTCAGGCCGAGCGGATCGAGCGCGACGCCGGAGACGCTCCCGATGCCGCGGACGGTGAGCGTCCACACGCCGGGCTTCGCCGGCGCGGAAGTCGCGATCGACGGCCCGAGCAGCGGCAGGGAAATCGCGGAGCCGTAGCGGATGCCGTCCGGGTCGATCAGCACGACGGCGACGGTGTTGCTCGACACGAAGGCGCTCGCCGCCACGCGGACTTCATCCGCCGACACGGTGAACTGCACCGAGCCGCTCGTGCCGACCGGCATGAAGGCGATCGGGTGCATTTCGTCGCGCAGCACACTGATGTCCGGCAGGCTGTTGAAACTGCGGTAGAGATTGACCGTGCTGCCAAAGTCGGTGCGAAGCCCCTTGGCCATCGCGACTGCCGCGTGCGCATTCGCATAGCCGGCGCCGACTTCCCAGGGCTCGTCACCCGGCAGGTTCGTGGCGGTCTTCTGGAGGATGCGCTTGACGTCGCTCCAGTCGAGCTGCGGATTCGCTTCGAGCATCAGCGCGACGATGCCGGAGAGATGCGGGGCGGACATCGAGGTGCCGGACAGCGTCGTGTAGAACGGTTGGTAAGCGACGGGAACGTTTTCGTCGCCGAGATCGGTCCAGGTGTCGCCGGTCGAGGCGCGCGTCGAAACGACATCGACACCCGGCGTCGCGACGGTCGGGCGGTCTTCCCAGGTGAAAGTCTCGCCGTCGATGACGACCGTGCCGCCATTGTCCTCGAGTCCGCGCGAGGAGAAGTTCGCGACATTGCCGGTCTTGTTGCCGGCCGCGGCGAGCACGACCCAGGGCGCTTTCTTGAAGTTGCCGGTGATCGTGCTTTCGCCGGAGCCGGAATTGCCGGCCGAGAAGACGATCACGATGTTGCGGTCCGCAAGCCGCTTGGTCGCGATATTGGTCGGATCGTTGGGATCGAAATCGGTGCCGACGTCGCTGGGGGAGCCAAAGGAGTTCGACACGACGCGGATGTTGTAGCGCGCCTGGTTCGTGAGCGCATAGTCGAAGCCGCCGATGGAGTCCAGGATGAACAGCGCAGCCCCGGAGCCGTAGCCGATGAGATTCGCGCCGGGGGCGACGCCCTCGTACTGGCCGCCGGATCGGGCTCCGGTCGCGCCGACGATGCCGGCGACGTGCGTGCCATGCCCGCCGCCGATGTCGGTGTTGGCCACGTCCTCGGTGTAGGTGACCGGAAGCAGGGTGTCCTGCGCGTGCAGGTTGGTCTGGCCGGCGACGTTCTGGATCACGTGCGTGGGATACATGAGATCGGCATGCGTGCCGTCGATGCCGGAGTCGTTGATCAGGACGCCGATGCCCTTGCCGCTGATGGGCAGGCCGTTGAACGAGCGCAGGCGCGGGTCTGTCCGCATGCGGTCGACGCCGGTGATCTCTGTGCTTCCATCGTTTTCGTATTCGAGCCGGTCGTTGAGCCACAGCGAGCGCACGCCGGGCAGTGAGGCGAGCTGCGCCACCTGGTAGGGCGTCGCGACGACGCCCGCGATCGGCAGCGAGCGGAAATGGATTCCCTTGAGGCCAAGGCTCTCGAGCGAATTGACCTGCGCCGCGTTCAGCGGGCCGTCGCCGTCGAAGGAGACGATCACCTCGAGCGGGTTGTCCGGGCCGGACCGGTTGAGAGCCTCTTGCAGGCTCGGGCCGAAGACCACGCTCGCGAGCGCGGGCGAGGCAGCGAACAGGCCGAGGACGAGAGCGGCAAGCACTGCTGCGACGAGCCGATCAATGTGACGCGTGGACATGGTGGCCTCCCAGGTGGGCCGCGACGGATCTGTTACCGGAAATCTGCGAGCCGCCCGCTGAGCGGACACTCCGGTCAGGACCCCACGGGGCGGGCGGTCGCTTCCTCATTCCTGCCCTTCAATTCAGTAAAAGCTAATGAATACAATTAGTTAAGTTGCGACATCCGCTGATAGGCATTTAAAAGCGTCCGGCGTACACTCGGCCCGCGCTGACTAGGGGGAGGAGGTAGCGCTGATGAACGGCGGGAAATGTCTCGCGGTCTTCGCGACCGCACTGTTGTGGGCCGGACCCTCGGCTGCTGCCAACGGCATCTATAGTGTCGAGGTCGAAGGCAACGTCGCGGCAGCCGACATTTCGATCGGCGCTGCGAGCGCGACGCTCACCATCCGTTTCGAGAACGTCGTCGGACTGACCGCCGACAACCTCGGTCTGAGTGCGACGCTCGTCGATCCGCTCTCGCCGGGATTCGTCGGTCGGCTGCCTTCCGGCGTCTCGCTGCCCGGCGCGCTTCCCCTGGTGGTGAAGATTTCTCCGCCGGCCACGGGCGGTCTCAGTTTCAGCGGCGTCGTCGCGGTTGAGCTGTACACGCACGACCTGCAATACACGGTCGGCTCGCCGCTCCGGCTATTCTCATCGCCCGACGGCGGCAGCTTCACGGACGTCACGACGCTCGTCGGCAGCGGCAGCATCCGTACCGGCAGCAGCAAGCCGGACTTTTCCGAGTTCATCATCGCGGCCGACGTGCGCCCGCTCGCGAGCGTCATCCAGTCCAAGTATTCGAAGCTCGCGTCGCTCCTCAACCAGCACGCGGCGACGATGGGAAGCTCGCTTTTCGGCGAGCTGTCCAGTCTCTACAACGCATCGCAGAATGCCTATGCGGGCGGCAACCTGGTCGCCGCGATCGAATACCTCGAGGCGTTCAGCGATCGGGTCCTGGCCGCGAGCGGCGAAGGACTGCCGAACGTCTGGCGCTCGTCGCGCGATCTCACCAACGTGGCGGGCAGCCTGCGTTCTGCGGCTGCGACCCTGCGCTATAGCCTGACACTGGCGAGCAATGCGTGATGATGGCAGGGGCCGGTGGTGACCGCGCGCCTGACCCTATACCCACTGGACCAGCCGGCACGCCAGTTTTCCCTCGATCCTGAGCGCGAACACCTGATTGGCCGCGGCCCTGACTGCGACCTGCGCGTCGAAGATTCCCGATTGTCGCGTCGCCATGCGAGGCTCGTGACCAGCGGCAACCGCTGGCGCTTCGACGACCTCGGCAGCAAGAACGGCACGACGCTTGCCGGCCGCGCGGCCGAGGACACGGCGCTTCGCGACGGCGACTGGATCAGCTTCGGCGGCCTGCTCGGGCAGTTTGCCGATCTGAGCGAAGAGCGCCTCGCCGCCGAACGGGACCAGGCGCGCTCTCGCTGGGAAGACACGATCGACCGCAGCCGGCGCCTCGACCCGAAGGCGGACGTCGATCAATTGCTTCAGCAGATGCTCGGCGCCTCGATGGAGCTCGCGGGCGCGCAACGCGGTTTCGTGATGCTCGCGGACGAAAACGGACGGCTGCAGGTGCGGGCGCAGGCCGGCGGCGTCGATCCTGCCAAGGCCGGGACCGATTTCCCAGGTAGCCGCGGGGCGCTCGCGCGCACGCTCGCGGCGCGCTCGGCGGTCGTCGTCTGCGACACCCGCGCCGACACGATGCTGGGCGCACAGCCCTCGGTCGTAGTCGGGCAGATCCGCGCGCTGGTCTGCCTGCCGCTCACAGTCGGCGATCAGTTGATCGGGCTCCTCTATCTCGACAGCAAGGTGCCGGGAAAGGTGTTCACGCGGCTCGACGTCGAGATCCTGGAAGCGTTCGCCACGCACGCCGCGCTCGTCATCGGGATCGCGACGGTGCGCGAGGATCTCGCGGGGCTGGCCGAGTTGTTGCCGCGAGAACTGTCCCGCGGGCCGGCGCCTGAGCCGCTGCTGCGGCAGCTCCAATCGGCGCTCCCGCATTTCGTCGCGACCGCGATTGGCTGCGACGATCCGCCGTGAACGAGCCGACGACAGGCTGCGATCCCGACGCCACGAAAACTTCGCTCGGCGGCCTGCGCGTGCTCTCCGCCGGCACGCGGCTCGCCAACCGCTATCGCGTGATCGGGCTCACCGGCGTCGGCGCAATGGGCATGGTCTATCTGGTGCACGACGAGCGCCTGCACCTCGACGTCGCCTTGAAAGTGCTGCGGCCCGAGAGAGCGCCGGACACGCATGTGCTCGAGCGCTTCGAGCAGGAGCTGGTGCTCGCGCGCCAGGTCACGCACAAGAACGTGGTGCGCATCCACGACATCGGCCAGGACGGCGACCTGCACTTCCTCACGATGGATCACATCGACGGCCGCTCGCTGAAGCAGATTCTCGACGAGCGCGGCCGGCTGGAAGTCGCCGAAGCGGTCGCGATCGCGCGCGACCTCGCCGATGCGCTCGGCGCCGCGCACGCGCAGTCGGTCGTGCATCGCGACCTGAAGCCAGCCAATGTGCTGGTGGACGGCGAGGGGCGCGCCTACATCACGGACTTTGGCGTGGCGCGCTCGATGCACGGCTCCGGCCTGACGGAGGCCGGCAACATCGTCGGCACATTCGATTACCTGGCCCCGGAACAGGCCCGTGGCGGCGAGGTCGACGGGCGCACGGATATTTATGCGCTCGGCCTGATGCTGTTCGAGATGCTTTCGGGGGAACGGCCGTTTCGCGGCGGATCCCCGCCGGAAATCCTCGCGGCGCGAAGTTCCGGCCGGCCCCGGCGCCTTGCGGCCACCGGCGTGTCGGTGCCCCGTTGGCTGAAACGCGTGGTCGAACGCTGCCTCGCCGCCGACCCAGGAAAGCGCTACCAGGATGCCGCGGCGCTCGCCACCGATCTTGCCGCGGGCAAGCTGGGCCGCCACCGGTCGCCGCGTGGAACCGCACAGGCCGCCGCCGCGGCCGCGGTCATCATCGCAGCCGCCGGCGCGGCCTGGTGGTGGTATGCGAACCGCGAAGCGAAGGTCTTGCAGGACACGACGCCGACGGTCGCCGTGCTGCCGCTCGCCGGACAGTCGGGCGACGCCAAAGCCGGCTGGCTGTCCACCGGTCTGGCGGAAATGCTCGCCCAGGGGCTCGCCGAGAGCCCCGACCTGCAAGTTGCCGACAGCATGCGCGTGTTGCGCACCTTCGAGGATCTGCATCTCGCGCCCGAACGCCTGGGCGAAGTGGAATTCAAGCGTCTCGGCGAATTGCTCGACGTCGAGCGGCTGGTGACGGGCACGGTGCGCGAGGCGGGCGGCATCGTCCGCGTGGAGCTGCGCCTGATCGACCGGCGCTTGCCCGACGCACGGCCGGCGTCAATACGCGCGGAAGCCGCCTCGTCGGAACTGTTCAGGCTGTCGGATCAGCTCGCTCTGGAGCTTCGCGCCGCGCTCGCCGCGACACCCGCGCCGCTCGCGGAATCTTCGCTGTCCGCCGACGGCGAGGCGATGGCAGCCTATGCCCGCGGCCTCGATCTCCTGCTGAAAGGCGATACGGTCGCCGGGGGTACCGCGCTCGAGGAGGCGGTCGCCAAGGATCCCGGATTCACCTCGGCCTGGGTGAAGCTCGCGGACGCCTACAGCACGCTCGGTTACGACGACCGCGCGCTGGAGTCGGCGCGGCAGGCGGTTCTGCATCTCTCCGAGGATTCCGGGCGCATCAGCTACGAGGCGCGCGCGCTCGAAGCCGCGCTCGCCGGCAATTTCGAGCGGTCGCGGCAGCACCTGACGGCGCTGGTGACGCGCTATCCGCACGATGTCGAGGCGCGCCTGACGCTCGCCGAAGCCTTCGGCGACGAGGGCCAGCTCGACCGCGCGCAGCAGGAACTGAAGACGATCGTCGCGGCGAGCCCCAATCACCCGCGCGCCTGGTATCTCCTCGGCAAGTACGCGATTCTCGCGGGCGACAACCGCGCGGCGGCGGACGACTACCTGGTGCGCGCGCTCGTGATCCAGAACCGGCTCGGCGACTTGCAAGGCAGGGCGGACGCGGAGAATGCGCTCGGCATCGCGAATTTCGAACTGGGGAATCTCGACGAGGCGCGCCAGCGTTACGAGAACGCCATCGATCTCCGGACCCGCATCGGGGACGAGCGGGGCGTCGCGGCGGCGACCGCCAACGTCGCGCGGATCCTGTTGCAGCAGGGGAAGTACGATGAGGCCCGCGCGGGCCTGCAGCAGTCGCTCGCCATTGTCGGGCGGATCGGAAATCATCAGACCGTCGCCAATCTTCACAACGAGATCGGCGCGCTCGAGGAGCGCCAGGGCCGGTATCGCGAGGCGCTGGAGCGCTACCGGCAGTCGCTCTCCATCCTGCGCGGCCTGGGCGACCAGCGCGCGCTCGCGGAGAGCTACAACAACATCGGCTTCACCTACTTTCAGCTCGGCGACTTCGACAATGCCGCGGTCTATGCCGAGCAGTCGATGCAGCTTTATAGGAAGACCGAGAACCGCGAGGGGCAGATGTTCGCGGGACAGACAGTCGGTCTGTTGGCGCTCGCCCGCGGCGAATGGGATGCCGCGGAGAAGTCGCTGCTTGAAGTATTGCAGCTCGGCCGCGAGTTCGAGGATCCGCTGACCCAGGCGCTGGCGCTCGGCCAGCTCGGCCGCGCCGCGCAATCCCAGGGAAACTACGGCGCGGCGCTCGCCTCGATACAGGAAGGGCTTACGGCGCTCACGCCCGCGGGCGATCCGCGCGGTGTCGCCGAGTTGACATTGTTCCGGGCGGAGCTCGACTTCGAGCTCGGCATGCTGGACGCGGGCCGCGAGGCGCTGACGAAAGTACAGGCCCTGCTCGATTCGACCGGGAGCCTCGAGCAACGCGCCGAGTGGTGGAGACTGACGGCGGCCGGTCATCTGCGCGCGAAGGAGCTCGCGGAGGCACGCCTCGCTTTCGACGGCGCGCGCCAGCAGGCGGGACAGAGCGGCAGCGCGATTGCGCGCATTGCGACCGAGCTTGGCGCCGCAGAGGCGGCGCTTGCGGCCGGAGAAAACGGGCCGGCTCTCGCCGCGCTCGCGCAATTGCACGGCGAGGCACAGGCCCTGGGACATCTGCCGCTCATCCTTCAGAGCGGCGAGCTCCTGGCTCGCGCCCAGGAACGCGCCGGCCGACTGGCGGAGTCGGAGAAGCAGTTTCGCGCGTGCCTGCGCGCGGCGGATGGCCACCCGCCCTGGGCTGGCCGCTATCGGCTGCATTTGCGCCTGGCCGGCGTGCTGGACAAGCTGGGCCGCAAGTCCGAATCGGACCGCCAGCTTCGCGCGGCGGCCGGCGAGGTCGAGCGCCTGCGCAAGGGCCTCGACGCCTCGCAACGCGCTTCGTTCGAACAATTGGAAGAGGTGAGGCAGCTTGCAGGACCCGCCGACCAATCCCAGGCCGCCTGAATCCGCCGAGACTCCCGCGATCGAGCAGATCGCGAAGCGCGTGGAGCAGATAGGCGCGCGGAACGAGCTCCTGCTCGAGCGGATGATCGAGGGCGAGAAACGCTTCCGCTCGCTGGCGAAGTCCGTCTGGAAAGTGCAGGAGGAGGAGCGCCGCCGCCTCGCGCGCGAGCTGCACGACGGCATCGGGCAGACGCTGACGGCGCTCATCAATCAATTGAAGCGCCCACGGCGGGCCGGCGATGCGCAAGAAGGCTTCGGCCATCCTCTTGAGATCGCCGAGCTTGCGCTCCGGGATGTTCGTGATCTGTCACGGCTGCTTCGCCCGCCCGTGCTCGATGATCTCGGGCTGAAGGCCGCCCTCAACTGGCTCGCGCGCACCATGCGCGAGCACAGCGGGCTGTCGGTTACGATTGACTGGCAAGGCGAAGACGAGCGGCTCGAGCCCGAGCTGGAAACCTTAGCCTTCCGGATCGCCCAGGAAGCGCTCAACAACGTGCTGAAGCATTCCGGTCAGCTCGAGGCTCGCCTCACTGTGCGGCGGCTCCCGGACCGCTTCGAGTTCGATATCGCCGACAATGGCCGCGGCTTCGACACGGGCAAAGTGCTTTCGCCCGCGGGTGGCGCCCCGGGGCTCGGGCTGCGCGGCATCCGCGACCGAATCGAGATGTTCAGCGGGCAGTTCGCGATCGAATCCACGGCCGGGAGGGGCAGCCGCCTGCGTGTCGTCGTGCCGCTGTCAGGCGCCGGCCCATGATGGGCCGCCGCATCCGCGTGCTGGTGGCCGACGATCACACGATCGTGCGCCAGGGACTCGTTGCGCTCTTGCGCGAGAGTGGACAGTTCGAGATCGTTGCCGAGGCGGCGAACGGCGTGGAGGCTGTCGAGAAGGCCTTGGCCGCGAAACCCGAGGTCGCGCTGATTGACATCACGATGCCGCGGCTCAACGGGTTCGAAGTCGTGCGCCGCATCCGCGAGGCGTTGCCGGACACGCGGATACTGGTCCTGACGGTGCACGAGGACGAGGAATACGTGCTGCCGATCGTGCAAGCCGGCGCGGACGGCTATCTGCTGAAGAACACCGCGACCTCGGAACTGGTGGCGGCGGTGCTGACGTTGCACGACGGCGGGCACTTTTATGGCCCGGAGGCGACGCGCGCCATGGCCGAGCAGTTGCGCAATCCCGGCGAGACGCGGGCCGATCCCTACCAGCGCCTGACGCCGCGCGAGCGCGAGGTCTTTCACCTGGTCGTGGAAGGCAAGGGGAGCAAGCAGATCTCGCGGCTGCTCGGCATCAGCGTCAAGACCGCCGAGAATCACCGCACGCGGCTGATGGAGAAGCTCGACGTCCACAGCGCCGTCGAGCTCGTCAACTACGCCGCCCGCAAACACCTGCTTTGATGGTGCTTGATGGTGCCGGGTCGCAGATTCGCAGATTCGCAGATCCGACGTCAGCGAATCGTTTCCTTGCGCGGATACCGCACCATCAATTGACGAATTGCGCTCTCACAACGATTCAGGCGTCTGGCGACGGCGCATATCGTCGTCAGGCCTCCGCCTACTGCCTCATGCGATAGCCATGCGCGGGCGGCTGCGAGTCCAGGCAATTTGCTAGGCGAAGCAAGCAATTCGGGTGAACAGCCGAAGCGAAGGCCGCATTCGGTCACGAGCTCGTCCAGGCTGTTCCATCGGGAACGCGGTCTAAGCGGATGTGGCGTGACACGGGCCGCAAAGTTTTCGTCTCCGAGGATCTGATTGCGGCAAGGGCCTGGGGCCTGCGGAACTTCATCCCAGTCAGGTAGGTCCGTGTTGCCCATCAGGGCGCGATATCCGGACCCCGCGTTCGTCGGATCCGTCGCCAGCATGCCCATCACGAATCCCGTCTTCACCCAGGGACGCCTGACTCTCCCGATGTAATCCTGATGACTCGACCATCGATAGTCGGCGGGATCGGCGATGAGTCCAGCCTTGACGGGATTCAAGTGGATGTAGCGCACGAGGGCCAGCAGATACTTGTCGACGTCCACTAGCACGCAGTGATATCGCCGTTCGAACAGGTGGCCGGTCGTCTCGAGGCGTGACTGAACGGTCCGCGCATATCGACTCGCTATCTCGAGAATGACCCGTCCCAGCGGCAAGTCCGAAACCTGCAACGCCATGTGCAGGTGATTGGTCATCCAACAATAGGCGTGGACGTGAGACGAATGCTTGGTCGTGACCTCGGCGACTATCTCGTCAAGAAGGCTCCGATCCTGTTCTGCGAAAAAGATCGGCAGCCGGTGATTGCCGCGCAGCGTTACATGGTAGAAGCCACCAGGCATGTGCAAGCGGAGCGGGCGGGCCATCGGTCGAGACTCTGGCGTACTTCTTCGGAGTATCCAGATGCTCGACGATGGCGACGCACACGGTTGGTTCGATTTGGCACCCTATCTTCCAGAAACTGCGAATCTGCGAATCTGCGAATCTGCGACCCGGCACCATCAAGGCAGCAGCGGCGTGACGTGGACGGCGTTGCTGCCGACGCTGCCGCTGGTGGCCGTGTACTCGGCCGGCTTGGTGGCGAGCGTCACGTTGAATAGGGCCTTGCCCGCGGGGCCGGCCAAGCCATTCAACGTCTGCGTCGCGCCAGTGGCGAGCACGCGCGTCAGGACGACGCTCTCGCCGGCCAGCGGCTGCTGGTCGCTGCCGTAGACGGCCACTTCGAATGCCTGCAGCGCGCCGATCACGCCTTCGGTCATCAGCACCGGATTCAGAATCAGCGTCGAGGCGCCCGCCTGCGGCGGCTGCGCGGGCGGCGGCGCACTGACTCGCCGGACCTCGAGATTGCCGGCGTCCAGGCCCGGATCGGCGCGCGACGCCAGGTTATAGGTGCAGCCGGCGGTGCATTCGAGGTGCATGCGGTCCGGCGTGCCCGTGGCATGGCCGTTGCCAGGCTCGCCGTTGTCCTCGACACAGACCCGGAAACTCGCCGACCCGTTCTTGTTGAAGGAACCGGTGCCGCGGAATTCCAGCGCTTGCGCGCTGTCGCGGATTGGCCCGCAGTTGCCCTGCACCGGACCGAGACTGGCGACTGACGTGAGGTCGATCTTCACGCCCGCGGCCTTGTCGTTGAGCTGAAGCTCGCCTTCGAAGCCGCCGTCGGTCGCCTTCGCCTTGAAGCCGAAGTTGATCTTGCCGCCACCGGTCTCGGCGAGCCACCCACCGCCGGTCGTCTCATTGCCGCTTTCCACCGGCGGCTCGTCCGCACCGCAGCTGAAGACCTCGACCCGGTCGACATACCAGCCATCGTTGCCGTTGCAGCCGTCCTGGCCGAAGTCCCAGCGCAGCCGGATCGTATCGCCCGCCGCGACGCCGGCCGCGGCGAGGTCGACCTGCGACTGGCCCCAGCTGTTGTCGCCGGAGATCGGGTTGGCGCCCTGGAACGCCTCCTCGCCGCGCTTCGGGTTCGTATTCTGATCGATGATGTCGTTCAGCGTCCCGTTGTAGGGGTTGTGCATAAAGGCGCTGCCCGGGACAACCGAATACGCGAGCTGAGGCACGGGCTCGAACAGCCCGCCATTGATGCTGATCATCAGATTGCCGCCGTCGTAGCCGGACTCGGTCAGGAAATAGTGCTCGAACATCAGGAAGCCGGGACCATCCGCCGCGACCGTGATCTCTGGGCTGATCATGAAGAGCACGCCCGACTCGTCGTCAGACGAGCAGTTGCCGAGATCGACGCGATTCTCCTGGAACATCGCGCTGCCCACGCGCCCTTGCGGCAGGTCGCCGGACCGCAGGAACCAGGGCCGCGTGTCGAGCTGGCTCTTGGTGAGCGGAGTCTGGCCGATGGTCCAGCCGGCCGGAATGCCGGACTCCCAGTCGACCATGAACTGGCGTGTGAGTGTCCCGCTCCCGCACATCGGCGCGGGCGCCGGATCGAGCGGCGCCTCGAAGCCGCATTGCTGCGCGACGTCATGGCGCATCTCGACCGCCGCGATCGCATTCGCGACTTGCTGGCAATCGGAGTCCGTGATCATTTCGCCGGACAGCTCCGGCGTGGGGTTGATCGTATCGTCGTTCGCGCCGAGCATGCCGGAGCCGTTCTCCGCACTGGTCACGAGCTTCGTCAGGTTGACGCCGATCAGGTCATTGCAGGCCATCAGCAGCGCGTCCGCGTTGTCATTGAAATTCGACGCGGGTCCGTTGTAGACCGAGTTCGCGCGCCAGAAAATGTGCGCGGTCTTCGTGAGCCCGATGCCGGTCACGGTGACCGGGTTGGCGAACGGCTCGCCGTCGTCCGTGAGTTCGACGGTGTCGCCGTCGACGAGGAGCGCGAAGGCGCGGTTGGTGATCGACGAGTTGATGTGAACGCCGCCGGCGTCGCTGGCATCGCAGTGATAGAGCGACGACGATCCGTGGCCCGGGTTGCCAAGGAAGAATTCGCCTCCGGCACAGCGCGGTCGCCACATGTCGCGGATGGCGAAATCGCCGACCGGCGGCAAGGGGCCGAACGCAAACGCATCGTCACCCATCAGCCAGCGGACTGAATCGTCCGAGGTCGGAACTGCACTCGTATGTGTCGAGCAGACCTCGTCGTCCTGCGAGCGGGGCCCGTTGTTGCCCGTGACGGGCGTGACGCCGCCAATGAGGTCGCGGTTGTTGATCAGGTCCACCGTCTCGCCAAAGACGTCCGAGTACGACTCGTTCAGCGCGCCGGACTGGTACGAATAGATCAGTCCGCTCGTCTCCTGTGTGTACGCGTGCGTCCATTCGTGGGCGACCACGTCGTCGGCCGATGTGCCGGAGCAGTAGTTGGTCGAGGTTCCATTCCAGTTCGCGTTGGGGCAGATGATGGTCGGGTCGTTGTTGACCGTGATCATCGTCGCGTCGTTGGCATCCCAGGAGCGGTATGTGCCGCCGCTCAGGTTGTAGAACAGGTTGTAAGTGTGTCCGGCGCCGGCGACCTCGTCCTCATGCGCCGGCTGCACTGCCGGGCGCAGGTCGCCTTCTTTCCAGGCGGGTGGCGTCGCGATATTGGCCTCGTGCACGCGTCGGCTTTTCAATCCCTGGATGCCGCTGATCTGCTCGATGAACTTGCCGGTGCCCGCGTCGATGTAAACGAATTCCCGGACATGGCTGCCGCCGACGACTTCCACTTCGTAGGCCAGGTGATTGATGCCCGGGGCGCCGCGCGTCAGGTTGGTGCGGTACACGACGAGCGAGGCGGACCTTGCGGAGAGGTCGGCCGCCGTAGGCGACGCGAGCTGCTGCTGCGCAACTCTTGCAATTGCCGATTGACTGGCGTTGCCCCGATCGACGCTCGCCGAGGTCGGCACGTCGATGCCGGGGACGAACTTGCCGTTGATCGCAGTCAGGCGGCCGTCCGGCGTCACGTGACCTTTGAGCACGGCGCCGAGCACCCGCACGGAACCGTGCATCTGCTGGTAACTGACGTGTCTGTGCCCGTACTGGTCCTGCTCGACGCCCAGCAGTTTCAATTGACGGGCGGGATCATCGATGCCGAGCAAGCCGGCGTGCTCAGCCAGGAATGCCGAGACCTTGACGGCGGGCGGACGATCTCCCGGCACCTGTGGAAACAGGTCGCCGCCGATGCCGGCGCGGATCGCGCTCAGGCTGCCGGTCGCGTCGTCGCTCGTGATCGAAATATCTCCGGCCGTACGGCTCGATAGAATCTTCTCGAGCTGCTTCGCGGTGGCTTCGGCGCTCGCGCGCACTTCAGCCGGGTGAGGCGCCTGCGAACTTGCCGTCGCCGCCTGGATGGCGCCGCCCTCGCCGGAGGTGCCTCCCCGGTAGACCCATGCCCCTGCCGCCATCATCACTACGGCAATCGTCACTGTGATTCCCACGGCGATGTTCGATGCGCGGTTGTTCATGACGCCCTCGTGCCAGTCGGCAGGAGAAATTCCTTGGCCGGAGTTTCTTCGGCCATCGCGGGCTGGGCGATAGGGTCGGGTCCTCCGGGAGGGTGGGGGGCGCACCCCATGGATTGCGGAGGGGCGCGACCGGACGATTGGCGCAGAGACCGCCAGGAATGGGCGGCCAAACTGGAGCAAACACATGAACGCCCATCGCAGTCTCATCGCCACGGCGCTCACGCTGGCAATCGTCGCGCAGCCGATCCCGCCGCTCGCTGCCGATCCGTTGCTGGCGGTCGCGCAGCCCGGACTGTCGCGGCTGCTGGCGGTCTACGACGGCGCCGCGCTCACCCGCGGCATCGCGACATTCGACACGGTTCCGACGGCCGCGCAAGTTACTGCATTGCGAGACCTCGGGCTCGTCACGCAACCGATGCAAAACGTCCCGCTCGCGCTCGTGTACGGCCCGGTCGCTGCAATGCAGGCCGCGGTCGCGGCCGGGCAGGCGAACGACATCTATCCCGACGAGCGGCTCGAGTTCTTCGACACGGCTTCTTCCGGCGCGATCGGCGCGATCGGGCTGCATGCCGCCGGCCTGACGGGCGTGGGCGTCACCGTCGGCGTCGTCGACAGCGGCTGCGACGCGAGCCACCCGGACCTCGCCGATCATGTCGCGCACAACGTCAAGGTGGTGAGCGGCGAGTACGTCAACCTGCCACCCGACAGCTCGAACACGATCGCGATTCCGATCGAGATGAGTCCCTATCAGAACAGCGATCTCGGCAGCGGCCACGGCACGCATGTCGCGGGGATCATCGCGGCCGACAGCACCACCGACCCGACAGGCGGGCGCTACGGCGTCGCGCCGGATGCCGAGCTCGTGTGCATCGCGGTCGGCGAGGTGTTGTTCACGACCGCGGTCGTGACGGCCTACGACTTCCTGCTCGACCAGCCCGATCTCTGGGGCGTGGACGTCATCAACAATTCCTGGGGCAATTCGTTCCGCCAGTTCGATCCGCGCGATCCGGTCGCGGTCGTCACCAAGGCGGTCACGGATCTCGGCGTCGTCGTCGTGTTCGCTGCGGGCAATAGCGGTGACGGTAACGCAGAGATGAGCCTCAATCCGTTCAGCCAGTCGCCGTGGGTGTTCTCGGTCGCGGCCGGCGATCTGCAGTACCGCCGCGGCGGCTTCAGCTCGAACGGCCTGGTCTTCGACAATTCGGAGGCGGTGCAGGTGGGCGCGGGGGGACACACGGTCTTCAGCGGCGACCGGATCGGCATCTATCACCCGGACTTCACGGCGCCCGGCGTCAGCATCTCCTCGACCTGCACGCCGGTCGGTGCGGCGATACCGGGCTGCCTGCCGAATGGCAATGCGAGAGCATCGGGCACCAGCATGGCCTCACCGCATATCGCGGGCGCGGCGGCGCTGCTGTTGCAGGCAAATCCGGGGCTCACCGCAAGTCAGCTCCGCTCCGCACTGCAGGCGAGTGCGACACCCGTTTTCGGTGCCGACGGCAATCCGCTGCCGTTCTGGCAGGTGGGCTATGGGTACGTCGATCTCGAGGCGGCGGTCGGGCTGGTGACCGGGACCAACTGGTCGAAGCGGCTTGCGAAGGCGCAGTCGCAGGCCGACGCGCGCGTGCGCAATGCCGACGGATTCGCGGTGCTGCGCTCGGACTTCTGGACCTACGATGCGCCGCGAGTCGCGCTCGCCGGCAGCGATCAGCGCAGCTTCGCAACGGCAGTCGCCAGCAACGTGACACACCTGAAGATCACGCTGTCGCACCCGTCGGGCGCGGTACTCGGCGAAAACCTGATGGAATACACCGTCACGGTACGCGACGCGGCAGGGCAGCTCCTCGGCGTGACGACCGAAGCCCCGACCGGAGCAGGGACGGCGAGCATTTTTATCGATCTGAAGGCGTTTCGCGTGCCGCCCGTGACTTACGGCGCGTTCACCTTCGACGTGAGCGGTGAGTTCGCAGTGTCTGACCCCGATACGCTCGACAGCGAATCACTCCTCGGGCGGATGGTGACCGTGCAGGTAGCGCAGCTCCGAACGAATTGACGAAAGTGACGCATGGGTGCCGGGTCGCAGATTCGCAGATTCGTAGATTCCTGCCTGGACGCCTGGTGCCGGGTCGTAGATTCGTAGATTCCTGCCTGGATTGAATCTGCGAATCTGCGAATCTGCTAATCTGCGACCCGGCACCAGGCGTCCTGCGCGCTGTGTCAGCCGGTTGACAGTCTCCCGGAACGCGACCCTCCATCATCTGCATCACTCGCTGGGCTATCCCAGCTCAGGTGGCAAAGGAGAGGGTCATGTTCAAGCAGGGCAAATTCGCTTCGTTCCGCGCAGGCCTTGGGGAGGCGATCACGGGACTCCTGTTCACCGTCATCGTCGTGGCCGTAATGGGCGGGACGACCGCCATGATGCTCGAGCGCTCGGTGATATTCGCGTGAACACGCCTTGGAAGTGGGCACAAGCTCGAGGCCTTCAGGCCCAGCGCCTGTCGCTTCCCGGTTACACGCTCGACCTGGAGCTGCGGCCGTACACGCTCAACCTGCTCCGCGACGATGCCCGGCGCGCGCCTGTGGCCTACGGCCCATTCGCCTTCGACATGAGCGGCGAACCTGCGATGCAGGATCCCGATACGGTCGACCGCGTTCTGAACTGAGCGGCGGAATATCAGGCCGGCCGTTCGCCGGCCCCAAGGCGGCGGTCGCTGGGGGTTGCGGCCGCCGCCTCCAATGCGCGTCACGATAGGCCCCGGATGTTTCCGCTTGATGAACATTTCGCGACGGCGCAATGTCTCATGCAACATGCTGGAGCTAATCATGGCGCTCTCACTGACCTCCCCGGTTTTCACGCACAACGGGCCAATTCCGAAGAATTACACCTGCCAGGGCGAGGACATTTCCCCGGCGCTGACCTGGAGCAGCCTTCCGAAGGGCACGAAAAGCCTGGCGCTGATCGTTGACGATCCGGACGCGCCGGATCCGGCCGCGCCGAAGCGGGTCTGGGTGCACTGGGTGCTCTACAACATTCCGGCGACCGCGCCCGGGCTCGCGGAAGCCATTGCGCCGCCCGCGCTGCCGGCCGGCACGCGTGAGGGTAAGAACGACTGGGATCGCACCGGGTATGGCGGGCCGTGCCCGCCGATCGGCCGGCATCGGTATTTCCACAAGCTTTATGCGCTGGACACCGCGCTGCCGGATCTGAAGGAGCCGACCAAGGCGCAGCTCGAGAAGGCGATGGAAGGGCATGTGCTCGAGAAAGTCGAGCTCATGGGCACGTATCAGAAAGATTGATCGCGACCGGCGGCCTATTTCTTGAGGACTGCCGTCTCGACAAAGCCCCTTCGGCAGGCATTGCACGGCGACACGAACACATAGGGCGCGTCGCGCGCATTGCCGATCACGACGACCGCCGTTCCAATCGGGTATTCGTCGAGCGCCTGTCCCCGCTTGTTCGGCGCATCGAGCACAGGCGCATCCTGCGTGAGTGTCATCAGGCCGCCCGGCGCGAAATCGACGGGATGTCCCTTGAAGTCGATCCAGGTGCGAGCGTAGGCGCTGCCGTTCCATTCGTAATGCGTGTATTCGCTGCAGGGCTGAAGACCCGTGCAGCCGCCGCGCAGCGACGCGTAAGCGCCTTCCGCGGCGGGCAGCACTTCTATGCCCGGCGCGTCGTCGGCATTGATCGCGCCGAGCTCGATCCAGGTATCGCCGCGTTTCTTGTAGAGCAGGAAGGGGCAACCGAGACTGCCGCAGGAAAATACGCCCGGTGCGCCGTCGCAATCGAGGTTTTCGGTGAGGTCGACGAGCATTTCCGCGCTGGCGTCGCCGTCGACGTCGAGCGACCAGGAAATGGATTCCTCGCGCGGCTTCAGCGTGCCGCCGGCCGCGGAACATTCAGTGCTCATGTAGTCGAGCGCGAGCAGGGCGAAGGACGGGCAGCGGCTGGACTTTGCGGCTTCATCCGTGAGGTCTTCCGCAAAGCAGGAGGCGAAGTCGAGACGCTTGGTCTTGACGGCGGGCGCGCCCGCGACGACCGTGGCGACCGTCGCGGTCTTGCCCTGCTTGCTGACCGCCGATCGCTTCTCCGCATCGCCGCCGCAGGCGCCGAGCAGTACGCAAGCCGCCAGAAAACCGACAAGAATCCGCATGCCCCGCCCTCCAGAGCGGAGCGTACCTAGGCTGGCCTCAAAACGCCAAATCTACGAATCTGCGAATCTGCGACCCGGCACCGGTCAACCGGCGCGGGTTCTCCCGCGGGCGGGCAGCACACTGTGGCGATCGGGGTCGAGCGCGAGGTCGGCGCATTCGGCGTTGTCGAGGCGCCGCGCGACGTCAGCCCAGTTGACGATCTCCCAGAAGGCGACGATCCATTTTTCCTTTTTGTTTCTGTACTGGAGGTAGTACGCATGCTCCCACATGTCCATGACGAGGAGCGGCATGCTGCCGATGGCGCCGTTGCCCTGGTGATCGTGGATCTGCTCGATCATGAGCGTGCCGAGGGTCATTTCCCAGGTCAGCGCGACCCAGCCCGAACCCTGCAGTGCGGCGCCCGCGGCGCCGAACTGCCGCCGAAACGCATCGGCGCTGCCGAAGGCAGCCTTGATACGCGATTCGAGCTGGCCTGATGGCGGTGCCCCCTCGTTCGGCTCGAGGTTGCGCCAGAAAATGGAATGCAGCAGGTGACCCGAGTAATGAAACGCCAGGTCCTTTTCGAGCTGGTTGATGCGCGCGAAGTCACCCTTGCCACGGATCTCGGCCAGCGCGTCGAGCGTGTGGTTCAGGCCGTCGACGTACGCCAGGTGATGGCTTGCGTAATGCAGTTCGAGCAGTTCCGCGGAGTACGCGGGCTCGAGCGCGTCATACGCGTAGCCGAGAGCCGGTAGTTCGAATCGCGGATGGTTGCTCATTGGGCGTCGGGCCATTCGGCACCGGGCCGCCATGCGGCCCGGTGCCAGTCAGGCTTCAGTTCCGCTGCGTGCGCTCGTTCTGGCGCGGCTTCATGCCGAGCTCGTCGTGCATGCCGCTGTCGAGCGAGCCGGTGAAGCGTTCGATCTGCTTTTCCGCCTCGTCTTTCGAAATTCCGTAGACTTTCTGGATACGGCCGGAGAGTTCCTCGCGATGGCCGTCGATCACGTCAAGGTCGTCGTCCGTGAGCTTGCCCCACTGCTGGCGGACCTTGCCCGAAAGCTGCTTCCAATTCCCTTCGATGCGATCCCAATTCATAGCTCTGCTCCTTGAGGTATGGATAGCGCGGCGGCCCATCCGCGACGCACCGACGAGCATGGGCGATCGGGATCGCGTCCTCTGTAGGACTATTGCTGATTGCCGCGTAAGTCTTCGATTCCGGCCTGTGCGCTCGCGAATGCCGCATCGGCGTCGGCCTCGCACATCGCACGCACTCGCTCGGACTTTTCGGCGCATTTCTCTTTTGCGCGATTGCGATTGGCCGCGGCCGTTGCGATGCCGACCTCGAAACTCGGCGGTGACGGCGTGTCCGAGGCATCTGAGGGTGGAATGATCGCGGGCGGCAGTGCTGACGTCGTCTGCTCGGCGGGCGCACGGGCCTTTGCGCGGTCGTCCGGCTCTTTCGCGCAGGCGCCGAACAGCAGCAGCGCCGCAAGCCCGCCGGCCCAGGCAAGTCGTTTTGTAGTCCCGTTCGATTTCATGATCACGTCCCTGTGTCCTGAATACGCTCGAGCGGCAGGGTAAACGCGCATTCCGTGCCGACGCCGGCGCCGAGCGAGCGGATCGAGAGCTTGCCCTCGAGCGACTCGATACGGTGGCGCATCCCGAGCAGTCCATGCGACTGCGGCGTCTCGATCCGCTTCTCGTCGATGCCGACACCGTCATCGCGCACGATCACGGACAATTCCTTGTCGTTCGCGGTCACGAGGACTATGACCGATTTCGCCTTCGCATGTTTCGTGATGTTCATCAGGCATTCCTGGACCACGCGGAAAACGGCGATGCGGGAATCCGCGGAAAGCTCCGGCATCGGGTCCGGGTACTTTTCCTCGCAGGCGATTCCTGCGCGCCGCAGGCTTTCGTCCACGAGCCAGCGGAGCGCGGCGACCAGGCCCACATTGTCGAGCAGCGTCGGACGCAGGCTCTCGATGACCCGCCGCTTGAGTGTCAGGCCCTCGTCCATGCAGCGTAGGACGCGTTCCCAGCGCAGCTTGCTCGCTTCGGTGCCATCGTCGGCGCGGCGCCGCAGCCAGGAGACGTCGATTTTCGTGGCGACGAGAAGGCCGCCCAGCTCGTCATGCAGCTCGCGCGCGAGCGCCGCTTTCTCGCGCTCCGCGACTTTCTGCAGGCTGCTCGAGAGATGAAACAGCATCGCCGTGCGCTGCTGTACGGTCCGGTCGAGCGCACGGTTGCGGTTTCCGAGGTCTTCGGCCTCCTGTTCGCGTCGGCGCATGTCGCGCGTCAGCAGTGCGCCCAGCATGATGACGAGGATCAGGCTGAGCGCGGCCGCGACGCCCAACAGGATCCGGGAGGTGCGAAGGTCGCGCGCAGAAGCGGCGCGCGCCGCCGCAAGACGCGCCGCTTCGTGATCGTGCAGTTCCCGGAGCTGATGGCGCAGGTCGAGCATGGCCTTCTGCCCGAGATCGGTGTCGAGCAGCGCGAGCGCGGAGTCTAGGCCGACTTCGCCGTACAGCCGCAGTGACGCCTGCATCTCGCCGATCTTCCGGCCCGCCGTCGTGCGAAGCGCCTGCGCTGCCGCGGCGTCTTCGGTCAATCCCGACGCGGTGAGCCGATCGACGATGTGGTCGAGCGTCGGATCGAGCGCCCGGATCGCCGGGTCGAAGTTACGGAGATAGCGCGTGTCTTCGGTGAGCAGGAACCCGCGCTGCGCACTCTCGGCGTCGAGCAGAACGCGCAAATAGCGCGACAGGAGCGCCTGCCGCTCCCCGGCCTCCGAGATGACGAGGCTCGCCTCGTGGATGCGCTTGTAGCCGGATTCGGCGACCAGGAAGAGGGTCGCGATGAACGCGACCCCCAGCAGGATGGGTGCGGTCGCGAGACGGCTGCCGGACACATTTCGCATGTCCCACGATATAGGCAAGCCGCGCCTTGTTGTCATGTGCCCTTGTGCCTATGTCAGAATCCACCTACATCCGTCGTAGGCATATCCGGCTCGCGCTGGCGGGCCGCATATGCGAATTAGGGGTTATCTTTCAGTAGGATGAAACACCCCATGACGACAGCCCGCGTGCTGATAGCGGACGACCACGCGGTCGTCCGGGCTGGCCTCCGGCAACTGCTTGGCGAAGATACCGCGGTCGGCGAGATTGGCGAGGCGGCAACCGGCCAGCAGACGCTCGAACGCCTTCGCGAAAGCCCCTGGGAACTGCTGATCCTCGACATCGGCATGCCGGATCGCAGCGGCATGGACATCCTGCGGCACGTGCGTTCCGGTTACCCGGATACACGGGTCTTGATCCTCTCCGGCTTCCCGGAGCGCCAGTATGCGATCAACATGCTGCGCGCCGGCGCGCACGGATTCCTCGGGAAGGAAAGCGCCGCGGACGACCTGCTGAAAGCGGTGCACGTGGTTCTCGCGGGCCGGCGCTACCTGAGCCCCACGATGTCGGAGCTTCTGATCTCCGAGATCGACAACGGCGGCGGCGACCGGCCGATCCACCAGCAACTCTCGAAGCGCGAGTTCCAGATCTTCTGCAAGCTCGCAAGCGGCAGCTCTGTCTCGGACATCGCGAAGGAGCTCTGCCTGAGCGTCAAGACGGTGAGCACCTACCGCAGCCGCGTGCTCGAGAAGATGCACTTCAGGACGAACGCCGACATCACGTCCTATGCGCTCCGCAACGGGCTGATTCAATAGGCCCGAATCGTGCCCTTGCGCATACTGCTGGTCGAAGACTCGAAGGTGCTCGCTGAGCGCCTCCGCGAAGAGCTCGACACGCTCGAGAACGTCGAGGTGGTCGATGCGGTGACGGACGAATCGTCCGCGGTCGCGGCCGTGAGGGCGAAGCGCATCGACGTCATCATTCTCGATCTGCAGCTCAAGGAAGGCACGGGCTTCGGGGTCGTGCAGCGGCTCGGCAAGGACCGGCCGAAGATCATCGTGTTCACGAATTACATGCTGCCCGAGTACCAGCGCCTCGCCGATGCGCTGGGCGTCGAGTATTTCCTCAACAAGTCCAGAGATTACGAACGGCTGCCGCAGCTCATCCAGGAGCTCGGCTCGGGCCAGAAGACCCACTGACCGTTTTCGCCAAAAAGTTGGGCCCGCGCCTTGCGACGCGGGCCCTGGGTGGTAAAGCATGTCAGCGAACTTTAC
>DASWIQ010000113.1:0-7462 GCA_036397615.1 Steroidobacteraceae bacterium
GCGCTGGATGGCGGCGAAAGACAGCCTCGACCTGTCGACGCGCGTGAACTTCACGACGGACAACGACATCGTCGGGGGCAATTCAGGCAGCCCGATGCTGAACGCCAAAGGCGAGATCGTGGGTCTCGCCTTCGACGGCAACATCCATTCGATCTCGGGCAGCTACTGGTTCGATGAGCGCATGAACCGCTCGATCGGCGTGCACCCGGCCTACATCCGGACGGCGCTCGAAAAAGTTTACGGCGCGAAGGCGCTGCTCGCGGAAATCGACTCAAAATGAATTGAACCACCCGCGCAGCATCTCAAGCACCTGCTCATGACGCAGGCCGGCGTAGAACACGAGGACGACCAGGCCGCCGACGTATGCGGTCGAGACGAGGGTCATCACGTAGCCGAGCGCGATGACGACGCCGTCGCGCTCGGCCATGCCGAAGCAGAGCAGGATGATCGCGAGCGCCGGCAACGAATTGACGAAGGGAACGAGCGGCAGCGGCGCCATCATCAGCACCACGGCCACGATGACGAGCCCGCCGTTGACCGCGTTGATCGCAGGGCCGCTGGTCAAGCCGAGCAGCCGGGGCCGGACCAGGTGCTCGAACCGTTCCGCCCAGCCCCGCACTTTTTGCAGGACGTTCCGGACGGTCACTGCCGGCAGGCTGCGGTTGAGCAGGCGCTCGGGCAGCCAGGGCACACGGCTCACCATCACGGCGAATCCGATCAGGAGCATCGGCAGGCCGAGCACGGTGCTCATCCCCGGGACGGTGACCGGCAGCAGGAAGGGCGCGGCGAGCACGCCGCAGAACACGAGCAAGCCCTGCTCGCCGAGCATGCCGAGCAGATCCCGGAGCGTTACTGCGGGATCGCGCACCGCCGCCTGTGCGCCGGCGAGCGCGACCGACATCCGGACCTCGGGATTGCGGAACTGGATCGCCGTCACGACGCGCGCCTGGCTTCAAGCCGCAGGTCGATCTCGATATCGTCACGGACCCGGAGCGCTCCGAGTCCGGCCGTGAATGGCAGGAGACCGATGTCGGCGTGAGTCAGGTGAAAGCTCGCGTGCGCATGTAGCTCTCCGCCTTCGATGTCCACGGTGAAAGGCACCGGGATCACGCGCTCCCCGCCGCGGAACGCGACGCGCACGCGCGCCTGGTAGCTGCCCGGCTCGCCGGATAATTCATCCGCCGTCAGCCGGAGCACGGCCTGGCTCGCGGCGTCGAGCACGGACTCTCCGAGCATGTTGTGGCGGGTTGCCTCGCGGTCCTTCGCCGGCACCGGGTTCGCGAAATCGCCGCCGGCCGCGTCGCGTGCTGCCGGTTCGTCGACGACGAGCGACTCGAGCGGCAGCCGAAGGTCGAAGCCGCTCTTCGTCAGCGGATCGCGGAGCTCGATCGCGCCTTCGAGCGCGTCCGAAGTGATCAGGTGATTGTGACCGAGCTTCTGCATCGGCCCGTCGCGAAAGACGCGCACTTCGAGATGCGAGGCGACGATCGTCCAGGCTTCGAATGGCAGCGCGGGCGCGGCCGGCGGCGCTTCCGGCGCCGGGGCGACAGGCGGTTGCTGCGGCGGCGCAGCGCAACCGGCAAGCAATATCATGAGAGGCCACAGGAACTTGCGCATGGGCGTATTCTCCAAGACTTGATGCCAGCACGAAACTCCGCGCTGCGCTATGGGTATGTGGCGCAGACCCTGCATTGGACGGTCGTCGGGCTGCTGATCGTCCAGGTGACGCTCGGCAAGATCGCCGACGGGCTGCCGCTCGGGCTCGAAAAGCTGGCTCTACTCGCCCGGCACAAGTCGTTCGGCATCACGATACTCGGACTCGCAATCATTCGTCTCGCCTGGCGGCTATTCGACCGTCCGCCGCCCCTGCCGCCCATGCCGCGCTGGCAGCACGTCGCCGCACAACTGAATCATTGGTCCTTTTACGTCCTGCTGTTCGCGATGCCGCTGACCGGCTGGATGATGTCGTCGGCCTCGAACTATCCGGTGAGCTGGTTCGGCCTCGTGCAGTTGCCCGATCTCGTCGCGCCGGACCGGTCGCTCAAGGAACAATTCGAGGACGTCCACGAGCTGCTCGCGAATGTCCTGATCACGCTCGCGCTCCTGCACATTGCCGCCGCGCTCAAGCACCAGTTCATCGATCGCGACGGACTACTGTTCCGGATGCTGCCCTGGCGCACGCCATGAAAACGATTCTTTGCGTCCTGTGCATCGCCCTCGCCGCCTGCCCGGCGGCGCTGGCGGAAGTCCGGCAGGCGGACGAGAGCTCGGGCACGCTCGAGTTTACGGCCCTGCAGGCGGGCGCGAAGTTCACCGGAGCCTTCAAGGGCTTCCAGGTCAGGCTCGATTTCGACCCGTCGGACGCGACGCATGGATGCCTCGACGTGACCGTCGCGACGCCCTCGATCGACACCCAGGACGCGGAGCGGGACGAAATTCTCCGCGGCCAGGATTTCTTCTGGACCGAGAAATTTCCTCAGGCGGTCTTTCATGCGGAGCACTTCGAGCCCGACGGCGCCGGCTTTCGCGCACAGGGCGAATTGACCATCCGCGGCGCGACAAAGTCGGCGGCGGTCCGATTCACGCTCGCGCCCGCGCCGAGCGCCGCCGTCATGAAAGGAACGGCGAGCCTCCGCCGCCTCGCCTTCGGTCTCGGCCAGGGCGACTGGGCGTCCACCGAGTGGGTCGGCGACGAGGTCGAGGTCCGATTCGAGCTCAAGCTGAAACCGGCCGCTGCGGCGACGATAAGCTAGAGTCTCGCCCATGAACGGGCGCGCGCCACGGCAATTTGCCGGCGTCGAGGACTGCGTCGAGCAGACGCTCGCGCGCATCGGCCGACGCATTGTCCTCTGCACGCCGATCGGCGCGGGCAAGCCGGTCGCGCTCCTCAACGAGTTCTACGGCCGCGCGGCGGCGGACTCCGGCATCGAGCTTTCGATCCTCACCGGGCTGACGCTCGCGCGCCCACGGGCGAAAAGCGAACTCGAGCGGCGCCTGGTCGAACCGATCTCCGCGCGAATCTTCGGCAATGCGCCGGAGCCGGCCTGGATCGAGGCGATCCGCGCCGACCGGCTTCCCGCGAACATCCGCGTGCAGGAGTTCTTCATGGAGCCGGGCGCATGGCTCGGTTCGCCGCTCGCCCAGCAATCCTATGCGAGCATCAACTACACGCATGTCGCGCGCACCGTCGCCGCCAAAGGCGCGAATGTCATCGCGCAGCAGATCGCGCTCCGGAAGGACCCTGCAGGCGACCGCGTGAGCCTCGGATCGAATCCGGACGTCACCACGGACCTGATACCCGTGTTGCACGAGCGCCAGCGCTCCGGCACGCCGGTCGCGATCATCGGACAGGTCAACGACCGCATGCCGTACATGTTCGGCGCGGCCGAGCTCCCCTCCTCGGCCCTCGACTTCATCGTCGACGGCGCGGAGTATTATCACGAGTTGATCGCCCCGCCGAACGGGCTGATCTCGACGGCCGACCACGCGATCGCGCTTGCCGCCAGCATGCTCGTTCGGGACGGCGGCACGATCCAGATCGGCATCGGTGAACTGGGTGACGCGATCGTGCATGCGCTGACGCTTCGCCATCGCAGCAACCCCGACTGGCGGCGAGCCCTCATGGACACCGCGCTTCGGCCGCGCTTCGAGGCGGAGCAGCAGGCGATCGGCGGCGACGCGCCATTCGAACGCGGCCTCTACGCCGTCAGCGAGATGTTCGTCGACGGATTCCTCGACCTGTACCGGGAAGGGATCCTGAAGCGCCGCGTCGAACCGGATGGCGCGCTCCTGCACGGCGCCTTTCTGCTCGGGCCGCGCGCGTTCTACGAGACGCTCCGCGCCATGCCGGATGCGGAACGCGCGCTGTTCCGGATGATGCCGGTCAGTTTCACGAACGAGCTTCTCGGGCCGGACTGGGAGCTGAAAATGGCGCAGCGCCGCGATGCGCGCTTCATCAATTCCGCGATGATGGCGACGCTCGGAGGCGCGCTCGTCTCCGACGGGCTCGCGGACGGGCGCGTCGTGAGCGGCGTGGGCGGCCAGTACAATTTCGTTGCGCAGGCCCATGACCTGCCGGGCGGGCGTTCGCTGATCGCCGTGCGCGCGACCCGCGCGAGCGGCGGAACGCTCGAATCCAACATCCGGTTCGGCTACGGCCACACGACGATACCGCGTCACCTGCGCGACATCGTGCTGACCGAATACGGCATCGCCGACCTGCGCGGAAAGAGCGACGCCGAAGTCGCGGGCGCGATGCTCGACATCGCTGATTCGCGATTCCAGCCGGCGCTCCTCGCCGAGACGCAGCGCGCCGGCAAGCTGCCCCGGAGTCACCGCATCGCCGACCGGCACCGGCGCAATCTGCCGGAAGCGCTCGAGCAGGCATTCGCGCCGCATCGCGCCGCCGGCCGATTCGTCGCCCTGCCCTACGGCACCGATCTCACACCGGAGGAGATCAGGCTCGGACAGGCGCTTCGCCGCCTGAAGTCCCGTGCGGAAACCCTGGGCGGAAAGCTCGGCATCGGCTCGTCGCTCGCGCTCGCCCGGCCCCGCGACAAGGCGATTGCGCCGCTGCTCGAGCGCATGAAACTCACCAGTCCGCGCGGGCTTCGCGAGCGTCTCCTGCGACGCCTCGTCGCTGCCGCCCTCTAGTTTCCTCGCGGCGACGGGCGTAGTGTCATGCGCCGCGTCCGGCAATCGCCGGATGCACAAGATCAAGATTCAGGGGGAAATCATGAAGAAAATCATCGCCATCGCGCTGCTGGCGCTACCGATGTGTGCGGCTGCGGATCACTTGGACGTGATCGATTTCAAGCTCAAGGAAGGCTGTGACTTCGCGAAAATGATGCAGATTACCAAAGACTTCAATGCGCAATGGGGCGCCAACTACGGTTACCACGCGGAGGTGGCCGTGCCACTGCAGAGCAGCGACCTCGAATCCATGCGATGGCTCGGGCGCAGCAAGGACGCGGCGACTTTCGGCAAGGCCTGGGACGTCTGGCGCGCCGAGAGCGCGGATCCCACAACCGTCGCGGGCAAACTGAATGCGCGCTTCAACGAGTGCGCGAACAATACCGCAAGGCGCGGTTTCGACGTCTATTGAACGCGGCGTCCCGGCGTCAAACGAAGGTCGCGATCTCGGCGAGCGGCTTGCGAGCGATGTCCGGGACCTTCGCGTCCGGCGCCGGATAGCCGACGACCAGCAGCACGAAAGGCCGTTCGAGGTCCTTCGGGCGCCCGAGGATTTCATTCAGGAATTTCATAGGGCTCGGCGTGTGCGTCAGCGACACGAGCCCGGCGGTGTGGATCGCGGCCAGCAACAGGCCGGTGGCGAGGCCCACCGACTCGTCCGTGTAGTAGTGCTTGCACTTGCCGCCATTGGGCAGCCGCGCGAAGCGACGGATGAAAACCGCGATCAGCCACGGCGCGGTCTCCAGAAAAGGCTTGCTGGCATCGGTCCCGAGCGGCTGCAGCACTTCGAGCCACTCCGGGGGCGCGCGGTGCGCATAGAACTCGCGCTCCTCCGCTTCCGCAGCTTCGCGGATGCGACGCTTGACCGCGGGATCGGAGACCGCCACAAAATGCCAGGGTTGCTGGTTCGCTCCTGACGGCGCGCTGCCGGCGGCGCGCAGACAGTCTTCGATCAGCGCGCGCGGCACCGGCCGGGCAGAAAAATCCCGCACCGTGCGCCGCTTTCCCATTTCCCTGGCGAACTCGGTGGCGCGCGCGCGCATCTCGGCCGGCTCGCATTCCCGGTAACCGGGCAGCGGTATGAATTTCGGTTCCATTCAGGCGCTCTTTGCGAGTCGTTCCGCCTGGCGGCGGAGCGCTGTGCCGAATTTCTGCCGGTCGTAGAAAGCACCGAGTCCTTCGAGATCCGGTCGGCGCCGGCTGAGCGACTCGATGCTGATGTCGAGTGGCATGTCGCAGGCGATTGTCGTCAGACGCCGCGCGAAGTACGCGGCCTCCCGGTGCTGCTTGAGTTTCTCCGCGAGCTTGCCCGCGCCACGGATCGGAAGCGCCCCGACGCGCTCGAGGCCTTCGTAGATTTCCTCGAGCGAGGCGAAATCGCGCAAAAGCGCCGCCGCGGTCTTCGGCCCCACGCCCGGAACGCCCGGAATGTTGTCGACGGAGTCGCCGGTCAGCGCGAGAAAGTCGGCCATGCGTTCCGGCCGAACGCCGAACTGGGCTTCGATCTCGCCGTAGGCGAAACGCCGCTCGCCGGCATAGTCCCAGTAATGATCGCCGTCGCGAACGAGCTGCGCGAGATCCTTGTCCCTCGTCACGAGCACCGCGCGATGACCGGAGATGCGAAGCCGCGCCGCGATCGTGCCGATGATGTCGTCCGCCTCGTGCGTGGGGCTGCCGAATTCCGCGAGTCCGAGCAGGCGGCACAATTCGCGGCACAGTCCGAACTGGCGTTTCAGTTCGGGCGGCGCCGGCTCGCGATTCGCCTTGTAGGCGGGATAGATGGCGTTCCGGAACGAGCTCGTGAGGCTTTCGTCGAAGGCCACCGCGACGTGCGCCGGCTTCGCCTCCTCGAGCAGGTCGCCGAGAAAGCGCCCGAAGCCGTAGACCGCATTGACCGGCTGCCCGTCACCGTCGGTCATCTCGAGGCCCACCGAATAGTAGGCGCGAAAGACGAAAAAGCTCGCGTCAATCAGGTGGACCGGCTGCGGTCCCGCCGCGGTCACTGTGCGAAACGCTGGATGCGGGCGTGCAGCGGACTCGTGCGCGGGAAGTGCGCGAGGAGGTATTCCATCTGGTCGGCGAGCACGCGCCGGCCTTTCAGGTAGATGTATTCGGCATAGGTCGGCGTGAACGGCACGGCGAGCAGCTGCATGCCCGCCTGCTCCGGCGTGCGCGAGGCTTTCGCGTTGTTGCAGCGCCGGCAGGCAGCGACCACATTGTTCCAGACATCCTTGCCACCCTGGCAGAACGGGCGCACATGGTCGCGCGAGAGCTGGTGCGACGTGAAGCGGCCGCCGCAGTACATGCAGAGATTCGCGTCGCGCCGGAAAAGCGTCTCGTTGTTGAGCGGCGGCACGTAGTCGCCGCGCAGGCTCCCCGGATTTCCGGACGAGCCCTGCGTCGCCATCATCGAGTTCACTTCGATCACGGTCTGGCGGCCGGTGCGCGCATTCGTGCCGCCGTGCAGCGCGTACAGCCGGCTGCCGAAGGCATAGGCGACCTGGCCGAGGCAGTGGAGACGCACCGCCTCTTTATAGTCGATCCACTCGAGGGGCATGCCGGATGCGTCCGTGCGCAGCACCTGCTGCGAAAGTGCGATTAGAGCGCTGCCGCTCCTGACGGGTGCTTTTGCGATGGCGGTACCTGTGCCCACGGACTCTATCCTGACCTAGAAAGCCTGAAACAATACGGCACGATTATGATATTTTTCAACGCGCCGCCGCTCGGCCGGCTGACCAGGGGATGAATTGGATGCCAGCCACGATCGGCG
>DASWIQ010000114.1:0-8023 GCA_036397615.1 Steroidobacteraceae bacterium
TGGCTGGAATCTGCGAATCTGCGACCCGGCACCACTAAAGATGCCGGTCGAAAAAATCCAGGATCGTCTTCCAGCCGTGGATGCCCGTGTCGTGGAAGGTCAACGCGGCGTGGCGGCTCCCGGGATAGGCGACGAGCTCGAACGGCTGCGCGTTCGCGACCAGCGCGGGGATCAGCAGCGTCGTATTCGTGAAGAGCACGTTGTCGTCGGCCATGCCGTGCATCACGAGCAGGCGGTCGCGCAGGGCGCCCGCATAGGTCAGCACGTTCGACTGAAGATAGCCTTCGGGATTTTCCTGCGGCGTGCCGAGATAGCGCTCGGTGTAATGCGTGTCGTAAAGCGCGTAGTCCGTGACCGGCGCACCGGCGACCCCGGCCTTGAATGTCCCCGGTGACCGGGACAACAGCATGAGCGTCATGTACCCGCCGTAGCTCCATCCGTAGACGCCGACGCGCGCCGGGTCCACGAATGGCTGCGCCTTGAGCCAGGCGACGCCGCGAAGCTGGTCTTCCACCTCGACGCCGCCGAGCCGCCGGTAGAGCGCCTCCGTGAATTTCCGGCCGCGGCCGCCTGATCCGCGGTTGTCGATCGCGAACACGACGTAACCGCGTTGCGTGAGGAGCTGGGCGGTCTGGTTGCCGCGCCGTTCGCCCCAGCGGCGCTGGACCGTCTGCACCGTCGGGCCGCCATACACCACGACCACCGCGGGATAACGCTTGCCCGGTTCGTAACCTGCCGGCTTGTAGAGTTGCCAGTGGAGCGGCGTGCCGTCCGCCGCCGGGATCGTCCCGAACTCCGGCAGCACGTGACGGTCGAGATAGGGCGCGTAGGGATGGCCGGCATCGAGCCGGTTCTCGACGAGCCAGGCGAGGCGCTTGCCGGCGGCGTCGTGGAGCGATATCTGCGGCGGCTGCGCAGGATCGCTGTAACCGAGGAGGAAATGGCGCGCGTCGCGCGACATCGTTACGTTGTTCCAGCCATCCCGCGTCGTGATCGCGACGGGCTCGCGCTTCGTCCCGTCATCGAGACCGGCGACGTACAGCTGGCGCTCGAGTGGCGTTTTCAGCGTCGCCATGAAATAGACCTTGCCGCGGCGCTCGTCGATGCCGCGCACCGCGGGCGCATTCCATTCGCCGATGACGTCCCAATCGCCCGCGGTCACCGGGCCCTTGAGAATGCCGCCGTAGTCGTAGAGATACAGGTGATTGTGACCGCTGCGTTGCGAGGCCCAGAGGATTTCCCGGCGCTGCGGCATGAAATAGAGATCGTCATGGAGCTCGACCCAGGTGTCGCTGCGCTCGGAGAACAGCTGCCTCGCTTCGCCGCCGCTGACCGCGTAGGAGAGGACGTCGAGCCGCTTCTGGTCACGCGTCTGCCGCTGCACGAGCAGGCGATTGCCCTCCGGAAACCAGTCGACGCGCGCGAGATAGAAATCCTTGCGGCCGAGATCGGCCCAGGCCACGTCACCCGTATCGAGCGCGAGGATCGCGAGTCGCACCTCGACGTTAGCGTGTCCGGTTGCCGGGTAACGCTGGCGGAACACCCGGATGCCCTCGGCGCCGATCTCGAAGCGCTCGACCTCCGCGACCGGCGACTCGTCGACGCGCGTGTAGGCGACGTGCTTCTCGTCCGGCGACCACCAGTAGCCGGTATTGCGGCCCATCTCCTCCTGCGCGATGAACTCGGCGACGCCGTGACTGATGAGTCCGCCGCCGCCCGTCGTGAGGCGGCGCTCCGCGCCGGTCGCGACTTCGATCGCGTACAGGTCCTGCCCGCGTATGAAGCTGATGTAACGACCGCGGGGCGAATACTGCGGATCGGTCTCGAACTCCGCGGTCTCGGTCAGGCGCCTCACCGCTTCCGCGGACGGACGCGTGAGGTCGTAGTGATAGAGATCGCCTCCGAGCGGCACGAGCAGACTATTCGAGTCGGGCGACCACTGATAATCCACGATGCCCCGGAGCGCCGCGATCCGCTGACGCTCGCGGCGCGCTTCCTCCTCCGCCGAGAGTTTCTCTTCCGCGGGGGCGAGTGCGCGCGAATCCACCAGCAGCCGGTGGCGCCTGCGATCGACGTCATAGGCCCAGAGGTCGAAGACAGCAGGCGCATCGTCGCGACCGCGCAGGTAGCTCACGAGTTTTCCGTCCGGCGAGAATCGCATCTGCCGGAGCGAAGGCCCTTGCAGATCCGGCGCGTCGAACAGCCGCTCGACCGGCAGGTCGCCGGCCGCGGCCGGGGCAAGCCACAGGGCCGCCGTGAATCCGATCACGAGTGAACGCATCGTTGCTCCGTCCTGTCGCAGTCTGGAAGGGGAAAACCGCGCGGTTTGTTAGACTGCGCGCCTGATTCCCCCGGGAGTGTAAGCACGGTGCACCGGCATGTCATATCCGGCCTTGCAATGGCCCTGCTCGCCGCGGTTTCCGGCATGAGCGACGCGGACGATTCGCCCGCCGCAGGCGCGGTCCTTCACTATCCGGCCGCGACGCGCGGGCCGGTCGTTGAGACGCTTCACGGCACCGAGGTCGCCGATCCCTATCGCTGGATGGAAACGGCCTCCCCCGAGGTCGGGGCCTGGGTTACCGCAGAGAATGCAGTGTCTCAGCCGTACCTGAACGCGATTCCCGCCCGCGCGGCAATCCAGAAGCGACTGACCGAGCTCTGGAACTACGAGCAATATGGTTACAGCTGGCTCGACGACAAGTCGCGCATGCCGGTCAAGCGCGGCGGGCGCTATTTCTACGTCGAGAAGAGCGGCAGCCAGAACCAGGGCGTGCTGTACTGGGCGACCGCGCTCGACGCCGCGCCGAACGTGCTCGTCGATCCGAACACGCTTTCGAAGGATGCGACGGCTTCGCTCGCCGACTACTCGATCAGTCCGGACGGCCGCTATGTGGCCTACGCCGTGTCCGACGGCGGCACGGACTGGGACACCTGGCACCTGCGCGAAGTGGAAACGGGCCGCGATCTGCCGGACCTGATCGGCGACACCAAGTTCACGGGCGTGTCCTGGCTCCCGGACGCGAGCGCCTTCTACTACTCGCGCTATCCGAAGGGCGAAGACGGTAAGGGCGACGACCAGCAGCAGGTGAGCGTCTACCGTCACCGGCCGGGCACGCCGCAGGCGGACGACGAACACGTCTATTCCATCACGGACAATCCGCGCCACAACCCCTACGCCACCGTCTCCGAAGACGGCCGCTGGCTCGTGTTCGGCATCTTCTATGGCTTCGACAAGAATGCGATGCATCTGCGCGACCTGTCGAAACCGGATGCTCCGGTCGTGAGGCTCCTCGACCGCTGGGACGGCCTCTACGAATTTCTCGGGGCCATGGGCGATCGTCTCTATTTCAAGACCACGCAAGGCGCGCCGCGCGGCCGCGTGATATCGATCGATCCGGCCGCACCCGAGCCGGTCGAAGTCGTGCCGGAGGCGCAGGCGACGCTCTACCAGGCGAGCCTGGTCGGCGGCCATGTGATCGCGAGCTATCTCGAGGACGCGCGTTCGCATCTCGTCGTGCACGGGGCGGACGGAAAGCGGCTGCGCGACATCCGCCTGCCCGGCAAGGGCACGGCGATCGGCTTCCAGGATTCGGTGAAAGAGAGCGAGACCTTCTTCGCCTATACGGATTACCTGACGCCGCTGGAGCTCTATCGCTACGACGTGGCGAAGGACGATGTGCGGCCGTTCCGCAAGCCGACCGTATCCTTCGATGGCAGCCCCTACGTGACCGACCAGGTGTTCTACGCGAGCAAGGACGGCACGCGCGTGCCGATGTTCATCACGCGGAGGCGCGACGCGAAGCAGGACGGCGGCAATCCGACGCTGCTCTACGGTTACGGCGGATTCGACGTCTCGCTGACGCCAACCTACAGCGCCGCGGTCGCGGCCTGGCTCGAGCTGGGCGGCATCTACGCAGTCGCCAACCTGCGGGGCGGCGGCGAATACGGAGCCGACTGGCACGACGCCGGATCGAAGGCGAAAAAACAGAACGTTTTCGACGATTTCACCGCGGCGGCCGAATGGCTGATCGCGAAGGGCTATACCTCGCCCGCGAAACTGGCGATCCACGGCCGGAGCAATGGCGGGCTCCTGGTCGGCGCCGTCATGGCGCAGCGGCCGGAGCTCTTCGCCGCGGCGCTGCCAGGCGTCGGCGTCATGGACATGCTGCGCTACCACACCGCGAGTGCGAATGCCTATGCCTGGTCGAGCGACTTCGGCACGGTCGAGGACGCGGACCAGTTCCGCGCTCTCGTCGCGTATTCACCGGTCCACAACTTGAAGCCCGGCCGCTGCTATCCGCCGACGCTCGTGACGACGGCCGATCACGACGACCGCGTCGTGCCCTGGCATAGCTACAAGTTCACGGCGGCGCTGCAACACGCCCAGTCCTGCGCGAACCCGGTCATCGTCAGTATTGAAACGCGCGCCGGACACGGCGCCGGCAAGCCTGCGTGGATGCAGGTCGAGGACTGGGCGAATCAGTGGGCATTTCTCGTGAAACACCTGGACATGCCGGGCGGCAGATAGCACGAAGCTCCACAATGGTGGAACAAAGGGGACGTTTACCTTTGCCCCGAAGGACCTAAGGGCAAAGGTGAACGTCCCCTTTGTTCCGGCACCATCAATGCTTCGGGCTGTCGTCGTCCGGTATTTCCGCGGGTTCGCCGGGGATGGCGTTTCGTTCCTCCAGCCAGCCGCCGAAATCGATCAATTTGCAGCGTTCGCTGCAGAAAGGCCGGAAGGGATTTCCTTCCCATTCGTGGCGGCGGCCGCAACGCGGACAACTGACTTCCCGCGGCATCGCTTTCAGTAGCAGGTCGCGAGTATGAAGGTCACGTCCTCGGACGCCTGCACCGGGCGGCTGTGAACGTTGTTCCAGCGCAGGAAGCGCAATGAACAACGATGATGACTGCCGCTGACCTCGGGGAATAGCCGCAACGCGCCCGGCAGCGTGATCCGGAGGAGCTGCACCGGCCGGTCGCGCTCGAACACGATCTGGAAATTTCCGCCGACCGCGGTCTCTTCCTTGGGCCGCGCGTTCTCGCGCGTGATCCAGAGCAGCTCGGAAACGGATTCGCAGAGCGGCCGGATCGTGGCGAGCCAGGCCGCGAGATCGCTCTCGCGCGTGTCCGCATCGAGATTGAGCCAATGGTAGAAATCCGGCAGGTCGAACTCGCAGGTGCCGCCCGGGATCGCGCTGCGATGCTTGATCGCGTTCAGGAACTCGGACTCCCGGAGCTTCTGCATGAAGTTCGCGCCCGCGGCGTTCAATTCCTCGCGCCGCCGCATGAGCGCGGACAGCACGTTGCGAAGGCGCGCGGCGTCGACGCCGGGCCGGTTCTGGTAGTCGCGCAGGGTCGTCATCTGCCGTTCGAGCTCCTTCAGCACGTCGCCGCGCGCGTCGCCGCGCGAAGTGATCGCGAGGATCTCGAGCAGTCCCGAGACCGCGGAGCGGCTCGACCAGGCGTTCGGCAGGCCGGCGTGGTAAGAGAGCTGCTGCCATAGGAATTCGAGGCGCATGAAGGCGCGCATCCGCTCATTGAGCGGCTGCTCGTAGACGATGGGCTCCGAATCGGGTCTCGGTTCCGGCGCTGCTTCGAACATCGGCCTATTTTGAGGCACGGATTCCATTTGCGTAAACCTTAGCGTTCCGCGGCCATTCCGCGGTATTTGCGGTCGAGAGCGGCCACTTTGACCTCGAGTTCGGCCGGCGGCCCGTCGTTTTCGATGACGTCGTCCGCCTGGGCGAGGCGCCGTTCGCGCGAAACCTGCGTGTCGAGCATGCGGATCGCGTTCTCGCGGGTTTCCCCGTCGCGCTCCATCAGCCGGCGGATCTGGGTCTCCTCCGGGCAGTCGACGACCAGTACCCGATCGACGAGACCCTCGTGCCGGCCATCGACGAGGAGCGGAACCACGAGAACCTGATACGGGCCCGGAGCGCGGTTCGCGTCGCGATCGAGCTGCGCGAGGATTGCGGGGTGCAGTATGGATTCGACCGAGCGGCGCGTGACGGCGTCGGCGAAGAGTTGCCGTCGCAGCTCGGCCCGGTCGAGCCGGCCCTCGTTGTCGAGGATGCCGCCGCCGAGCGCATTGACCAGTGCCGCCAATGCCGGCATGCCCGGCTCGACGACGTCGCGCGCGATGCGATCGGTGTCGATCACCGTCGCGCCCTTGCGGGCGAACAGCGCCGCGACCGTCGACTTGCCGCTCGCGATGCCGCCCGTGAGTCCGATTCGGAGCATGGCGCGCGACTCAACCGAGGCCCGCGACGTCGAGGTAGCGCTCGACGATCTGCGGTCCCCAGAGGAGGGCGATCCACGCGGCGCCCGCGAGATAGGGCCCGAACGGAATCGGCACGCCGCGGCCATGTCGCCGGGCCGCGATCATCGCGACACCGACCACGCTGCCGACGACCGCCGCGAGCAGCAGCACGAGCGGCAGCATCTGCCAGCCGAGCCAGGCGCCGATCGCGGCGAAAAGCTTGAAGTCGCCGTAGCCCATGCCTTCCTTGCCGGTCATCAGGCGGAAGAGCTGGAACACGGACCACAGGAAAAGATAGCCGGCCACGGCGCCGATCACGGCGTCGCGCGGCGAAGCCGGCGGCGCCGCATCGCCGGCTGCGTGCCAGAGGCTCGCGATCAGCGCGATCCACAGGAGCGGGAGCGTCAGGATGTCCGGCAGGAGCTGGCGGTCGATGTCGATGCCGGTGAGCGCAACCAGGTACCAGGTGAAAATCATCGCGAGCAGGGCCTGCCATCCGAAACCGAAATGCCAGGCGACGGCTGCGGTCGCGGCGGCGGCCGCGAGTTCGATCGCCGGATAGCGGAGCGAAATCGGCGCGCGGCAGGACGCGCAGCGGCCGCGCAGAAACAGGTAACTCAGGACGGGGAAATTGTGGATCGCGCGGATCGGGGCCTGGCAGGCCGGGCAGCGCGAGCGCGGCCGCAGGAGATTGTAGGGCTCGCCTTGCGGGGCCGCGCTCCGGCCCTCCACTTCGGCCGCCTGCGCCCGCCATTGCCGCTCGAGGACGAGCGGCAGGCGGTGGATCACGACATTCAGGAAACTGCCGATCGCGAGGCCGAACAGGAAGGCCACCGCGGCGAACACGGCGGGGTCAGCCGCGAACAGCGCCACGGGCGAGAGCTCGGTCAGATCACGGCGCCCAGCTTGAAGATCGGCAGGTACATGGCGATGACCAGACTGCCGACCAGCACGCCGAGGATTGCCATGATGAGCGGCTCGAGCAGGGACGACAGTCCGTCCACCGCCGTATCCACTTCGAGTTCGTAGAAGTCCGCGACCTTGGAGGCCATCGCGTCGAGCGAGCCGGATTCCTCGCCGACGGCGATCATCTGGATGACCATGTTCGGGAAGAGGCCGGTGTTCTCCATCGCGCGCTGAAGTCGCTGGCCGGTCGCGACCTCGTCGCGCATGCGGAGCACGGCCATTTCATAGACGATGTTGCCGGTCGCGCCCGCGACCGATTCCATGGCCTCGACGAGCGGCACGCCGGCCGAGAACATCGTCGAAAGCGTGCGCGCATAGCGCGCGATCGCCGCCTTCACTAGGATCGGGCCGATGATCGGGATCTTGAGGGACAACCGGTCGATGAATTGACGGAGCGCCTGCGAGCGTTTCTTCATGTGCAGGAAGAAAACCACGCCGCCCGCGAACAGGAGTCCCATCCACCAGCCCTGTTCCTGCACGAACTTCGACAGGTCGATGACCGCCCGCGTGAACGCCGGCAGGTCCGCGCCGAATCCCTTGAAGAGCGCCTCGAACTGCGGGATCACGAAGAGCAGGAGGATCAGGGTCACCACGACCGCGACGGCAAGCACGGCGGCCGGATAGAAGAGCGCCTTCTTGATCTTCTTCTTGAGGGCCTCGGTCTTTTCCTTGTAGGTCGCGACCTTGTCGAGCAGCGACTCGAGCGCGCCCGCCTGCTCGCCCGCCTCGACGAGATTGACGTAGAGGTCGTCGAAATAGAGCGGATGCTTCTTGAGCGACTCATGCAGCGAACTG
>DASWIQ010000115.1:0-3169 GCA_036397615.1 Steroidobacteraceae bacterium
CTCCGGGTTGTTGACCGCCTCCAGCTGCTCGACCTGCCCTTCCGGATAGTTCTCGATGACGACCTTCAGCGGCCTCAGCACCGCCATGCGCCGGGCCGCGGTCCTGTTCAGAACGTCGCGGATTGCATGGTCCAGCATGGCGACGTCGACAAGGCTGTCCGCCCGCGCCACCCCGATCGCCCGCACGAAATTGCGGATCGCCTCGGAGGGAACCCCGCGTCGGCGCAGTCCGGCGATCGTCGGCATGCGCGGATCGTCCCAGCCGGCGACGTGGCCGCCCCTCACCAGCTCGGTCAGCACGCGCTTGGACAGCACCGTATGCGTCAGGTTTAGCCGCGCGAATTCGTATTGCCGCGGCCGCGCGGGAACCGGAAGGTTCTCGATCAGCCAATCGTAGAGCGGCCGGTGGTCGGCGAATTCGAGCGTGCAGAGCGAATGCGTGACGCCCTCGATCGCATCGGACTGGCCGTGGGCGAAATCATAGCTCGGGTAGATGCACCAGGCGTCGCCGGTACGCGGATGGCGCGCATGCAGGATGCGGTAGAGCACGGGATCGCGAAGGTTGATGTTGCCGCTCGCCATGTCGATCCTGGCTCTCAGCACGCGCGCGCCGTTCGGGAACTCGCCGGCCCGCATGCGGCGAAAGAGATCGAGATTCTCCTCCACGCTGCGGTCGCGATAGGGGCTGTCCCGGCCGGGCTCGGTCAGGGTGCCGCGAGCCGCCCGCATCTCATCCTGCGACTGGTCGTCGACATACGCCCTGCCGGCGCGGATCAGATGCTCCGCCCATTCGTAGAGCTGCTCAAAATAGTCCGACGCATGGTGCAGATGCTGGCCCCAGTCAAAGCCGAGCCAGCGCACGTCCCGCTCGATCGCGTCGATATATTCCTGTTCCTCCTTCGTCGGATTGGTGTCATCGAAGCGCAGGCTGCAATGCCCGCCGAACTCCTCGGCGACGCCGAAATTGAGGCAGATCGACTTGGCGTGGCCGATGTGGAGATAGCCGTTCGGTTCGGGCGGAAAACGCGTCACCACCTGAGTGTGCCGGCCTGCTTCAAGGTCGGCGCGGATGATGTCGCGGATGAAATCCTGCCCCGCCTCGCGAACCGGTGTTTCGGCCTCCGACATTCTCTCTGCCTTGTTCGATCGCCTCTACTGTACGGTCCCGGCCTTACACGATGGCAACCGCCGCTCCAAGGCGAGCCATGCAGCCACGCAACGGCGGTTGCCGTGCCCTGACCGGAAGGCGGCAAAGTCAGGTGGGCAGCGCGCAGGGGACGACCTGGCGGCTATGGCGCCGGTAGGCGCGGAAATCGGCATCGGTTGTCAGCACGATGGGGTCGGGATGCGTCTCGCTCATGCGGACGAGACAGGCGTCCGCCAAGCTCATTGGCACATCCGCATATTTCTGCATCAGCGCCAGCACCGGCTCCTGTTCCCGAGCGAACACAAAGGAACTGAGCACAGCGTGGCGGCGAAGAAGCGCGGAGAGTTGGAGCGTCGTGTGTGGCTTCAATAGATGGAAGGCTTCCGAAAGGGCTGCCTCACACGTATGCCACGGAGGCGGGAACTGCGAGGCTTGCGACGCTGCCCACTCACGATGGGTGTCGCGGCGCCGAAGGAGCGCAATGACGAACCCGGAGTCAACGATTACGGTTCCGGCCATAGCCCCAAACCCGCAGATAGTGCTTCTTATGGGCGCTCAGATCGGGCGGCAGGTCGTCGTCGACGGAGCCGATGAGATCGCGGATGGACGCCAGCGGATCGTCGGTCTGCGAAGGGGAGCGCTGCAGTCGTTCACGCACAACATCGGACTTGGAGATTTTGCGCTTGCGCGACTCTGCCTCGATCTCCGCGGCCAGCGCCTCGGGCAAGCGTACCGTCACGGTCTTCATGAGTGTTTGTAACACAGGCCTGCCACGACTGCAATACACGAGACCAACTTCCCCTCCTCCGAGCCCGCTCCGCCGTGATACACGGGCCGCGACCGAGCCACCGCAAGTCGCCCATGCCCTCCGCCGTCGTCACCCGCTTCGCGCCCTCGCCCACCGGTTTCCTGCATATCGGCGGGGCGCGGACGGCCCTTTTCAACTGGCTCTATGCGAAGCATACCGGCGGCACGATGCTGCTCCGCATCGAGGACACGGATCGCGAACGCTCCACCGACGCCGCGATCGCCGCGATCATCGACGGGCTGACCTGGCTCGGTCTCGACTGGGAGGGCCAGCCGATCTCGCAGTTTGCCCGCGCCGCCCGGCATCGCGAGATCGCTCTGGAGCTTCTGGCGCGCGGCAAGGCCTACCGCGCCTTCGAGACACCGGAAGAGCTCGCGGCAATGCGGGACAAGGCGAAAGCCGAGGGACGCTTTGCGCGCTACGACGGACGTTGGCGCGACCGCGATCCGTCCGAGGCGCCCGCCGGGGCCGCTTCCGTCATCCGCATCAAGGCACCGCTCGAAGGCGAGACGATCATCCATGACTGCGTGCAAGGCCGCGTCGCCTTCCCAAACAAGGATCTCGACGACTTCGTCATCCTGCGCGCCGACCTGACGCCGACCTATATGCACGCCGTCGTGGTCGACGACCATGACATGGGCGTCACGCATGTCATCCGCGGTGATGATCACCTTACCAATGCCGCGCGGCAGTCGATCATCTACGAGGCAATGGACTGGCAGGCACCGGAATGGGCGCACATCCCGCTGATCCACGGTCCGGACGGTGCCAAGCTCTCGAAGCGCCACGGCGCGCTCGGCGTCGAGGCCTATCGCGACATGGGCTACCTGCCGGACGCGCTGCGCAACTACCTGCTGCGGCTCGGCTGGGGCCACGGCGACGACGAGGTGATCTCGACCGCGCAGGCCATCGCGTGGTTCGATCTCGACGCCGTCGGCAAGTCGGCCTCGCGCTTCGACTTCGCGAAGCTGGAGAACCTCAACGGCCACTACCTGCGCGAGGCCGCCTCGGCGCGCCTGGTGGACGAGGTGGCGCCGCGGCTGGAAAAGCAGCTCGGCCGGCCGCTGACGGCGCTCGCGCGCAGCCGCCTCGCCGCGGGCATGGACGGTCTCAAGGCAAGGGCGAAAAACCTTGTCGAACTTGCGGAAAACGCCGTATTTTACGTGATCGACCGGCCCCTGCCGCTGAACCCGAAGGCCGAGCAGATCCTGAGC